>JAGRAN010000016.1:4495-11823 GCA_020434585.1 Bdellovibrionales bacterium
CAGGTTGATGATTTCTTGGCAGAAATTCGCAAGACTGTTGATGCTGGTGAACGAGTTTTAGTTACCACGCTCACGAAGAAAATGGCCGAACACCTGACGGAGTACTACCGTGAAATCGGCGTACAAATAAAGTATCTCCACTCAGATATCGATACGCTGGAACGTGTTGAGTTGATTCGGGGGCTGCGTGAGGGCCTTTTCGATGTTCTGGTTGGAATTAACTTACTGCGCGAAGGATTGGACCTTCCTGAAGTAAGCTTGATTGGAATCTTCGATGCGGACAAAGAGGGTTTTTTGCGTTCTGAACGGAGCCTGATCCAAACGATCGGTCGCGCGGCCCGTAACGTTAACGGTAAGGTAATTCTATACGCCGACCGCGAAACGAAATCGATTGCAGCTGCGCTTCGGGAGACAGAACGTCGGCGACAGCTTCAAGCTGAACACAACAAGCTGCACGGAATTATTCCAACCACCGTCAAGCGAGCACCTGAAGCGATGCTCGTTACTAAAGAAGAGCTCGAAGAGGTCGTTAGCGCCGAATCAGGTGTGGGAGAACTCCCGAGAGACCGCACCGAGACCAAGCAGCTAATTCTTAAACTTGAAAAACAAATGTTTGAAGCCGCTAAGGCAAGAGAGTTTGAGCAGGCCGCAATTCTTAGAGATCAAATTGTAGTTCTAGAAAAGTATCTACTTTCCTTGTAGCAGGGGTCTTTGCTGCTGAAAATGGGTGAGGTGCAGACGCCGCCACGCGAGGATGGCTGTATCCTTTGGTGTGAACCACTCGCGTATTGGAAATCTGCACCCCACCCGAACCAGGAGAGAGCGACCGGCGCGGATGTGTTAGACACGATCCGCGCCGGTCTCAGCGAACTCCTACGACTCGGCGGATTCGGCAGCCTCGGCAACAGCCGGGGAACCGTCACCGTCGCTCGTCACCGGGAGGGTGACCTTGCCTTCGGCGTCGACGAGCTTCGCATCACGAAGCGCCGCCGCCATGGTGCCGGAGCCGGGAGCGGGGGTGTCGTCCGTGGTGTAGACCGAGCGCGGGCTGCGCTGGCCTCCACCCGTCTTCTGCCTCCGAACCTTACCGCCACCACCCTTGCGTCCCTCCTTGCGGTGCTTGCGCTCGCCGCTGGTGTTGGACGCGTCCTCGAAGTCGTGGTTGGGCAGGCGGAACGGTCCGAAGCGGCACACGAGGCACAGCTTCTTCTCGTCCGTCACACCCTCGCACGCGTCGCACCTCTTCTTCGGCTTCCCGTTGAAGAAGTTCGCGTCGCTGAGGACCCAGGTCTTGCCGTTGTCGTAGGACTCGACCACCGCGAACATCCAGCGGCGCTGGTCGATCACGGACTTGCCGATCGGCATCTCCTTGCCGAGCTTGTCTCCACCTTCCTGCGACGGCGCCCGGAGGGACATCGTCACCACGATCCTGTTGTTGCGGCGCTTGCGCGTCACCAGGAGCGTGTACAGGAAGGTCGCCGCGTCGTCGAAGATGCGCATCGTGCCGTTGGCGTTCTCCCCGCGGAAGTTCCACAGGAAACGGTCGCCGAGGACATCGAGGAGCGGAACGATCCGGCCATCCGGGAGGATGGCCACCCAGTCGAACTTCGACGCCTTGAACGTGCCTCCGTCCGAGGGGATCTGGAAACGGGGAGCGATGCACGGCGTGTGCGGGTGCTCCTTCGTTTCGTCCTCCCACGTGAGGTGCACGCCCTTGTCGTCGCGGACGATCCGGGCCTTCGACTTCGCGGCGCCGAGCGAGTCAACGAGGTGCATGTACTTGAGGTACGCACCGCGCTGGTCGTCGACGTCGACGTTCAGCACGAAGTGTTCGCCGGAGTCGGGGTCTTGGAAGACCACCGTTCCGACCTTCGCACTCTTGCCGGCCATGGAGAGCGCCAGGTTGATCGCGTCGGCGGCGAGAGTACTCTTCCCGCTGGTGCCGAAGCCGATCATGACCTCACGCCGCTCACCGAGCTGGACCGCCTCGAGGACGATCGCGTTGCTGGAACCGGACTTTGCTTGCGTCTGCGTCATCTTGAGAACCTCCTGTCCGACTTAACGGACACTTGACCCTGGGTGTCTCATATCCAGGGTTGACAACCTGTGATGGCTCGCGAATGCTTGCCACCACCGAGTGAAACTGCGCGGGCTACGCGCAGGCAGCGACAACAGTGTCGTGCCTCCAGGCTAAGGGCCTCGAGGCACGACACTGTTGAAAAGGTCTCAAGTGAGTGAAGTGTTTTCCAATACGCAAAACTTCGAAAAATCTTAGTTTGCGTCTGCACCTCTCGGCGAAGCTTCGAGCTTCACGGAGAGGTGCGTTTACTGACTACCCAAAGAAAATTTTCAAAGAAAAAGCGAAGTACACAGCAAAATCGGTCTCTTAGAAGCGCCGTGCTTCCAAAAAACCGTAATCTGTAAAACCTTCGCTTTTCGACAGCTTGGTACGCAGGGCGTACAACCCATCGGTGCATAGGTCATTATGGGGAATTCCCAGTTTCTTGTTGCGAAAAAATGCAAAAGAAAGTCTCTTAGTTTATAGGTATTTAGCCAGGTGGTAAACGCCGGCTCAGGGGTTGGTGCGGATTTTTGAGTGCCTATGGATTCCAGCAGCGAACGCTCAAGTGCAATCAATATCGTTTTTGTTCTGTTTATCGCAGGCGGGGTGCTGTTTGCCGGTTTTACCGGACATATGCACGACATAACGGATGCGAGTTTCGAATCGGCTAAAAGCGCCGTTAGTTTAGCTATTAGCCTAATTGGGATCATGGCCTTTTGGTTGGGTATGGTCCGGGTACTTGAGGCCGGAGGGCTCATGTATTCGATAGCTCGAGCTGTGCGGCCACTGATGGTCAGGCTCTTTCCCGACGTTCCGGCCGATCACCCCGCGATGAGCGCCATGATTCTAAACATGTCAGCTAATATGCTCGGCCTGGGAAATGCTGCGACTCCACTTGGTATAAAAGCAATGGTCGAGCTTAATAAACTTAACCCGATACCCGGCACAGCAACCAACGCGATGTGTTTGTTCCTAGCGATTAATACATCGAGCGTAACCTTGCTGCCCCTTGGTGTAATCGGTGTACGGGCTGCGGCTGGTGCTGCCCAACCTGCTGCAATATTCTTACCGACTCTTGCGGCCACGATTATTTCAACGCTGGTAGGTGTTTGTGCAGCGCTAACACTCGCCCTGAGAGACAAGGCATATCAGCCTCCTAAGCGTAGATCATCTGCAAGTGCTGACGAGGAAATAGAACTAGTCGTCGAACAGGAAGATTTCAGCCATTTGCGAACTGGGCAGCACTCCCTTCATCCCTATTTGGGCTGGAGTTTAATTATACTGTTTGGTGCTGCAGCCGGATACCGAGCGATGTTGGCGCAGGACTTGTTGGATTTTCTCATAAACGAGTTGATGACTTTCTGGCTTATGCCTGCATTAATGTTGCTGATTATTGCATACGGTGTAGCACGTGGGGTCAAAATTTACGAAGCTGTAACGGAAGGAGCTAAGCAGGGCTTCGATATCGCCGTTCGAATTATTCCATTTTTGGTCGCAATTCTAGTTGCGATTGCAATGTTTCGCGCTTCGGGAGCAATGGCCTTACTCGCAGGGTTGTTGAATCCGATTACGGGAATCATCTTTATGCCTGCTGACGTTTTGCCTATGGCACTAGTGCGGCCGCTTTCAGGAAGCGGTGCCTTTGGAATTATGAGTGACCTAGTTGCACAAGACCCTAACTCTTATAGTGCATATCTGGCTTCGACTATGCAGGGAAGTACTGAGACTACCTTTTACGTTCTTGCGGTCTATTTTGGCGCGGTTGGAATTACACGAATTCGCCACGCGCTAGTCGCAGCTCTACTGGCAGACTTTGCTGGTATAATTGCGTCGTGTTTAATGTGCCGACTGCTCTGGTCCGGCGCAGGTAGTTAAAGGCTAAGTAGAGGACTTATATGAAACTCGGAATTGCACTTGGCGGAGGTGGAGCTCGCGGCTTTGCTCATATTGGAATTTTGCAGGTGCTCGACGAAGCGGGCATCCACTTCGACGCGATTGCCGGAACGAGTATCGGTTCGCTGATTGGCGCAGTATACGCGAATCGGAGTTTAGCTCGCTTAACGGAGCGGTCGAAACAAATCCGGTTCTTTGAGATTCCACAGCTGCTTAGTCCCGCATGGTCCTTCAGCGGAGCTTTCTCCGGGAAAAAGGCGCTGGATTTTTTGCGAGAATTCGTAAGTGTAGAGAATATCGAAGACCTAAAAATTCCTTATGCAGCGGTATGTGCGGATGTCTATTCGGGCGAAGTTGTGACCATTTCTTCGGGCAACCTATTAGAAGCGACGAGAGCGAGTTTTTCAATTCCGCTGATCTTCACCCCGATTCCGAAAGCAAATTGGATGTTAGTTGATGGCGGTATGCTCGATCCGGTCCCAGTTAAAGCCGCGAAAGATCTAGGGGCAGAGATAGTTATCGCAGTCGATTTGTTCGGCCATCTTGAACATCGTCAAAAGGCTGCAAAGGGTTCCGGGGAAGAGGTGCCGAAGAGCACGTTTCTCTCACTCGATGCAGCAATGAAATATCTCGGATCGATTTCGAGCATGTTATCACTTCGAGACCTGAGTCAGGAAGACGATGTGCGCAAGCCAAACTATTTTGAGATGCTTGAGCGAACCTTAGCTATTTCGCAGCAACAATTGACTAAGTATCGGCTTAGCGAGTTTCCGCCTGATGTTTTGTTGCAGCCTGAAGTAGCAAATATTGGACTACTGGATTTTCACCGCGGAGTTGAGGGGATTAAGGCCGGACGGGAGTGTGCAGAACGTATGCTGCCCGAGATTAAAAAGGTTCTGGCGCAGACTCGCTGACACCCGCACCCAGCGCAAGTTGAATCTCCTGAACAAGAGAGCTAAAGCGCTTGCGGCTGCGCGTTCTTTTGCCGGCGAGGATTAGAGCCCGTTTTGTCCCGACAACAATTAAAAGCTTTTTCGCCCGTGTAACAGCAGTGTAGGCAAGCTGGCGTTCAAGCATAATATAATGACTGTCGTGAAGAATAAGCACGACCGCAGGGACTTCAGAGCCTTGTGAACGGTGAATTGTGATTGCGTAAGCAAGATCTAACTCGGACACCGCATCCGCTGGGTAGTCGACTTCTCGCCCGTCCCACAACTGCACTGTAGCGGTGCGCTCAATCGGGTCGATTCCGACGACTACGCCTTGGTCGCCGTTAAAAACCCCGTTTGTTGAGAGTTGGTAATTATTTACTCGCTGAACGACGCGGTCCCCAAGTCGGATTTCCGTTGCGCGCAGTTTAATTCGCGGAAGTGAGGGGCGGTCGGGAACAATTCGAGACTGCAAACGTTGATTAAGCGCTTCGATCCCTAAATCCCCCTGGTTCATAGGAGAAAGAACCGTGACATCAGAAGATTCGATGCCGAACTTTTTGGGAATCTGCTCAACGACAAGACGTTCGACGAGGGATGCAGCTTCCATCGGGTCGCTTGCAGCAAGAAAGTAAGCTTCGCCGCGCGTTTTCCCGTCGGGTCGGGGTATGTTAGGGGTGCGGCCTGAATTTAATTCGTGCGCAATTCGAGTTATATCAGACTGTTCGTCCCGTCGAAAAAGTGTAGTCAGCTGAATGCGGGGTACCTGTTCAACGCGAAGCAAATCACCAAGGAAAAGACCGGGCCCCACGCTGGGCAGCTGGTCAGCATCTCCGACAAAGAGAACGCGTGCGCTTTTTGGAAGTGCCTCTAGCAGGCTTCGAGCGAGCAGTAAGTCGACCATTGAAGTTTCATCGATAATTACTACATCTGCTTCTAGTTTATTGTCACGGTTATGAACAAAGCTGCGATGGACGGGGTCGAAACGCAGTAGGCGATGAATTGTTGATGCTTCCATTCCACAAACTTCACTGAGACGCTGTGCCGCACGTCCGGTCGGGGCGGCAAGTTTCAGGACCAATCCAGCGGTTCTAAACATTTTGGCAATTGCACGAACCACAGTGGTCTTTCCGCAGCCAGGACCTCCGGTTACGACTAACAGCTTTCGCTCAGCGGCGAGTTTGACGGCTTCTGCCTGCGCCTCCGAAAGGCGAAGCGACTTATCGGAGAGAAGCAGGGGCTTAGAGCAAATATCTGCAAGGATGCTCGCAGGAATCTGCGGACTAGGAGCTACACCTGCAACGAGTTCTGCTATATCGGCAGCTACTGCCTGCTCTGCTTCGCGAATATTTGGTAAGTACAAGCGGGAATCGTTTTCTACAATTTGCCCCTCGGCGGTCAGCCTAAGAACAGCTTCGTGAAACGCGTCGGAATCTGCGAAACCTAGAAGCGACTCAGCTTTTGGGGAAATTCTGCTGGATGGAACGTAACAATGTCCGTCATCAAGGGCCTTCTGAAGCACGTGAATAATCGCCGCTGCGATTCTCTGATCAGAGCGATGATCGATGCCTAAGTGCTGCGCTATTTTATCAGCAGTTTTGAAGCCAACTCCTGGTATGTTCTTTACCAGAAGGTACGGGTCTCTTTGGATTACGTCGACCGCCCTAGCGCCGTAGTGTTGGAAAAGTTTCTTTTGAATCCACCGTGGAAGCTCGAGGTCATGAAAGAACAGCTCCTGCTCTTCTCGTCGGCTTTTATCACCCCAGGCGCTGCGAATATCCTCGAGACGCTTGCGTCCAATTCCTGGAATTTTTAGTAGCCGCTCTGGCTCCTCACGAATAACGCGCAGAGCATCTTCGCCAAACATATCCACTATGCGTTCGGCAGTAGCCGGACCGAACCCCTTGATGTTGCTGCCGGCTAAATAACGAATTACAGCATCGCGGCCGTGAGGGAGCCGCTCTTTAATAGACAAGGCGCGAAATTGGGTACCGAACTTATCGTGCTCCTGCCAATCTCCGGCGGCTACAATGCACATTCCAGGATGAACTTCGGTGCTGGTTTCGCCAACTACGGTAAGTAGCCCCCCTTCGGCCGAGGAGAAGTCAGAGCTAGGCTCGACTTTCAACACAACAAAACCGCTATCCGGACTCTGGAATGTAACTCGAGCGACAGAGCCAACGAGCTCCTCGACGTTTTCTGGCGTCGTATTTAGGCTGTTTTCCCCGCGTTCGCTTCGCATTTACTGCGTACTTCCAGAGATTTATTGCAGTTTGTTGTTCGGATGGCCTAAGGCCATTCATCTGTATTAGTCTGCCTTCCGTGATACTGTTCCCAAATACCGTATGGATCAGCGTAATTAGGCCTTTCGCTCAATGCAGATAAAAACACTTGTAGTTACACCTTTCCAGCAGAATTGTCGGATTCTTTTTTCTAGCACGAGC
>JAGRAN010000016.1:11946-33284 GCA_020434585.1 Bdellovibrionales bacterium
GTTGCGGCGCTTGAAGAGCGCTTACATGAAGCAGGTTTTTCACCGAAACTCTATGCGCACCCTAATGAGAAAGACATGCGAGCAAGTATTGAAACCCAGGCTCAAATGTTTGGCCTGCCTAGCGGTGACTATCGAAATGTACGCGAGCCAGACGTGTATTTGGATGACGGCGACACTTTTAACGTAGGCGAATACGACTCTCGTGTTTTATTTACGCCTGGCCACGCCCCAGGTCATATTTCGTTATTCTTTGAAAGTGCAGGCGATGTTCCTGTGTTAATTGCGGGAGATACTTTATTTGCAAGTTCGATTGGTCGTACCGACCTTCCGGGTGGTGACTTTGATACGCTCGTTCGCAGTATCAGAGAGAAGCTTTACGTGTTGCCTGACGAAACAATTGTCCTATCGGGTCACGGACCGGACACCACAATCGGTCAGGAAAAGCGCCACAATCCGTTTGTCAGGGCGCAGTAAGTAGGAGCTTATGAAAAGCTATGATTAGCGGCAGTACGATTGTGTTGATGGTAGGCGGTTCGATCGCAGCATATAAGAGCGCGGAGCTTATCAGGCTACTAAAGAAGAAAGACGCGCGCGTGCGAGTGGTGTTGACTGAAGCAGGAGCGAAATTTATCACTCCCATGACGCTGCAAACTCTCGCGGGAGAGCGCGTGCGCGCAGAGACGTTCAGCCTTCAAGAAGAAGCTGCTGTGGGCCACATTGAACTCGCAGATAGCGCAGACGCGGTGTTGGTTGCGCCAGCGACTGCTGATTTAATCGCTAAAGCCGCCAATGGCATTGCCGATGATTTGTGCACTACCGTTTTGCTTGCCAGCACTGCGCCACTAGTTTTTGCTCCTGCGATGAACGTCAATATGTGGAATAATGCGGCAACTCAGGAAAATGTTTCTAAGCTGCGTGCGCGCGGCGCCCTGGTGTTGGAGCCGGGAGACGGCTTTTTAGCTTGCGGCTGGACCGGAAGCGGTCGCTTACCAGAATACGACGCTATTTTGCAGGCCCTTGGGACAGCAACCTCTCCTCAGGATTACGCAGGAACTCGCGTTTTAGTTACAGCCGGTGCAACACGCGAGCATCTAGACCCGATTCGCTTCGTCAGCAATCGTTCGAGTGGGAAAATGGGATATGCGATTGCTCAGTCCGCTGCGAGCCGCGGAGCCGATGTCACTTTGATTTCCGGTCCGAGCGCCTTAACTCCGCCTGCCGGTGTGAAGACGATAAATGTTACAACTGCTCTTGAAATGCATCGCGCAGTGATGGAGCAGGTAGGCGCACCAGCGGATTTAAAGAAACACCAGAAGCAATATGTATTCATGGTCGCTGCCGTTAGCGATCACCGCCCAGCGGAAATATCTAGCAGCAAACTGAAGCATAGCAAGGACGAGGAGTATTCGATAAGAATGGTGCCCTCGCCAGACATCCTGCGCGAGCTGGGCAGCACCCGAGAATCGATCGAAGCACAAAGCGGTATGCCGTTGCGATTGATTGGTTTTGCCGCAGAAACCGGCGAGCAAGACGAATTGATTGCGTGGGCGCAAGAAAAGTTAACAAAGAAGAACAGCGACTTAATTGTCGGCAACTTCGCGCACGACTCGTTTGAAAAGAACACTAACAGAGTTTGGCTGTTGGATCGTACAGGTAGACAGGAAGAGATTTCCACAGCCGACAAGCTTCTCGTTGCAGCTAAGATTGTAGCGAGAGCTCGAAAACTTTGAGGCAGGAAAGTTGAGCGCGAGAGCTGATATCGCGAAACAGTTAAAAATTCACTTAAGCGGCCTTCACGGACTGCCGCGCAGTTTCGCAGCGACCGAAGTTGCCGACGATATCAAAGCGGAGGCGCCTGCGATAGAATCCCTTGCTTATGAGGCATCTAACTGCAGAAAATGTCGCCTATGCGAGACGCGCAAATCTGTTGTGTTTGGGGTAGGCAACACCACCCGGCCCCCAATTGCGTTTGTCGGTGAGGGACCTGGTGCAGACGAGGACCGTCAAGGTGAACCATTCGTCGGTCGGGCAGGAGCGCTGTTGACAGCAGCGATCACCAAAGGGCTGAATTTGCGGCGGGAAGATGTTTACATTTGCAACGTGGTCAAGTGCCGTCCCCCAGAAAACCGAACTCCTCTGCCCGACGAGGTTGAGTCGTGTCTACCATTTCTGTTTGGTCAGCTTCGAGCCATACGGCCGCAAACGATAATAACTCTTGGTGCTCCAGCGCAAAAGGCTCTTACTGGCGATCGCGGTGGAATCACAAAAATTCGCGGCACGTGGCAGGAGTGGGAAGGCGTTCCGCTGATGCCGACTTTTCACCCCGCGTATATACTGCGCAATGCCGAAGCTAAACGACCGTTTTGGGATGATTTGAGAGAAGTAATGCGACATTTAGGGATTGAAGCGCAATGAGTAAGTTTTACTTTCGATGCTTGCGTCTTACGCTGCTAATAAGTGTTCTGGTCGGCTGTCTGGTTAGTGTGGCTGTATCAGATGAGCAGTCTGATTTGGGCACGGTAATGATCGCAAACGTTGACGGACCGATTAGTCCAGCAACAGACGACTATCTGCGAATGGCGATAGAAAATGCAGAAAAGGCACGCGCACGCCTGCTTGTAGTAAAACTCAACACACCAGGCGGACTGCTTACTAGTATGCAGAGCATGGTCGAAAACATCCTGCAGTCCAAAGTTCCAGTTATGGTCTACGTCTCTCCAAGCGGGGGCGGCGCGATATCGGCAGGAGTATTTATTACTCTTGCGGGTCATCTTGCGGTAATGGCCCCGGGAACTACGATCGGTGCCGCTCATCCCGTAACGGGAAGTGGTCAAGACGTTGGCGGCGACATGCGTGAGAAGCTTGAAAACTTCGCCGTATCTCTTATTAAAGCCATTTCAGAGCAGCGAGGTCGAAACGTTAGATGGGCCGAGCAGGCTGTGCGCGAAAGTGTTGCGATTACAGACCGAGAAGCGCTGGATGAAAACGTTATTGATTATATAGCGAGCGATTTGAGCAGAGCCCTAGCCGACGCTGAAGGCCGCACGATAACAGTTAACGGGAATCCGGTTACGCTGAAAGATCTTCGCGAGGCTCCACAAAGGGAAATCGAAATGACGCTGCGACAGCAGGTAGTCGCCGTATTGTCGGACCCTAACATCGCTGTGCTGCTGGGTCTTGGTGCGATGGTCGGTATCGCCATCGAGCTATTTCATCCCGGCGTTATCTTGCCCGGGGTCGTCGGAGTAATCTGCCTGATTTTATCGCTTACTGCTGCGCAAGTTCTGCCCATAAATTTCGGAGGACTTGCCCTGCTCCTACTGGGGGGAGCGTTCTTTGTGGTTGAAATGATGGTTCCCTCATTCGGAATATGGGGTGCTGCGGGGATAATCTGCTTCGTTTTAGGGTCAATTTATTTCGTCGACACGGATATGATATGGGGAGCTGAAGGCTTTACCGTAGATCGCTTGATGGTTGGCTCGATTGCCGCTGTGGCGGGCATGTTGGTGCTGGCAGTTGTGTATCTTGTCGTAAAAACAGGGAAGCGCAAGGTCGAAATAGGAACGGCTGGGCTTGTTGGGCAGCTCGGAAGCGTGCGCACAGAGTTTGAGGCAAATGCTGCAGGCAATTTTGCAAAAGGCAAAGTCCACGTCTTTGGCGAACTTTGGAATGCGCGAATCTCGCTTGAGAATTTTGCGCTGCCAAAGATTGGGGATACGGTTCGGGTTCAACAGGTCGGTGAGGGGATGGTGCTGACAGTAGTTCCGGACGAGGAAGCGTAAGTTTAGATTCTTAGAGAGGAGATAGAGCAATGCAAATTTATATAGCGCTTATCGTTTTGGCGGCGATCGTCGCTTTTAATATTTTCAAAGTATTGAACGAATATGAACTTGGCGTAGTCTTTAGACTCGGCCGCTTAATAGACCGTCCACGCGGCCCTGGACTGGTAATTCTGATTCCGGGCGTCGAGCGGATGCGCAGGGTCGATATGCGCACGATTACGATGGATGTCCCGCCCCAAGATATTATTACGCGCGACAACGTCTCCGTAAAAATTAACGCTGTTGTGTATTTCCGAGTGATGGATCCAAACCGCGCTATTGTCCAGGTTGAAAACTATCTCTATGCGACAAGTCAGCTTGCGCAAACCACACTGAGGAGCGTTGGCGGCGAGGCTGATCTGGACGACTTGCTGATTAGCCGCGAAAAGCTGAACCACCGACTGCAGGAGATTCTCGATAAAGCTACCGACCCTTGGGGCATTAAGGTGTCGATGGTTGAAATTAAGCACATTGACCTTCCGCCAGAGATGCAGCGAGCAATGGCTAAGCAAGCCGAAGCTGAACGTGAACGTCGCGCAAAAATCATTGCCGCACAGGGGGAATTTCAAGCTGCTGAAAAACTGCATGCTGCAGCAGAAGTCATTGCGAAAGAGCCGCAGGCTTTGCAGTTGAGATACCTACAGACGCTTAGAGAGATCGCGACAGAGAACAACTCCACAACGATCTTCCCGCTGCCGATTGAGCTGATGCAGGCCTTTCTTAAGGGGCGCGAGTAACTCTAGATGTCGGTTTATCAGTACGAGCTTCCTAAAGCTCGTATTGCCAGTTGGCCTGCCGCGCGCTCCGGAACTCGCGATTCAGCAAAATTGTTGGTCGTTGAGAGCCGTGGCGCGCGCGGGCCTCATCTGGCAGACAACGTTTTTTCAGAGCTTCCATCCTTGCTCCGCGCAGGCGACTTGCTGGTGTTAAATGACACTGCCGTTGTGCCGCGTCGTTTTTTCGCAAAGCGTGCAGCCGATCAGCGAGAGTTTGAGCTGCTTTTAGTTAAGCGCGCAAATCCAGAAGCGGAAATATGGGAGGCCCTCGGGCGCCCGTTAGCCAAAATCAAATCCGGCGACACATTCGAGTTAGCGCCGGGAGTGACTGCGGAGGTATGTGGTCGCACTGAAGACAGCAGACGTCTCCTGCTTAAAGTTAGCAACACGACTGAAATGCAGCTAGATGCTGCCTTAGACTCCAGCGGTTATACACCAATTCCTCCATATATTCGTGGCGGACGGTCAGAGCAGCTTGACCGCGAATTGTATCAAACCGTCTACTCCAGCGTTCCTGGTTCTATCGCTGCGCCCACTGCAGGTTTACACTTTACGGAAGCACTGCTTGAGCGAATACTCCAATCCGGCGTCCGCATTGGATACCTAACCCATCATGTCAGCACTGCAAGTTTTCAAGATACTGAGGACGATGCTAGTTTTAGACCGGACGTCGAATCCTATATGATTCCGAGCCGGTGCTACGAATTGATTCAATCAACGAAAGCATCTGGCGGCCGTGTTATCTGTGTAGGCACGACGGGATGCCGTGCGCTCGAAAGTTTTGCTCGCGACCCCGAACTACAGCAGGACGCTTTTGTGGAGACGAGCCTTTTTATTACACCGGGTCATGAATTTAAACTGGTTGATATTTTGATAACTAATTTCCACCAACCAAAGTCAACTCACATGCACTTAGTAAGCGCCTTTTGCGGCGAAGAATTGATTAGGGCTGCTTACGAACATGGCTTGCAGCACGATTACCGGTTTTTAAGTTATGGCGATGCTATGCTGCTCGCTCCCGGTGGGCTGCAATGAGCCTGAACCGGTTCTCAATCAAGACTACAGATGGCGCAGCCCGTTTAGGCGCTTACGAAACGGCACACGGCGTCTTTGATACCCCTAATTTCATGCCTGTTGGAACGCAGGGAACAGTAAAGGGGCTTGCGCCTGACCGCCTTGCCGCGGCGGGAGCGCAGATTATACTTTCGAATGCCTACCATCTGCACGTGCGTCCCGGAGACGAACGAATTAAGCAGCTCGGAGGCTTGCATAAGTTTATGGGCTGGGATGGTCCGATTCTGACTGACAGCGGCGGCTTTCAAGTCTTCTCGATGGCTGACTTGAGCAAGATCGACGACGATGGCGTTTCATTTCGGTCACACGTTGATGGCGACCTGTTGCGATTTACGCCTGAATCAGTTGTCAACATTCAGCGCAATTTGGGTGTCGATATCATGATGGTGCTGGATCACTGTCCGCCGCACCCGGCCGAAGAAAGCTATGTAGCACAAGCTTGCACACGGACATTTGAGTGGGCGAAGCGAGCGATCGCTTGCCGCAGCGAATCGCAATCGATTTTCGGCATAACCCAAGGCGGATCGTTCAGCCATTTGCGGAAGCGTTCCGTTGAAGAGATTTGTTCGCTTGAGTTCGATGGATTCGCAATTGGTGGTGTTAGCGTCGGTGAGCCAATCGACGAGATGTGGCGGATTATCGATGAAACAGCTCCGCTGCTTCCAGCTGCGCGTATCAGATATCTAATGGGAGTTGGTACTCCTGCTGATATTGTGTACTCGGTTAGCCGAGGCATCGACCTGTTTGACTGTGTCATTCCGACTCGGTCTGCTCGTTTCGGACGAATCTACTGCGGCACTGGAAGTTACAATTTACGGAATTCAGAGTTTCGGACTCAAGATTCACCGCTTGAGCCTGAATGTGATTGTTACTGCTGCGGGCGCTTCTCCAGGGCTTACGTCGCTCACCTGATTCATTCAGATGAAATCCTGGGGATTGAGCTTGCAAGCATCCATAATGTGCGCTTTTATGAGCGGCTGATGGAGGAAATAAGGGCAGCGATTTACGCGGGAACCTTTTCTTCAGTCTGCAGTAAATACCTCGATTCGAACAGCTGACCAGTTTGTCCGAAATGAATCCAGCGATGATGAAATCGATTGCCAAATTTTTATTACTGCTGTCTACCGCTTCCTTACTGACGGCTTGCGTACCTCCTCCACATTCAGGCCCGCAGGGAGGGCAAATGAGTCCATTCGAATTCATCTTCAGTACTGTTTGGTTCATCCTGATTGCGATTTTTGTGTATTACATGCTCGTTCTACGCCCTGAGGCAATCGAGCAGCAAAATAAAGAGACTTTTCTCTCTGGTTTAAAGAAAAACGACGAGGTCGTTACGAGCGGGGGGATTGTTGGTAAAGTCTCTTCGATTAAAGATGACTTGGTAACAGTCGAAATTGCTTCTAACGTGCGCATCAAGGTGCTTCCGGCAAACCTGCGCCCGCACGTTCAAAAGCAAGATGGCTCAAACTAAGTAAGCTGGGGATTGTTAGCCTAGGGGAATAACGTGACAAGCAGTCAGAAGAAGCGTTCATTTGTCGTTCTAACGTGCATACTTATCGCCTTCGTAGTCTTAGCGCCGAATCTAATTAAAGATTCGCTGCCCGATTCCTGGCCCTCTAAACCGATTCGACTCGGTCTCGACTTGCGAGGTGGGACCTATCTCGTGCTTGAAGTTCAAACTGAAGAAGCTGTCAAAAGTCGACTACGCTCTATTGCGAGTGAATTGAAGTCAGCCATGCGGAAGGAAAAGATCCGCTTGAAATCAAAGGTAGACGGGACGAGAGAGCTTGTCGTGCGGCTGATTCGCGAGCGTGGCCGCGCTGAAGTTGAAGAATACGTCAGAGCTGAGTTTACAAACCTAGCCTTAGTGCCTGAGTCCGGCGACCCAAAAGAGCTGCGTTATCGAATGAAAGATGCGCGTGCTGATGAGATAAAGAAGACTTCAGTTGAGCAAGCGATCGAAACGATTCGCAATCGGGTTGACGGCTTTGGTGTTGCAGAGCCGACAATTCAGCGATCTCAAGAAAATCGAATTGTAGTGCAGCTCCCAGACGTCACAGATATCGAAACGGTCAAGCGCACCATTGGAAAGTTGGCTCGGCTTGAATTCCGCCTCGTCGCTCAGGGCGGTGCAGCAGAAAAAGAGGAAACCGTTAAGCGCAGACAGCGCCGCGGCGGCGAAATTGAACTCGAAGACGAAGTAATCATGACAGGCGACGTAATCGATCGTGCCTATGTCAGCATCAACCCTCAAAGCAATGAAGCTGAAGTTGCCCTTAATCTTAACAGCATCGGCGCAAGAGTCTTCGAGCGTGCAACATCTCAATACACCGGTCGTGATATGGCAATCGTGTTAGACGACGTTGTGCAGTCAGCTCCGCGAATCCGTGAGCGTATCGCCGGTGGGCATGCTGTTATCTCCGGAGGCTTTACCGCTGAGGAGGCGCACTTGTTGGCGATCGTGCTGCGAGCCGGTGCATTGCCAGCGCCGCTGATATTTAAGGAGGAGCGAACGGTTGGTTCCACCCTTGGCGCTGACTCAATCCGTCAAGGCTTAACTAGCTTGGCCTTAGGTTCATTCTTGGTGCTGCTGTTTACAATTGTATATTACAAAAAGTCCGGTGTATTGGCGGTCGGCTGTCTCGTTTTAAACCTTGTTTTCCTGCTGGGACTGCTTGCACTGTTTCAGGCAACGCTGACATTACCCGGTATTGCTGGGCTAGTCCTAACGGTGGGTATGGCGGTAGACGCGAATGTAATTATCTTCGAACGCATTAGAGAAGAGATCAGGGCAGGGTCAACTCCGAGAGCTGCGGTTGAGGGCGGCTTCCTAAAAGCGCATTGGACAATTCTCGATGCCAACATAACTACGTTTCTTACCGGGGTCATATTGTACGGGTTTGGCAGCGGTCCGATTCGCGGCTTTGCAGTGACATTGTGCCTCGGGATTGTAACTAGTGTTTTTACTGCATTGTTCGTTGCTAAGCTCGGCTTTGATATCCTCAACCTTCGGCGGTCTGACGACCAGCTAAGCATTTAATACGGTAGTGTTATGGATTTTACTGAAAAGAAATTCTCTTTCATGAAATGGCGATGGTTCTTTATGGGCTTTTCGCTTTTATTAATCTCACTGTCGTTGCTTGAGTGGTTTACTTCTGGGGACGAAAAATACGGCGTCGACTTTCTTGGCGGAACCGAAGTTGTCGTGCAGCTCGACAAGGGCACCAAGATCTCTGCAGTCCGAAGCGCGATGGAAGACTCCGGCTTCGGAGCAGCAATTGTTCAGGAATTTAAAGACAATCTAGGTCACGGGACAGGAGAGTTCTCAATCCGCCTTAAGGCTGCTGACGGAGCAGATACTCCGAAACAAGTTAGCGAAGCGCTTAAATCCGTAAAGAGCGAGACGTTCGACCTGCGTAAGCAGGATTTCGTTGGCCCAACTATTGGTGAAGAGATTCGAGAAGCTGGACTTACGGCTCTAGTCTTAGCCCTTGTTGGTATGCTGATTTACATTTCTTTGCGCTTCGAGTGGCGTTTCGCGGTTGGAGCTATCTCGGCGTTGATTCACGACGTGATAATAACCTCTGGAATCTATCTGCTTTCAGGACGTGAAATTAGCGCTGCTGTTCTGGCCGCCATGCTGACAATCATTGGTTATTCATTGAATGATACCATTATTGTCTTTGACCGAGTGCGCGAGAATATCTTGCGCGCACGCAAGAAAGGCGCATCTTCAGCTTCCCAGGGAATGCAGCTTGATGATTTCCTTTCTTTGATCGACGACAGCATAACTCAGACTCTGAGCAGGACCTTGCTGACAAGTTTAACTACTTTATTCGTGGTAACCACCCTGTGGCTCTTCGGGGGCGGAGCGGTAGTTGACCTAGCGTTTACGCTAGTTGTGGGCATCGTCGTTGGTACGTATTCTTCAATATTTATTGCCTGCCCGGCGGTTGTAGCGCTCGAGAATTTCGTGGCAGGTAGAGAAGCTGCAAAGGCAAAGAAAGTTAAGTCGGCGCAGGCTGCGTAAACAGTTACGGATTAGAGTTTTTTCGGTAGTCCCGAGCGAACATCTCCGACATAGTGTTCATCAATAGCAGCGGCAGCCTGCTTTACTACTTCGTTCGTGATGTCTGGTCCGACAACGTATGGCTTTACGAAGAGGTCACCGCGAGCACCACTGCTGCCGGGTTTCGGCGCACCACGCCCTTTGAGCCGCAAGCGTTTCCGATCTTTAGATAGGGCCGGTAGCTTGACTGTAACTGGTCCCAGAGGTGTGGGAACTTCAAGTTCGCCGCCGTTCACCGATTCACCAATTGTAATTGGCAGCTTAAGAATGACGTCGTAGCCCTCGCGGCTTAGCAAATCATCATCGTGCACTCTTACGTGAACGCGAACATGTTCGCCGTCCCCGATTTGGACCTTTAGCGAAGCCCCGTCACAGACGCCTGCAGGAATTTTTACGCGTATGGTTCGAGGAGAAGCTCCGTCCTTAACTGCAATTTGCCGATAAGACGGGGCAAGGGATTCGCTTGCAGATATCGTAAAAGTGAATTCACGCTCCCCTTTGAGAGCATCCTGGACAGATTTACGAGCTTTATTTGGAGGGCTATCTTTGCGGGGTGGGGGACGGAAGGATTTGCTCGCGTATGCAGTTCGTTCAGCGGTCGGCTGGCTCTCCTCCGTCCCGAAAAGATCTCGCATTTTGTCTAAGAAACTTCCGCTACGTGGAGCATGAGAGAAGCGATTACCGGAAGGCCCGGCGTATCCCGCGGATTCGATATCTTCAGTGTTAATATTTTGTTTGGCGTGCACGCGACTTCCACCGTGATAGAACGTGTCCTGGGAGTCGTCAGCTACTGTTTTGTCACCTTCCGGGCCTGAGCTGTGATTGTTCGGATCTCGGCGAGACTGTGAATCTGACGA
Organism: Bdellovibrionales bacterium; assembly: GCA_020434585.1. Classification (GTDB taxonomy): domain Bacteria; phylum Bdellovibrionota_C; class UBA2361; order SZUA-149; family JAGRAN01; genus JAGRAN01. The sequence continues at coordinate 22,544 of JAGRAN010000016.1, forward strand.
ATTTGCGTTCTCTGCAGCAGCAGGTTCTTCTTCCTGCGGCTGCCATGCATCAAATCCGTGGCGGCGATCGTACTTGTCTCGCTGCTCCTTGTCAGAGAGGACGTGGTAAGCTTCGGTGACTTCGTTGAACAAGACGTCAGAGCTAGCGTCCGTGCCGCTGTCGGGGTGGTATTTTCTCGCAAGCGTACGATACGCGCTTTTGAGCTGCGTTGGCGTAGCTGCAGGTGTCACACCGAGAATGTCGTAATAGTTTTTAAACAATTGTTCGCATCGCCTTTCGCTTAGACTCTATTTTAGACGCTACTTGCGTAAGATGGGGAGCATAAGTTGCGCGAAATAAAGATATTATCGGTAAAAACTGAGCTAATTGCAGCCTGAGCTGCAATACGCTAGAGTCCGGGTCGGTTTCGGGGCGTGGCGCAGCCTGGTAGCGCACTCGTCTGGGGGGCGAGTGGTCGGAGGTTCAAATCCTCTCGCCCCGACCAAAGCTTTTCTAGCCTCCAAGCTTGCATCCCTGCAATCAGCAACCTGATAACTCCGCATTAACTCAAATTTCCTGCGGTATCTATCGGTTTTTCTTGCCAGAGCACCGCTCTAAATTTACTTTATCTTAGACGAAGTGTTCCTAAAATGTGCGGATAAGGATGACCTCACTCAGACGCAGAAGCGATTCAACGGAGCTGGTGAGCGACCCGTTTGAGCGAATTTGCAATGCGATGAAACGTGTTGATCGTGCCGCGTTCGTGCCCGCAAACCTGACTCCATACGCTAGGTCTGAAGCCGCTCTGCCGATAGGCTACGGTAAAACTCTTTCGAAGCCCTCAACAGTAGCTTTCATGTTAAGCGCAGTAGAAATATCACCTGGCTTCCAGGTGCTTGAGGTCGGCAGTGGATCTGGATACGTACTTGCAGTCCTTGCCGAGCTCGGCGCACGAGCCCACGGTATGGAAAACATTCCATCGCTGGCACAATCTGCGCGCAAACGTCTCGACCGTCTAGGTTATCCGGGCGTGCTGCTGAAATGCGGTGACGGAAAATCTGGCTGGCCCGACTACGCTCCCTTCGACGCTATTCTTGTTTCCGCCGCCATGCTGGGTGAGGTGCCGAGGGCACTGCTAGACCAGCTTAAAAGTGGAGGAACGCTAATTGCGCCGGTTGCAGTAAAGGCCGGAGCGGATGGCATCATGCAGCGCTTCGAGATTTGGACCGCCTTGCAAGAGGCAGACGGAACTCGCCGCTACCTCGGTGAAAGCGCAGGCGAGTGTGAGTTCGTTTTAGCGGACTGAAAATTCGCTGATTCTTGCGGATTCTTTCTTCATCTAAGTAGTATTAAGTTTCGTATGACAAGCTGCGTGCTTCGTGAGAAAATTACTGCTCAAACGTGCATGTTTAGCATCAGACAGTTAGACGACTTTGCAAATCTCTAAGGGTAAGATTACGGCGCGCCTGTGCTGTGCGCTCTGCCTCAGTTTTGGACTCGCTTCATGCGCAAGCGTCGGATTGCGTTCACGTGCTCACATGCGAAGCAGTCCGATGTACCACACCGTAAGAAGCGGAGAAACGCTGGCGGCAATATCGCGAAACTATGGCGTCGACGTAGAAGCCATCGCGTTGCTTAACGGAATTCGCGATCCGAGCAGTGTAAGAGCCGGTTCTCGGCTCTATCTCGGCTACGGTAATACCTCTGTTGGTCTCCATCGTGCGTCGATAAACAGTGCATATCCAAGCTTAGGCGTAGATCCAGCGAATTTGGGCAAAGGTGAGTTAGGCTGGCCTCTAAGAGGCGGGCGATTAGCATCGAAGTACGGTCCGCGCAACGGTTCGTTTCACGACGGTTTGGATCTTGCCGCACCAGCTGGAACGCCAGTGTATGCTGCGCATGACGGTATAGTCGTTTATAGCGACAACGGTCTCAGCGGATACGGCAATCTGGTTATCGTTCGAGGAAGAGACGGCATAACGACAGTTTACGCGCACAATCGTCGCAACATTGCTGACCTTGGCGAAGTTGTAGAGCGTGGGGAGAAGATCGCCGAGGTAGGTTCCACGGGACACTCAACTGGACCGCATTTGCATTTTGAGGTTCGAGCTAGGGATGCGCGCGGTAGATTCATCTCGATGGACCCTCTGCCTATATTAACCGGGCAAGATGGTAGGAAACCGGCCTCTAGAATTAATGAACGCCTCACACCAATCCTTGCAAAGTCGGTCTCGGCAGGTTAAGTTGTTGTAAACACGTTGCATTTACTCAGGGGCTGCTGGATCGTTAAGTGTATACCCGCAGGTGACGAAGTTAGCTCTGTATTGGCGCGAGCGTATTTACTGCGAATTAGCTACTGGCGTTCAAAATTGAGTAATGCAAAAGTTTTTTGCATAGATTCAACGCGTTAGAGAATCTATAGATTGAGTGGTATAAAAAATTTATTGGTCTCAACGTGGAGTGGAATGCAGCTTGAAACTATCTGCCCCCGTAGCTCAGCTGGATAGAGCACAGGTTTCCTAAACCTGGGGTCATAGGTTCAAGCCCTATCGGGGGCACCAATTTGCATTTGCTCGATGGAGTGGGGAACAGTCAACGGTTGGACACGCAATATGAACAAATCTGAATTGATAGAACTTCTTGCACAGCGTAACGGTTTAGGGCAGCAACAGTCTGAAGAGGTTGTTAACCTGATTTTAAGTCAGATGCGCGGAGCTCTTGGCGGCGGACGTCGGATTGAAATCCGTGGCTTCGGCAGCTTTACTGTCAAAGACTATGGCAGCTACTGGGGCCGCAATCCGAAGACGGGCGAAAAAATTTGGGTCAATCCTAAGCGCCTCCCTGCTTTTAAAGTTGGGAAAGAGCTTAAGGAACGCCTAAAAATGGAAAGCTAGTTGGCCCGATCTGCCGAAGTTTCGCAGATACAGTTGTGATGGGGTGCGCAGCGTTTCAGTCTGCTGCGGTGTGAAGTTTAAGACTATTGAGGAGAAACGGGAATGGCCTTCGATTACCTCGAAGAGCTTGAGGAGCAAATCAATCGCGGCGTGGCTTGGTATTGTTGTCCGGGTAAAGCTGCAGGAGATTGGCACCTTGCTAAAACTGCTGACGAATTGAACGAAGCTTGCCAGACTGCTGCGAACCTTTATTTGTTCGAGCAAAGCATTTATAAGCTTAAACCGAGTGCGGACTCTGGTGGAGAAGACCGTTATTTCGTTTGTAAGAAAATTCTCGAACCCGGCGCGCGCGGGGAACCGAACTTACACTGGATGATCGTTGACACTAAAGACGCAGCAGAACTTCTGCGAGACGTCAGTCAAGGTCCAAGCCCATATTTCGGCGCTACGGTAGTCAAATCGTGTCAGCCTAAAGGCGGCGGACAACATTAATTCTGGTCCTTACTGCTAAATGAATCTGCCGTGTCGAGTCGTCGTTAAGGAAACCTTGGAGTCGCGCTACGCTCCAGGTAGCAAACCTCAGAGCTGGGATGATCGTAGACCCGGCGTCGAGAAAGTAAGAACCACCGACGGAGAAGAGTTGTCGCTGATGTGCAGTGGTGCTCAATCCTCTCCGTCTGGCGGCTGGGAGCTGCTGCTGACGGAGAAAACTCCTACAGGTGATTACTGCTGGACTCTCTACGGGATTCATCCCTAGCGAGCCCTACAGCGATGTCACTTCCCAAAGATATCGACCACATTGTCTTGGTGATAAGCCGCCGTTCCGGTGGCCAGCCCGAAAGCGCGGTCATTCTTCCCCGTGGTCAAAGCATTCAAGTAGGCCGTAGCAGCCGCAACGACATTAGCATTGATAATCCGGCAGTCTCTCGTGCTCATTTAACTCTTACCTGGCAAGGGGACAAAATTATCGCTCGTGACCTGGGAAGCCTAAACGGAACATTGTTGAATCGGCACAAACTCAAGGCTGACACAGGCGTTCAGATTGGTGATGTCTTAAAAGTCAGTGATACTCGAATTACCTTACATTCTCCTGACTCCTCTGTGGCCAAAGAGGCAATTTCGATTTCGGGCGCCAAGACTTCAGGTACTGCCGACAACGCTACCATTTCAGGGAGCGTTTCAGTTCAGGATAGATTAAAAACCGCTCCTGCTAGGCGGGAACATGAAGGGGGGTTTGGACCGGAATCCTCAGCTAATCTTTCTAAGAAGGCAGTTACTAGAATCGTTTTGGTCGTGGCGGGATGCGCCTTCTTGCTCGGAGCCGCATTTGTAATTTTAGCTAACGGCGGGAATTGAAACAACCTGGCCTATTAGGTCATCAAATGATGTAGGACAGCCTTTTAGGAGGTAGAGAAAAGAGTAGCTCCTCCTTGTTCGGGTATAGTAATAGAAAAACAAGCACTGAACCTGTTTTTATAGTTGATGGCCTTTCCGTTTCGAAAATTTTTATACAGTTTCCTTGTGCTGTTCACTGCGCTTTTTCTGCTGAAATGGTCGGTGGACACCTGCCTTCCGCCCTATGACGGGGCGAGTAGAATCTTTCCGCACTCCGGGCCTAAGCCGATTCTTCTTTGCTCTAGCGTCACAGACTGGGATTTCTGGGCACGTGAAAAGCAAGCAATTCGCGCCAGCAAACAAAATTTAGTACGAGACGCTCCTGGCTCGCTGCAAACCGATGACGGTAAACCAACCAAACTATTGTTCAGCGCAGACGCTATTAAGTTAACTGTTTTGCTCAGCAAGGTGCCGGGCGACCGCTTCGCTAATTTTCAGGTATTTATCTTGCTTTTTGTTTTGTCGATTTTCTTCGGCGTAGTTTGGCAGTGGCTGTATTACCTGAGTTCAAGCCCGAAAAATTTCGCGCGTAAGAAAGGGGCCCCTCCACCGAAGTCGATGGCATCACAAACTATCCTGCCGGATTATCTGACGCCCAACACCCTAGACAATGCGCGCAGTAAACGTCGTCCATCCGATCGGGCTAGTTCGACTCCAGATGCGGAAGCAGAGAGCGACAGTGAGCTTACCGAAGAAGAATGAGCGACGACACTAAGCTGGACGACAGCGTAGAACCCGATGGGCCAGACGATGTCGAGCTTGGTGAAGAAGAGGTTCCCGGATTCTTCGAATCACTTGGTGCTCTTGTAAAATTATTTCTATTCCCCGAGCCGGCACTAGAAACTCTATATGCGGCGTTTTGGCCCCGTTTCGTACTGACACTCGCGTTTGCCTGTGTGCTTGTGCCCCTCGTTGGTAATTTCTTGATTGACGATACTTATAAGTATCAAAATGTATTTATCTTTGTTAACCGCTACGTCGAGTTAACACCTGCTTCGTTTCGAAAATATTATTTCTATATAGTAGGCTTGGGTCTTGGCGTCTGGGTCCTCGGGGGAGGCGTCTTGCAGAAGTATCTTTTTAAGATGCAGCGAGTAGACGTAACTATGCTCGATAGTATTGCCGCGCTAGCTTACAGCGCATTCCCCGCACTATTCATTATTGGCTTCAGGCACATTGGCGAATTGCTAAGCAATGAGGAGAGATTGAAGTTTTTTCAACTCGAGTCGTTGTTACCAGCGTCCAGAGTTTTTGTTCCTTACGCCGACTTGGTCCACGCTGTGCTTAGCCTCTTACTCCTGTTTAGCGTGGTTTGGGGTGTTTATCTTTGGGCTAAATGTATCGAACTTATTTGTGAACTGCCTTTTACTAAAATTGCGATAAACGGCGCGCTGATGCTGATCATTCCGAGTTTCGTTATTACCGCTTGGTTAACCTTTCAGCTTTCCGTCTTGAATTCCGATGCAGGTGTCAGTCCGAGCTTAGACCATATTAGAGATTCCATTGAAATTCAGCGCGAACGCGAGCTAGAGCACGAAGCTGAGTAATTCGGTTTAAAGAAAAAGCAGCAAATACGCAGTCGCTAGAATTATCTGTAGCAGCGCAAATGGTAGAGCGGCTCGGATGAATCCTATGAACGACATGCGAATTTCGTGCTTGTGCATGATCGTTACGGCAACGACTGTGGAAGCCGAGCCAATCGGAGTAAGGTTGCCGCCAAGATTAGAACCAAAAATTACGCTCCACCACAGACTTGAGTCCGGCAGGGTTTCCTTTGCTTTGAGAACTTTAGCCAAAACGGCGGCTAGCGGTATGTTGTCGGTTACGGAACTTGCCGCTGCTGAGCACCAGAGCAGGCCAGCACTTCCGATTACGTCTCCTAGGTCAATAATCCCGCCAATTGCTGAACCAATCAGCGATAGAACTTCAGCGTGCTCCATGACATTAATCACAACGAAAAGCGTCATGAAAAACCAAACCAAGTCCCAATCCAAGCCTGAATAGAATTTTCCGACCTCGTGTTTGAAGGCCCAAAGCATCAGTATTCCGAAGGATAGGGCGACGAATCCAAGACCGAGGTCACGCAAATAGGGGAGGTAGCTCGTCGTCGCAAAGAGCAGAATTAGCAGCACTGCCATAATTCCGCTGGTATAGAAGAAGCGAGGGCTATGAATGCCATCGTTTTCGTCAAATGCTGATACTCTTTGTTTAGCCAGCGCACGCTCTTCGTCACTTTGCAAACTAGGAATCGAGTAACGCATTTGAGCGAGAAGTACAGTCGCGACAGCTGCTAGTAAAACATACGGCGTACTTTTAAGCATAAATTGCAGAAAGGTTATGCCCGCTGCTTGTCCAACAATTATGTTGGGAACTGAAGAGATTAATGTCAGCAGGCCTCCGACATTTGTAAGAAAGCCCTCGACGAGCAAAAATGCCAAGAGGAGACTCTTGCGATTTAAGCGTTCTAGGGACACTGCTGTCAGAGAGCCAACGATGACCATAGCAGTGACGTTGTTAAGGAAGGCTGAGAAAAGAATCGTCAGCAGCGAATAAAAATAGAGCAGCATGCGCGGGTCGCCGCCAGAGCGCTTGGTCAATTTAATGGCTATCCAGGTAAACAGTCCAGAACGCGACGCAACGTCGACAAATAGGCTAGAGCCTACAATGATAGCGATCACTTCCCATTCGATACCAGCGATATAAACGGGAATATGCAGTTTTTCCTTAAAGACGTTGACCACTGGGCCAATCGGCAGCACATGGAACACTTCGGCAAGAAAAACAGCAATTACTGCAGCTGTTCCAGTGATGAGAGATTTACGAGCGTGAAGCTTTTCTTCAAAGGCAAGCGCGGCCACCATGGCTACAAGAAGTGCTAGGAAAAGAAGGGTAACTCCGAGAGCAATCTGGTGCATTTTTAGAGCCTATAGAAGGAGAATGGGGACATCCCGAAATGCGATCGCTAAGCTGTAGGCGATGGTGTTTATTGCGGTGAGGTGTTCATCTTGCGTATAGGTGATTACCAGCTCGATATTATGAGTCTCAATCAAGCGACGATAGTCGACAATTCTATGTCCGAGTTCTACAATTCCGTGAACATCAATCATCGGTTCCTTCGACCTTAGAACGGAGCGAGCCTGTTCAATGAATTCTGAGGGCAGCGAAAGCAGTTTTTCTCGCAGGGAATCTTGGGCGATGTCGGTGTGAATTTCAGGAATGCGTGAGATAATATCAATGTACTGATCGAAGACGCGTTTGTTCTCGATATGAACTAAATATAAGCGTCCGTTTGGTAGAGCAAAGCGTAAACCCCAATTAATCAGTGAGCTGTCGCCAACTAGGTGCGGTGTTTGAACCATTACCTCAAGAGGCTCGGAGATTTGCTCTTCTAGTTGGTCTAAGGTCAATTCCGGTAGTAATAGCACCGGTGTGCGGCAAGTTTGGGTGAGTGCATCAAGGTAGTTACTAAGTCCGCAGACTAAATCATCAGGGTCGGTTTTCAAATTGCGCTGAACTACGAGGATGTCCGGCCGGATCTTCTCAACCTCGGCAAGCATCGACTTGACTGATGAATAGCGGTCTCCGCCTAGTGTATGCCAGCTTAAACGCTCAGTTCGCTGATAGGGCGTTCCTGGGAGTTCGGGCACGAGCCGTTTAACGATGTTGGTTAGGCGGACGGCGTCGGCCCCGACAAGATCTGTAATTAGGGCACAGGACTCAATCGAGACGGGGCCGTAAGTGTAGTGCTCCTTGAGTGCGCTTTTGAATTGCGACTCAAACTCGTCAATTTGCATCTTGGCACCGCAGCAGCGTAAAGTGTAATTTTTAGTTTGCCGCAAAGTATAGGACGGCTCAACAATTTAGCACACTCTTTTCTGTGATTATCTGCGCATGAAATCTATTGCCGATTTGATTGCAGCGACATTTGCGCGCTGCTTAATCTGCTGGATGCGCATTGTGCCCGCGCGCCTTGGTGAACTAACCGCGTGGCTTTTAATTCGTGGTCTGCTGCTAGTGATGCCGCGACTAGACCGGGCAGCAGACCGAAACTTAGAACTGGCCTTTCCGGACCTTCCGGAGGCTGACCGTAATAGAATTAAATTTACCTCGTATCACGTTTTAGCACGCAACCTGCTCACGTTCGCTAGAAGCAGCACGATGAGCGCGGAGAATACTGCCGGAACCGTCGAGGGAGAGGAAGATTTTCGAACCTTGCTTGATACCGCCCGAGCTGAGACGGGCTCCGGGGTGCTCATCGCCACTATGCACTTTGGCTGCTTCGAATTAGCGCTTCAGCTTATCGCACTTCGCTACCATCCAATATCTGCGTTGGTAAGGGAGTTTGGTTTGCCACGACTAGATAAATTCTGGACCGCTAAACGTGAGCAGTTTGGAAACGAACTATATGCGCGGCGCGGCGGTTACCGTGAAACGATTACTCGCTTACAGGATGGCAAGATCGTTGCAATTCTTTGCGACCAAAATGTTAAGCGCAAGCACTCTATTTTTGTTGAGTTCTTCGGACTTACTACGAGTGCAACGAAAACCACTGCAATGGCTGTCCTTCAGACGGAGGTGCCGCTTATTTTAGCTGCGTTCTATGAGAAATCTCCGGGTCAATACCGCGTCATTTCAAAGCGTATCGCAGGGCTCGACGACAACATTGAAGGCCGAGATGCGCAGCTGGCAGACTTAACGCAAAGGCTTCATAGCGGCATTGAATCCTTTATCCGCGAGCATCCGGAACAATGGTTTTGGATCCATCGACGTTGGAAGACCTGCCCTGAAGGAGTGCCTGAAAACCGTTACGAAGGCGTTTAGGCGAATGTTTCTAGGTCTCGCAGCAGCTCCTGCACAATATAGTCTACGATATTTTTAACAGACAGTACGCCTACGGGATGGTGATTCTCATCGACGAGCGGGATATGACGGTAACCTCCCGTTGACATCATATTCAGTGCGTAGGCCATTGAATGAGTAAGCATTTGGCAGTGCGGGTCAACTGTCATGCGTTCGGCTATCGGGACCTGGTCGAGGTTAGCTTCGCAAACGTCAAGCTTAAGTACGACATCACGCTCCGTGAAGATGCCAGCCACTGCGCCGGTTTCATCAACAATAACAACCGCGCCAACCTTATCTTCTTTCAATAGAGCTACGGCCTCTGCTACTGAGGCGTCCTTTCCAATAATCACTGGCTCCGGCGGGTCGAGCAGTCCGATACTTCTGGAGAGAAAGCGATTATCAAGGATGCCAAAGGTCGCTGCCGTTTGATTCATGTTTAGTTCTCCGTTTCTTCTTCAAAATCGCACTCTAGTGCGGATTGCTCCTGCACTGAAAATTCTTCTGAGCTTGAATTAAACTCCAGAGACTTAGGCCCAGCTATTGTCTCTTTTGCAATAAATTGGTGGTTCCCGGCAGTAACCAGCGTACCAGCATACAACTTGGAGTGAAAGTTTACGCGCATTACCGAATTAAATTTAGCGTCTTTTAAGAGATCCTGCCTCTTCTGTAGCAGGCCTTTGTAGCTCTTCTCTACGGATGCCAGCTTGCGCTGCATCAATTCAACGCGCAGCGCATGGTCCACTCCGAGAGTCGAACGCTCCGCTTCGTCGGCTTTTACATACGGACCGAGATGCAGGCGCAGCATCTGGGCTGCATGCTCGTGAGAGTTTAGTACGCGGGTGAGTTCAGCGTACTCGCCGCTTGACTCAACATTTGAGCATAAATGTATTTCAGTCTTAGCGCCGCCGTCAGTGCCGATAATCTTTGCTTCCACTCCACAAACCGCGTAGCAGTCACCGCCAAATAGGTGGCCGCGCTCGAGGACCACGCTTCCGCTAGTGCGCACCACAGAGTCGCGAAGTTCCTTTTCGATAGTAATCGTCATGCGAGAGAAGATGTTCGCTTGGTGGACTGTTTTTGCCTTGAATTGAGAAGCAGATCGAATCGCAGGTCCGGCTATGTCGTCCAGACCGAGAAGCATCCCGCTGCTCGCTGCGGATGTTGCTACTACCGCGTCAGATTTTCCGCCCGATACATCGCCTTCAACGCTGATTGAGCCTTCTTCGGTTATCAAATTTGCCGCGAACACGCTGCCTAGAACGCTGATATCTTTGCGGGCGCGAATAGTAAAACCTTTGCCAACATTACCCTTAACGATTACGGAACCGACGAAATCCAAGTCACCTACTTGAAGGTCAAGGTCACCGTCAATTTTCAGCTCATCGTGAATCTTCCAGGTATCGCCTTCTTGAGCAAGATAGCCCGCCGTCAAGGCGACTAAAGTCTCGAAGGGTTCCTTGCCGGAGGCTGATTTAAGTTCGAGTGTGTCGTCGTGCTTAGCCGCGGCATCTGAACCATTCTGCGCAGGCACCTTTTTGCCGAAGACGTCGACCCCGTCCGTTCCAGGTTTTGGTGGATAAACTCTCATTACCGGTGTGCCGGGCTCGATGTTGTCGAAATGGCGAAAGAA
>JAGRAN010000017.1:0-34811 GCA_020434585.1 Bdellovibrionales bacterium
GGACAAATACGCCGCCAAATGTTCCAAGTTTTCGTGTTGCTGAAATTTTATCCGAGCTCTGCATCTGCGGTATCGAAACCGGCTATGAATCAGTGTTATTTATAGCCGGTCTGCCTCCGACTGTCAGAGAAAAAGGTACAAAAAAAAGGGGCGCGGGCCCCTTTGTCTCCATATTTAATGGAAACGACAGACAGCTGTGATTACGAATTCCTTTCGCCGAACGCAAATTTAATCTTTACGTTAGGTTCAGCGATAGGCTGGTTTTCCATAGTGTCAGCACACTTCTGGATTTCAATGTCTTGAATCAACCTGGATTTGGAAGACGCATTTTTCACAGCGCTTTCAACTGCATCGTCCAAAGTCTTTTGGGATACATCTGTAAGTTCGACTATGTCGCTAAGCCCTTGTTTGAGCGCATTCGTCATAGGAGTGCCCTCGCAATTATGTATACGCATAAGTTCACATCGTTTTGGTGAATCAACGCCGCAGAACGCCGAGTATAGACGATTTAAAGCTGAAAAATCCAGCATACTGCTGTGAGGAATTACCCGTATTTATTCGGTGGCGGGAAATAAATATTCAAGCATGCTGAACAGCAGTTCGGCTAAGGGCCCTAATTTTCTTTGCTTTTTAAAATATAAGGCTTGAGTTCTGCGGCGAGCAGCCTGCCGTAAATCCCGTGCCTTCGTGCATTAGGATGCGGGTCAGAGGGCAGGGTTAATTGCTCGCGGCTTAGACCTTTCTCAGTGATGTAAGCCTTGTAAGCCTCTTTAATAGGATGGTAGTGCAAGTTCGCGTGATGTCGCAGAATCGGCAGCCTCTTCTCATCAAGCGCGGAACTGCGCCGTGGATTGATCGATAAGACGAGCGGAATCCGTTTTTGTTCCAATGCGTCAGCGAGCTTTCGCAAGTGGTCGTTGGCATTGATCGAGCCTAGAAAATCGCTGGTTTTTTTTCTTTCGACGCGATCGGTTTGAGCTTCTCTCATTTTTCTAAACTGAGCAGAAGGAGCAAGGATCGCCGGACTGCCTAGCTTCTTGATAAAAAACGGCAGACCAAAGTCATTGTCGATAAAAAATACGAGCACTAGATCGGGATCGAAGGCGGCCCCTTTGCTGAAAAACTGCGTTACTTCCTGAAATGTCGAATAGCCAGGGACTCCGAAATTCAAGACTTCAATTTTCTGCGAAACTTCAGAATCTTCATTGAGTATACGTTCGATTTCGGCAGCGAAGATCTTGTCCTGCTCGACTCCCCACCCGAACGCATAAGAGTCACCGAGAAGCGCTATGCGATATGTTCCAGCAGGTTTAGCCTGAGGTCTTTCTGGGCTGCGCATGCCGAACGAATTCGTCGTGACCCGCACCCCCTGAAACTTTACGTCCAGATTCGGTGCGAGTTCGTAGATAACGTAATCAGATTCGTTTGGAACAATTATCGAGCGCAGACTTACAGAACGATCTGACTTTACATCGCGCTCGTCGCGCTCTGTGATCTTTTGACGCAGTTCGCCGATCGATTCGAATGTCGAGCCTTCCGGACCTTCTCGCCAAATCATGTCTCGGGCAAGATACAGCCCTAGCATCACACTAAATGTGGTCGAAAACAAAAGCAGAAATAAATTGGCTCGCATATCACAACTCCAACCGATTCGGTCTATTCGCTAACACATCTTGGCCGAAAAGGGGAGGGACTGCGTTAATGTTAGAACAAGCCGCTCAACCAAGTGTTGTCGGTCGGAGGGGAGACATCGCGTTGTTCAGCCGGGTGAGTGAATGACCAAAGCGCAGCTCGACGGCGGGAGGGAAGTTCCTTGTGGTAAAAGTCCCAAATATCCACCATCTGTCGGCTAACTTCGCACTGCTTAACTAGAAGATCCGCCATCGCGTCGCGGTAAGTCCTGTATTCAGACTCCTCGATCGGACCAGAGGCTTGCATGCAAAACAATGCGTCCTGAGCATAGGAAAGATCGGAGCGAATCTCCGTTAGGTAGGCAGATAGCTTGAAGCGCAGAGTTTGCGCTCTAAGCTCAGCAAGTTTGAACGTTTTAATATCCTGCGCGTTAACTTTTACCTGATGCATCAAGTTTTCAATTTCATACTCCTGCACATTATCGATATCTTCCAACGCTTCGCGAAATGCATTGCCCCTGCGCTCCATGCTTGCAGCAATTGCTGTTGTTTGAAGCTGGCGCCATACGCCAGTCGCGGCAAGTCCCTGAGTGAGGCGGCGGCGAAGCGATCTAGCGGCTCGGACATGAAACGCGAGGCGAACGATACGTTGGTAACGCTCCTGAGAAGTCTCCGAAACAGGCAAGGCGTTGACTGCGGACAGCATTGCACAGCGAACGAGTTTAATATAAGTGTCCTGCCCGATGCTCGCCGCGGTTAAGGCATTAGGCCAATAGTAAAGGGTATCAAACACAGCCTTTCCGTTCTTGAGGTTTCGATCCTTAACGAAGTCGACAACGGGACTGATGCGGGCTGTGATATATGAATCATAGCAAATGTCTTTTAGCTGTTCCGCAAAGCCCACAAATCTAGACATTGCGGTCGGACATTCTTCGTATGATTGAAGTGGGATTTTCCAACCTACCTCAGCAACCCAAGGATTTTCGTCGTACTCTCGACATTGCGCTATCATCGCCCGGTCGACGGTCGGCTTTTTTTCTTCCTCAGGATCTACGAAGCTCGTGGTGAAGGTGAAGCCGATGGAGAGGAGAATTAGGTAAAAGCATCCCGATACAAACAACTGGAAGGGAGTGTTGATATCTTCGTCCTGCTCCGCCCTGATCATGCGGGCGTACTCGCGAACATGCTCCGGAAAGGGCGAATTCGGCGAATTAATAAACCGTCTAAACGACACTTGGCCTACCCCTGCCGCGCGCTCAAAGCGGCAAGCTCCTGAAGGAGCGAAAAGTGCTATAACCCGAGTGATATGCTCGATTATAAAGTGCGTAGATCGCCTATTCCACCGAAGGGATCTAATAAAGCGCTGTGATTACGTAGTGTTTTAGTGTATAAATATAATGTATCCCTTTAATATTCTGCACTTCGTTGAGAATATTGTTTGATGAGAATTTTAATAGCGGAGGATCAGCCTGCGACGGCTTCTATCCTGGAGACCATCCTTTCCGGGTACGGAACCTGTGATGTCGTCGACAACGGCAAGAAGGCGGTTCGTGCGGTAGAGCGAGCGTTTAAGGAGCGCAAGCCCTACGACTTGATTTGCCTTGATTTAATGATGCCTGAAATGGGCGGTAGGGAAGCTCTGCTAACAATTCGTCAGGTAGAAAAAGACAATTCGCGCCACAGCCTTTCGCATTACTCGAAAATCATGATTGTAACAGCCGTATCGGACACTCATAACCGTGCCGGCGCACTTTCTGATGGTGCGGCCGTTTATATCACTAAGCCTTTCAGAAAGGATGAACTGATCAGGCAGCTCAAAGCGATGGGATTTATTTAGATTGAATGGTTCGGACTTGATTTGCGCTTCTCGTCTTCGATGCTGCGCCGGGCGTCCGATTTTTTGCGAATAAGCGAAAGCGCTGCTTTGGCTCTGCGTTCCAAGTATGAGTCTTTTGATTCGTCTTGCTGATCTTTGGCGAAATCCATCGTACACCTCCACCACGAAATCCCAAACACTCGCCCGTCCACTACTGTTATGAGGGCAAGCGCTGATTTGTTTACTTTAAGCTGATTGGCGGCAATGTCCATTGATAACAGCTACTTAGCTTATTTTTTCGCTGCTAAACAAGGGAATCAGCCCGGCGGCTAAGGTCATCTAAAGATAACAGCTGTTTTTTTACGCAAACCTTTGAATCGACGGAATTGAATCTTGGCAGCTGAGCTCGCACCAATCGTAATCTTTCACAAAGACCATGAGCTTGATCCGGCCGGGGTAAACGGTGGGGCGGAGACTGCAGTCAAAGAGCTGGCTCAGGCGCTGGTCCGTCGCGGCCACCTAGTTTATGTCGCTGCTCAGCTTCCGATGGGTTTTGTTACAGGGCTGCCTTCGGATGGTCTGTTTTCGGACGGAGTTCATTACATCGACGTTGGTCCGGCTTACAACACAGCTCGTGCGTTCGAAGTTCTCGAGCGCAAACACAATCTGCAAAACTATCACTTAATTGTGGCCAGCAAAGCACAAGCCTTAGTTGAATCTCAGTCAAACTCTAGAGTCCTAACGAGATTGTTTATCACTCATGAACCGTCTACCGAAGCGCTTGGAATTGAACCTGCAGAACTTGGAACATATTGTGACAAGATTATTTGTGTTTCGCAGCAGCAAGAGGAGGCGGTAATCGCTGCGGGCGTAGACAAAGCCAAGACAACTGTCATTCACAATGGCGCAGATCTCAGTCGCTTCACACCCGGAGATCCAGAACTCCGCGACTACAAGCGTATAATCTTCGTTGGCGCGCTCGTGATTGATAAAGGCGTTCATTTACTAATCCAAGCAGTCGTTGAACTTCTGCTAAAACATCCGGGTCTTTCACTGGATATTTACGGAAGTGCAGAAATGTGGGGGCGTGAAAACTATTTTGACGTAGACTCGATCGATAAAGCTGTGCCGGAAATTCGCTTTCACGGCGCGGTTGATCAAGATGTTCTTGCAGAAGCTTACCGCACAGCGGGACTACTAGTTCAGCCGTCAATTTTCTTCGATTCCTTTGGATTATCTGTAGCCGAAGCTCAGGTCTGCGGACTGCCTGCCGTTGGCAGCATGAATACAGGAATGCGTGAAATCATCGACGACGGGCAAACGGGAGTGTTGCTTAACGAAGTCACGACAGAGTCGGTTAAAGAGATTATCGAATATTTGATCAGCCATCCCCAGCGGCTGCGTGAAATGAGCCGCAAGTGTCTTGAAGTTAAGCGTGGTCAGTTTAGTTGGGAGACAACCGCGGATCGAGTCTGTTCGTTATTAGAGGCGAAGACTGAGAAACCGCAGACAATAGTTCAAGCGCTGAACGAATTTAATCGACCGCGAGTAACGGTAGGAATTCCCACCTTTAATCGCAAAAACTATCTAGCTGCTGCTCTTGATAGCTTGCTGCCCCAGAGAGACTTGATTCACGAAATTCTTATTGTCGATGACGGATCGACGGACGAGACCTTGGATTATCTCAAATCCTTAGCAGATCCAAAGATTCGTTCGATTAGCTTTCCGGAAAATCGCGGCCGTCCTGCAGCTCGAAGTCGAATCGTAGAGGAAATGGACGGCGACTACCTAATGTGGCTCGACGACGACGACGCTCTGACTGATGACGCGCTGCAAACGATCCATGACTGTTTGAAGCGTGAACCAGCTGCGGACATTGTTTTTGGCGACTATTTGGAATGCGACGCAGATCTGAACTTTGTAAAACGCAGACAATATCATGCGATTGAGCCGCGAATGTTGATCGGCCACTTGGTTTACGAAGATGTGATACCAAACGGCGGTACAGTAATCGCTCGTTCAGTATTTAAAGAAATCGGCTCTTATGACAGTGGATTCCCCCGCTGCCAAGATTATGAGTTCTGGTCTCGTGCTGCAATGGCGGGGAAAAACTTCGTCCATCACGGGAAGGGCGTTTATAAGGTGCGAATGCACGGAGCCAATCTGGCCAATCCCGAAATTGTGCGCGACCAAAGCAGATTACAGTGCGAGATTGTAAAACGAATTCTTGCCAATACGCCGATTGAGAATATTTTTCCACAATTCGATTGGGCGGAAGACAATGCTGTAAAGTCCGCCGCAGAGTCTCTTTTGATGATTGCGAAAGTATTCTTTGATCATGGTGATGACCAAAGCGCATTAGACTGTGCCGCACAGGCTAACGAGTTCCATTCAAGCAGCGTAGGCCGGTTTATGCAGGCTTATATGTTGCGGTCGCTAGGGAGATCGGGGGAGTCAGCAGATCTTTTTGCAGCGACTCTCGCTGAGCTCCAGCCAAATCTTGCCTATCTAAACACTGAAATCGGCAGCCTGCGCGGCAGTGCAAAAGTTGCTGATGAAGCTCGCAAACAGCGTCTTGAGTCCGAATCACCGAACGGTTCGGCTCGAACTGCATCAAGCGAGCTGACCCCAGTGTCAGCGGAGTTGATGTCCGATTCCTGATGGACGGGCAGTCCAGACAGCGTGTACCTTTAAACTATGTGCGGAATAGCCGGAATACTTTCTAATGCTGAGCCTCCGAGTGAGGCTGAATTGCGTGCGATGGCCGAGTCGCTGCGGCATCGGGGACCAGACGCAATGGCTGTCAGTTTGCTCGGTCATACGGGACTCGCACATACCCGCCTTTCAATCATTGATACACGTGAAATAGGCCGACAGCCCCTGAAGGACACCACGGGCAATTACGTAATTGTTTACAATGGGGAGGTTTACAATTTCTCGGAACTTCGACGGCAGTTGGAGCAAGACGGTGCAAGGTTCAGGACAAACACCGATACGGAAGTTGTTTTAGAGGCATATAAGCGCTGGGGTCAAGAATGCGTTAAGCGATTCATTGGAATGTTTGCTTTCGCGATTTGGGATCAAACGAAACATCAGCTGTTCCTTGCTCGTGATCGGATGGGTCAAAAACCGCTATTTTACGCCGAACTTCGCGGCGGAGGTATTATCTTTGCGTCTGAGTTAAAAGCGATTCTTGCATCGGGTAGGATCGAACGTAGATTAAATCTTCGTACTTTGAACTCATTCTTAGCGACCAACTACGGCCTGGGCGAAGAAAGCTTCATTGATAGAGTTAAGAAGCTTCCGCCCGCGTCGACTTTGCTTGTTGAGTATGATGGTTCCTTCAAATTGAGTCAGTACTGGAGCCTTGAAGATTTTTTTCAAAACAAACGATCATTTCCCAGCACGGCGCACGCAGTAGAAGAGTTCGATTCGCTGCTGCTGCAAAGCGTGCAGGCTAGACTAATTAGCGATGTTCCACTCGGAGCTTTTTTGAGCGGTGGAATAGATTCCTCGGCAATTTCGGCAGCGATGACCCGCCTTCGAGAACCCGCTCAGAACAAAACTTTTAGCATTGGATTTAAAGAGCGGACATACAGCGAACTGCCTGAAGCGAGAAAGATTGCTGACTTTCTTGGAGTACAGCATCGAGATGAAATCGTGGATGCTGATATGGCTGCCATACTGCAGGACTTGGTTTACTACTCAGACGAACCTTTTGCCGACACATCGATAATACCCGTTTACTACCTATGCAAGTTCGCTAGGGAGTCAGTAACGGTCTGTTTGTCTGGCGACGGCGGAGACGAAATTCTTGGCGGCTACACTACGTACATTGCAGATAAACTAAACCATTTTCTGCGCTGGGTGCCTCGTGGACTATTCAGCTCCGCGCACGGCGCTGTAAGAAGGCTAATTAAGCCGAGCTTTGGAAAAGTAAGCTTTGATTACAAGCTGCGTCATTTTCTGCGAGGAGCAAACGCCGACTCGATTAAAGCGCATTTTGCTTGGCGAGAGATCTGCGGCAAGAGTGAGCGAAGAAGCCTGCTCAATCCTGATGTTTGGAGCAGTATAAAGGACCATGACCCACTCGATGTTTTCTATCATTATGCTGAGCAGGTGCGAGGCTGCAGCTATCTTGATCAATCTATGTATGTGGATATCAAAACATGGCTGGTCGATGACATCCTTGTGAAAATCGATCGCGGCTCCATGGCTCATTCTCTTGAGGCGCGTGCTCCATTTCTTGATCATCGTCTGGTTGAGTTCGCTGCCTCCCTTCCGGTTGACTTGAAGATTAACGGCTTAAACAAAAAATATATTTTGCGTAAAAGCCAGGAAGCTCACCTTCCGCCAAGTACGATTAATAGGAAAAAGGAGGGCTTCAATGCGCCTATTTCCCACTGGCTGCTGAAATCTTCGCTTAAATCTTACTACGACGAGTTGCGCGAGACTCCGTCATCCGGTGCAGGGTTACTGCAGTCTAAGGTGGTAGATGGATTGTGGCGGGCTCACGCTGAGTGCCGTGAAGACAATAGCCTCAAGCTGTTTGCCTTGATAGTCTTTGATCAGTGGTGTAAGCGTTTTGAGATTGCTGTTTAGCCGGCGAGTTGCAGGAAATTAGCTATGTTTACTGTCGTCATTCCAGCGTTGAACGAGGAGCAGGGGATTGCTGAGACAATTCTTGAGCTGCAAACTGTCTTCGCGGAGCAGGGATATGAGTCCCCTGAAATAGTTGTCGTTGATGACGGCTCCTCGGACGGTACTGGAGCAGAAGCCCGCCGCCTAGGGGCAAAAGTAGTGAGGCATTTAAGCAATCTCGGCTACGGTAAGTCGCTAAAAGACGGAATCTTGGAAGCCAGTTTCGATACGATCGTGACAACCGATGCAGACGGAACCTACCCAGCTGCTGAACTTCCGAAGCTGCTCAACAAGTATAACGAAGGTTTCGACATGGTTGTCGGTGAACGCACAGGAGACCACTATCGTGAGTCGTGGTTCAAAATGCCGCTGCGTAGACTGCTCAAATTTCTAGTAGAGTTCTCGTCAGGTACTAAAGTGCCGGACGTAAATTCCGGCATGCGAATTTTTTCGCGCAAAATTTCCCGCAAGTATTTTAAGCAGCTAAGTACGTCGTTTAGCTTTAGTACATCGATTACACTTGCTTATCTGATGACGAGTAAGTGCATCGCGTTTGTTCCGATTGAGTACCGAGAGCGAGTCGGAAGTTCTAAGGTAAGGCTTTTTCGCGATTCGCTGCGCACACTGCAGTTCATTACTCAGGCGATTTTGTACTACAATCCGATAAAGCTGTTTATTCTCTTTTGTTCATTTATTTTAGCCATAGCTATTGGAGCCTTCCTTTTCGGACTCTTGTGGAGCAGTGTAACTTTGATGCTGCTAGGGGTGGGCTGTGTGCTAATGGCGATATTAGTCTTTTCGCTGGGCCTTCTCGCCGATTTACTTAGACAGATAATGTTTCGCTAATCTTGCGACTGCTCCAAGGTGTGTGACATGTCGATCGACATCACATCTTCTTGTTTGACATTGATAATTTCTGATTTCAGGTAGAGCGTCTCAATATAGCGCACGACTACCGACTGCACCTTTTGCGAACCGTCAAACGCAGGTCCGCGGGGCGAAGAGTAAATATGATACGGTGGGCGAAGAAAACTTAGGTTTTGCCACCACTGCGGTTCACTTCCGCCTTCGTAAATGAAGTTTGTCATGTAGCGATTTACGAATTCGCCAAGCGCGGCCTTTCGATTTTCGTCGATGGGGCGGGCCGTACGACCAGCTTTCATTGTTTCTACTGCGGCGGCGCTATCCAAAGTTTCCAGTTGTTTTACAAAATCGTAACTTCTTACTCCGCCGTATGTACCAACCAGTGGGTTGCCTCCTAAGTAGTAAAACTTGCTCTGCTGAAAGAAGATATCGTAAGGGGCAAAGAAAGTGTTGGGTATCTCAAATTCTTTGCCGTCAGGGCTGACTGCGTAAAACTTGTAATAATTGGAGAGAGGACTGTCGAACCAGCCGAGGCGAACAGGGTTGAAATAATGTGGAGAAAAATAAACTACAGCACCGAACGCAACAAAATGCAGCGGTGAGAACAGCTTGTCCTCCCGAGTGGCTATCTCTACAGTGATCATTAAAATAATATTGATCAGCGCCCACTTCCAAAAAATTACACCGCTAAAAACTGCAATTCCTGTATGAAGGGCGATGTGCAGCAGGCCTCCAACAACAAAAAGGCGTCGACTAGTCCACCATGCGATTGAGCCGATTTCGATTAACAGGGTGCCAAGCGTCAGAACGAAATTCCAGTCAGACACTCGAGACAACAGTGAGAGCACTGTTTGCTCATCCATCCACGAAAACCAGCCATTGGCGTAGGCGGCGGCAGCGAGATTTGCAAGTTGGTTTTCGTAGAGCCATTCGTGTTGATTCGGGCTTAGCTCGGCTTTGAGTAGGCCGGGATAGTAATAGTTTGCAGCGGTCATTGCAGAGAGAAGAAACAGCAAGGTTCTGCTTCTAACAGGCGTGAATATTTTAACCAACAGGCAAGTGTTTGTCAGGATCAACAACTGAAACAGCAGGCGTTTGTCAGCTGTTTCGGCAACACCGAGCGGATAGTCTGCTTGGTGGACCATCAGCAATGTCCATAAGATAAGCGTCGGTAGAAACACAGGGTGCACGAAGACCAGGACGGCCATACCAAGCAAAGCGAGTCGGTCCACTGAATGAGCGAAATTGTAGTAGTAGTTGTAGTCGGCCAAGGCAAAAGACCATGCGGCAAGCAGGGCTAGCAGGCCGACGGCTAGGCGAGCCGCGCCGAAGGAATCAAATTCAGACCAGTTGAGCCTGCGGCGAAACAGCAGCAGTGGAGCAAGCATTGCGAGCAGGCAGATGGGAAATTCGGGATCAGAGAATGCAGACAGAGACACGATATCAGTCAAGTAAATATGTTCTCTTACGCTTGCCCCAGACGCATACACCGCGTGGATGACGGGATAGAGCGCAAGGGCGGCAGGAATTTGAATCCACTCCGATTGGAACAGCCAAACAAAGGACTTTTTGTAGCTCTCCGCAACAGCGCTAGTTTTTGACTGCTGATCCATCTTTGTGAATTTCCGTGATAAGCGAGAGTCCAAACGGAATCCACTTGCCCTCAAGGCAGCGCTGCGCTGGAACAATCCAGGAATCAAAGAACGAAATTTCTCCTGGAGTTTCAGCGGACGGTTCCTTGCGCAAGATTCCGTAAACAGCAAAGTATCCCAGTGCGCCAACTGAATTAAAATAATACATCTGATGAGTAAAAGTCGATTCCGTCGGCAACTCAGCGAGTAGTGTGCGCATCATCGCCTTGTTGTAGCGTCGGTAGTGTCCGGCTGCGTGGTCAAACTTGGTGTAGAGCGATTGGTGGGCAGGAACTAAAAGGAAGAGCGCACCCCCCGGGTTCAGTAGGTCGATCATATGAGACAAGGCTGTGCGATGGTCTTCGATGTGCTCCAAGACATTCATACAGACAATGAAATCATAGCCGCCCGATACTTCACAGATATCAATGCATTCAAAGCTTACTCGTGAATCTTCAATGCTGGCGCGGCAGGAGTCTACCGCAGCCTGAGAAATGTCGATGCTGTACAGCGATCTAAGCGCCTTGTTCGCTAAGAGCATTTTAGTGAAATTGCCAACTCCGCAACCGACTTCAAGGACTGCGTCTTTAACTAGCCAGGCGAATTTATCGTAAGTCCAGCGGTTGTAATTTACAGCCGCAGCCATTTGAGTAGACGAAACAAAAAGATCATCTGAACTCATCGGACCGCCGATTTATCTTTTTGTAAAACTGCGAAAAGCTGTTCGCCTCCGAAGTTGGCATTAAAGTAAAACAGCACGAAGACGAAGCTCCCGACAAGCTTTTGCCAAGAGGAATACTGAGTCTCAGCGAACGCGGCGTTCATAGCTTCTGGCCGGAGATTAATTGCCCACTTGTACAAGTTGAAGAAAGGGAAGCCCCAGCGATACTGCTTTCTGATTTTCAAGTCTGCGCAGCAAAATGGCGAAGCGTTTCGAAAATGCTGGACATGTCCCATCATTTTATCGATCGGCCTGACAGGTCCGCTGGGTACACTCAAAATCAAAATACCTCCGGGCCGCAGCATGGCGGAAATATTGTTCATGGCCAGATGAAGATTCGGCACATGCTCGAGGACTTCCATGCAAGTTATGATGTCATATTGCGGCAAGACTTCGTGCTCGACGCAGAGATCGAGTGTTGAGAACTCCATGTCGGGAAAATGGTCAGCATTCTGCTGGATAACATTGTCAGAAATGTCGCTGCCGTGAAGTTTTAGGGCAGGAAAGACCTGCCTGACCTGGTTGAGAAACAGTCCGTTGCCACAGCCGATGTCGTGCATGGCTCCGCTAGGAGGAGAATAAGCACGCATAAGCCTCAACGCAATTCTGCGCCGATGCCTGGGTGCAGGAGAGTATCGGATCATATCTCCCCATTTGTCCCAGCTCTTGTTGTAGTCGTGCTCAGTAATATCCATTGTTGCGGTGCAGGAAATTTAAAAGTACTGATAAGGCTCGATGAGCGCATTGTAGCGGGAGCACGGGCAGACTGACAAACCGTTGTTTTTCCTAGGCCCCGATAGACGATAGAATCTAATCGATGACACTGCGAAGAAGAAATTTGCGCGCCCTTGGCGTCATTCTGGCTGCGGCGCTTGTCGTGCGGCTACTCTACTTCTGGACGATTAAGGACTACCGCATCGATAGGATTCCGCAGGCATTCACTGCATCCGACATGAACGCAAATTTGAACTGGGCCCAGGAGATAGCAGCTGGGGACTGGCTCGGAGTTCACCCCTACCACCCCTACAACGATTGGATGCAGAAAATTGCCCCTAAAGAGAAGTGGTACGAGTGGTGGGGTGGCGAGCAGGTGTTCCAGCAGGCACCACTGTACCCGTATTTTCTGGCTTCGATCTTTTCACTGCTGGGTCCACAAGTCGACTTCGCGATCTTTCTCCAGCTGCTGCTGGGGGTAGCTCAGTGTGGTTTGATTTATGGAATTGCCCGACGCTTGTTCGGATCTAAAGTAGCAGCAGCAAGCGGCCTGATTGCTGCGGTATATGCACCGTTTATCTTCTTTCAGGGAGTTCTCTTAAGAGACAGCCTGCTGACAACACTCGAGCTTGCTGCCTTCTACGGCTTTGTCAGAGTGCGTAGAACTCGGCGAAGCACCGATGCCATTTTTACCGGGCTCTCAGTCGGTCTGGCTGTCTTGTGCAAACCTACGGCGGCGCTGCTCGCGCTCGGATTTGCAATATGGATGTTTTTGGAGAAGCGCGAGCGTCTGGAATTCCGGTCTGCGCTGGGGATTACGATTCTTGGCGCTACCTGCTTCGTAATACTTCCGCTCGTTTCGAGAAATCTTTCGTTGGGACTCGGACCGTTGAGCATTTCAAACCGCGCGGCCGAGGCGATGATAATTGCGAACGCAAAAGGCGGACACACGATGGTGCTAAAAGTCCCTGATTCGCTCGGTGCAATCATGGAAAAGACTGGCGGCCGACCGCTTGCTGTAGCATCTGAGACGCTTAAAACGTGGGACGGTGACTGGGGCAATTTCATTTTGTTTCAGCTCGGCAAAATTAAGGCGCTCTTTGCGTCGCAGGAGGTCGATAACAACGCAAATTTCTATTTCGGACTCGATGTTTCTCCAGTGCTTGCCGCCTGTATTCCGTTTTCGTTTATTTTTCCGTTCGCGATAATTGGCTTCTTTGCAAGGCGCGGGACCGGCGCGGCGCATGCAATTCTTTTGTACTTTGTCTTACTTCTGCTACCCGGGCTGCTGCTTTCGACGCCGCTGGCAAGGTATCGCTTGAGTTTTGTGGGCCTTTGCATCATTGCGGCGGTGCTTGGTGTGAAAGAGTTTTACCTCGCGCTCCGTCAGCATGAATTTGGCAGGGTGACACTTATGGTTGCTGCTCTAGCAGGACTTATTGTGCTGCATCAAACATATTTATCACCTGATTCGGACCCACTGGTCAAAGCGCAGCTAGTGCGCCCACAGGAATATTTATTCGTTAGCGCCGCTTTCGAGGAAGAACAGGATTTCGCCCGTGCAATTGAAATGATGCATCTAATTGAGCGGCGGGCGCACGAGCGTCCCGACTTTGAGAAGCTGCGCAGATTTGTTCGCAAGAAGCGAGGGGAGCTTTCGCTGGCCTGGGCGCTTAAGTCGGCAACCGAAGAACAAGGCGCGATTGTTCGGGTAAAGCTCGCCGATGCGGAACAAGATCTGCTGCTGGCTGAAGAAACGGGCAGTGCTCTGTATCAGGTTGGAGCAATGTTTATCGCATTAGGAGAGAAGGACCGCGGCAAAGAGCTTATCGATGCTCATCTTGCTGCGCACCCGGACTCTCCCCATCGGGAACAAGCAGCGCAGATCCTTGAGAAGTACTTTCCGAATGAGGGGTCTGAGAGCGCAGCCGAAGCTTCGCAATAAATACTTTGCGCCACAACTGGTAGGCCTTGTCGTTGGGTTTATTTTGATACAGCCAGTTATTGTAGGAAGCAGCGACATCCATGTCGTCCTTTGCAACCGCAATCGCATACAGTCCTAATTTGGCGCGGAAGTTTTCGGGATCGATTCTCGTGACTTCGTCGAACAAGGGTTTCGCTTCATTGAAGTTCTGCTGCTTAATCAACCTCCAACCAAGTGCATTTCGCGATGCAGTATGCTGCGGCTGGATTTCCTGTGCACGATAAAACCACTCTTGTGCGCTGTCCTGCTGCTGCATTGCTTCGTAGCAAAGTCCGATGCGAAACGCTGCGTCCCCGTAATTTGGGTAAATTGCCAAAGCCTTCTTGAGCTGGGAAATTGCTTCAGGAAATTTTCCATTGTTCATCAGCACGATTGCATAGTTCTGCTGAGCTTTAGCGCTGGCGGGCGAGAGTACGATTCCTTGAGTATGCAGCGTAGTGTTGCTGCGCCAATAACTGGACTGCACAAGGGTCTTCCCAGAAAGAATTGCAGTGACCAAACAAGTTAAGGTGAGCTGTAAGGTTCGATTCGACAAGCTCGCTGCCGAAATTCCAGCTAGCGCGCACACTGCCAGCGACGGAGTAAACGCGAGCCTTTCGGCGAAAACGGTACCAATTGGAAAGAATAGATTCGACTGAATCGCGATTGAAATAAAAAACCATGCAGGCCAAAACCAAATTGGATTTTTTTTGAACAGTCCGTACGCACCCAGTAAAGCCATGGTCGCAAGTAGGGTCAAGTACATTATCACATTCGGATCAAGAAAGTTAGAGATTGGGACAGTTTTCGCAAAGGAATAGTCGTGAGTAAGCGATGCGGGGAAAATCATTAGATAGATATAGTGTCCTAGCAAAATAAGCGCATTCTCAATGCGCGCTGAAGCGGGCAGGCTCGCCAGCGGATTGACTACAAAAAACACTTCCGTGCCAGGAACGATAATTGAGCCAAGAGCGTTTATTCGAAGAATTAAATATACAATTAGTGCCGCTGTCGCTGCTGCTACGGGCAATTTAATTGTTTGCCTTTGCTTAACAACGGTCAGGGCGCAGAGCAAAAGCGGGACGAAAGCCAGCGCCGACTCTTTTGAAAGAAGGCTGAGCAACATTGCTGCGAATGATACTATCGCATCAAACAAACTAGCTCGCATGGCCGCACGCATCGCAAAATGCAACGCTGAGAGTCCGAATAGAAAAGCCAGCAATTCAGTGCGGTGCGAAACGTTCGCAACGGCTTCTACATGAATCGGATGCACTGCAAACAGAAGAGCCGAAATGAAGGCTGTCCTAAGGCTTAGGAGATCAGCGAGCAGCAGAAACGCAAAGACAACACAAAGTGCATAGATCGCCGCATTTGTAAGGTGATACGGAATCGGGTTGGCACCGAAAGCGGCGTAGGTCAAAGCTAGTGAAGAACTGAGGAGTGGTCGATACAAATTGCCAGGCCACGTTGGTTCGGAAAAAGCCTCAATCGAGTAGGACGCGAGTTTTACTTCGTCGTTGCCGAGTAAGTGATAATTGTCATCAAGAGAGAAATCGTAACTTGTCGTATTCGCATAGAGCGCTAGTGCGATTATCAGCAGGGCGGTGGCTGGTTTGAAAAGTTTCGTGCGGTTCATTGGTTATTAGGTTGCGTCATGCTGGCTAGACTCTTCAAGTAATATTAGCACTATCAATGACATGTCTAATCTTGAGTCCTCGCGTCGGTTTTGATATATCCTTTGAAGCAATGTGCCTTTACTACTCTGCGTTGTGAAAAGGGCTATGCTGTCTTTGTATGTTCGGGACTAAGGGCCTCGATTATTGAGAGACAGTAATCCAGAGGGTGTTGCGCTCAGGTTTTTGCTGACTCTATTCCCTGCCTGCTCCTCCTTTAGTGTTTGGCGAGGAAGTTTCAAGCTGCCTCCGGGCTCCTTGAAACTTCCACGTCAGGCCAATCAATGAAAGCAACAAGTTCTAGATTGATTGGAGGTCTCCATGCGCAATGTCTGCTCGTTGGGGTTCGCTGCTTCTGCGGCGGCAATTCTGCAGTTTCAGTTCGTCCATGGCTACGGTTCCGCGGCCATGTGGGTGTTCGCGCTGGCGTGCTTCGCTTGTGCAGCACTCAGCGCTCTGTTCGTCCTCGAGGTCAACGAAGTCAGGCGCGGTCCTGCTGCGGCGGTTCTCGGGAGCGTCGGTGAGTCGCTCAACCCGTTCGCCGTTCGCGTCGGGCGCTGGATCGGATTCGAGCAGGTGGGTTCGCGGATCGTGAGCTGTCTGCTCATGCGATCCAACCCTGTTCCTGCCGCAATCTTCGGTCTCTGCTGCTTCGGTCTGCTCGCGATGTTCATGGGAATCACTGGCAAACTGTCAGGCAATTCCCAGCTGTCGCCACTGACCGGGCTAGCGATCGTCGTTCTCTTCGTCTCGGCTCTCGCCTGTCTGTGCATGCGCTCAGAGCACGAGTGCATCTCGGATCGGCATCACGGGTGGTGCGGGGAGTAAGTAGTTCAAGGGCTTGATGTGGAAGTCAGCCTCGGTAGCCCGGATCTGCGCCAATCTGTGCGCAGATCCGGGCCCGACGGATAGTGGGGTTAGCTGTCTCTCAATACTTCACGCCGGGCTAGGGCGATCGGGCTGCGCTTTACCCATTCAAATTGCCACAAAATAATCACCTTAGTTGATATGCTGACGCTGCACATGATTATCATTGGCCATCCTGCGGACAGCCCCATCGCAACCGCAAAGGCAATCGTCGATACATCTTTAACCATTGTTAGGAAGTGCATCCACCAGGATACGGCACCGGTTTCCCCCGCTTTTCTGATTCGATTGATTTGATGCGCGTAGCCCTGCGCAAGCAGTACAGCAACGCAAACAATTAATGCCTGAGAAAGGCCTTTTCCCTGTATGGTGATCTCCGGACCCAGCGCGAGAAATACCAATGCGGCGAGCAGCGATAAGGCGAGCACTAAAAACGTTCCGATCGCAGCTGTAGTCCTTCTGTCCTTTGCGATTTCATAAACGATTTCCAGCGCAAGCACGCAGGCAATTAAGCGCGTCCATACCAAATAATGGTTAAAGCGCTCCAGACAAAAGCCATAAATGAAGAACGAGAAGAATGCCAGGTACGAAACGCTGAACTGATTCAAGGAGAGCACGGCCGTCGCAGGCTGCTCCGGAACATTAATCTTACGACGCCAAATGAGGCGAATTTGAGTAAGGTAGCCAGCGATTGATAAAAAGAAGAAAATCGAACTGATTATGCCGGTAAGATGATAACCCATTTAGAACCGCACTAATCTTTAATCAACCAAGTCCTGGGCGTACGCAAACAGCGCCGAACTGCCGCCGGTGTGCCAAAAGAGAATATTCTCATCCCGTCCGATTTCGCCTTTGGCAATCAAATCTAACATTCCTCCGAAGGCTCGGCCGGCATACACAGGGTCGAGTAAAATACCTTCGGTTTTGGCCAGCAGGTTAATTGCGTTGCGCTCAAGGTCTCCGACAACACCGTAGCCCGCTCCAAGATATTCGTAGTTAATGTCGAAATCTTCGATGCTGAAAGAATTCTCGACGCCGATGCATGCAGCAGCCTCGCCAGTAATCTGCACGAGTTCCTGCTGATACGGCCGACCGTCTAACTTTTCCTGATCGACGCTGATTCCAAGAATCTGACTGCTGCAGCCGCTAAGCTTGGCACCCAGCGCAAGCCCGGCCTGAGTTCCGCCGGAACTTGTGGCAAAAAGGATTCGATCAATTTTCTGGTTCATCGAATCGAGCTGAGCGCAAGTTTCTATCAGAGCATCGATATAACCAAGAGCTCCAATTCCGTTTGAGCCGCCAACGGGAATGATATAGGGATTTTCCCCCTTGCGCCTTAGCTCGTCGGCGACTTCCCGCATCACTTGATTGCGTCTAGCTTTTTCGGTGAAGTTTAGCGATGCACCGAAGAATATGTCGAGCAGCAGATTGCCGTTGGGGACTTCGGGTTTTGGTCCGCCGAGTACTAATTCGCAGTTAAGTCCATAGCGTGCTGCGGCAGCCGCAGTTTGCCTGCAATGGTTCGATTGCGGCGCACCGGCAGTGATTACGGTATCGGCGCCAAGTTTGATTGCATCTGCGATAAGAAACTCAAGCTTCCTGGTTTTATTGCCGCCAGTAGCAAGTCCTGTTTGATCGTCTCGCTTAATAAAGAGGCGCGGTCCTCCGATGGCGTCGGCCAAAGCAGGAAGCTCGTGCAGCGGAGTTGGGAGAAAGGCCAATTCTACGCGATCTTTTGCAGCTAATTCTTGCTCAAACGACATTATCTTCTCCGGGCTTTGAAGGGCTTGATAGGGAGGTGAAATCTTAACACGAAACAAGGTTTCTGTAAGCCAACACCATCTCTGTAATATCGATAGTTTTATATCGGTTTGATGAGCGCTATACTCTAAGACGGAATAATTTTAGGAGATTTAACAAATGAGACTATTCAGGACGATTTTCTTCGCGCTTATTTTGGCTTCCGCTGCTTCTTGCTCCAAGAGCACGTATCATCACGGGGAGGGGGGAGATCCGGCTAAGTGCCCGTACATGAAGAAACATGCCTGTGAACACTGCGAGAAGTGTAACAAATGCTCAAAATGCTCGAAGTGCAAGAAAGGTGAGTGCACTAAGTGCGATAAGTGCATGAAAGGCGAGTGCCCGATGAAAAAATCTGGCGACGCCTGCCCCATGAAAAAATCGGGCGAAGCGTGCCCCATGATGGAGAAAGGCGAATGTGGCGCCGGTTCGGACAAGTGCTCCAGCGGGCATTCGAAAATGGAATAAATTGAAGCGACTGAATCGATTATTTTCGGCTGCAGCGGCCGCACTATGCGGTCTGCTGCTGCCCGCCGCTCAGCCTAGCGCCGCTCAAGATAGCAATGCTGCTAGACCCTTTGTTGTGCTGGAGCTATTTACGTCTCAAGGTTGTTCAAGCTGTCCGCCGGCAGATAAGCTGCTTAGAGAAGTCGCCGAGAAAGCGCGTAGAGAGAAATCTAGAATTTATCCCCTGTCGTTTCACATCGATTATTGGAACTACATCGGCTGGACAGATCCGTACAGCGGCGCTAACGCAAGTGCGCGCCAGAGAGCGTATGCCGCCGCGATGAACGAGAGCGGCGTTTATACCCCCCAGCTTGTTGTTAATGGGGCGCAGCATTTTCCAGGGACGAGAGCTCGCCAGTTACAGGCTGCTATTACGAGTTCCTTAAGTCATACCCCAAAGGCAGACGTAAGCTTATCTGGAGTTGAAAAGGTTTCTGCAAAAGAACTTAAGGTTCGTTACAGCTATAGCGGTGCAGCAAAGAACTCTCTGCTGCGGCTTGCGCTGGTAAACAGCCCAGACCCGAACTATGTCTCTCGTGGAGAGAATGCCGGAAGCACTCTTAGCCACACGAATGTTGTCAGAGTCTTCAAGACTGTTGAGCTGGTGCAGGGCAGCGGAAGCGGCGAAGTTAGTTTGGAGCTGCCTGATGGGTTTACGCATAGCAACGCTCAAATTATTTCTCTGGTGCAAAATAAGGCCAACATGCACATTGATGGTGCTTCATCAATTGACCTAAGCGAAGTGTTGTAAGCTCTCTTACCCCCCATAGTTAAAAATTGGCAGACAGGCCGCCCAAGTCTGCTAAGCTGCCGGTGTCAATTTTATTCTCTGAGACTGAGGCCGGATGGCTCTATCTGCAGCTAAGCGTCGTGTGATCGGCTACGGTACAGCGCTGCTCGTTATAGCAGCATTGCTGGCAGTCTACGTTGTTGTTGGAGCGGAGCAGCGGCGGCGCAAGGATTGCTGGCAAAGGATTGTCGCGAAAGTTAATCGAGGCGCTGATCTAAGCACCGGCGTCGACTTTGAGATTGGCAAATTTCAGGAGCTCGCTGAAGAAAGCCTAGTCGCCCGTTCAATTATGCTTTCGTTGTTTAAGGAATTATCGGAGCGAAAACACCAACCACTAACTGGAAGAGACCTCGAACAGCTGAAGTCTGGAACGGACGGGTACCTAGATTTGCGTGACAGGCTGTACAAGACTGCCTTTTCGTACGAATGCGCAGTTGAAGTCACTGATGAGTTTGTCGTCAATAACTTAATAGATCCGATTGTCAGAATGAAAGCCGTCATGATGTCGCTGGCGGCGGCGCTGATGCTTAATGACAATTACATCCTCGCGATTTCGCTGTTCGAGCAGGATGATCGTTTGAGAAGGGTATTAAACGATCCTGATTCCGGGTTTGAAATAGGTCCGAATAGTCTGCGCGAAATCCGAAGAAAAGCCTCATCCCCGGTAGTCCGCTATCGTGTGCGCAGGGTGCTTAAGTTCTACGAAAAACATCGCGAAAAAATCCGCGCTGCCTCGGGGACAGAAGCAGCGTATCTGAAGGACAAGAATTTCGCGTATCTCGACGCATTGATTCAGGGAAGCCCGTCGTTTCAGTTTATTCGAGATATACAAACCAACTCAATCATTCGACGAAACGTTTTAATGCTCGGCGACCTAGCAGAAGATTTTATCGAGGAAATCGGAAGGGAGGGGCTGGACAGTTTAAGTAAGTTCTTTGGAAATACTGTCGGTATGTACGAAGCACGAAAGGGCAAGCTTTATCATGACGAGGAGGCGTTTAGTCAGTTGGCTGCACAGCTAAGGCCGCTCGACATATTGCTCGAGAAGACACCATTTCGCCTGACTGACAAATTCATTCCAGGACATTTTGGACATGTTGCGATTTGGCTTGGCTCGGAAAGCCAGCTGCGTGAGCTGGGAGTATGGGACGATCCGGTAGTGTCAAAGTTTCATGGCGAACTTGGTGGAGACGACCCACATGCGAAGCGAATTGTGGAAGCATTGAGAAGCGGTGTGCAGTTAAGTTCTCTCGATGAATTTCTGAACGTGGATGATTTAGCTGTGCTGCGGCCGACCGCGTTGTGGGAATATCCTGCTGAAGACAAGCGCCCGGACCAGCTTCGCGAGGCAGTGACGCTTGCACTGCGCCAAGTTGGAAAGACGTACGATTTCAATTTCGACGTCAACACAACAGACAAAATTGTGTGCTCTGAACTAGCGTATGTTTCGTTTCCGACAATCCGTTGGGCGACCGACTCGCAAATGGGCCGGGATACAATTAGTCCCGATCGGGTAGCTGAGAAGTCGTTTAACGATACACCGCTGAGACTGATCACATTCTACCACGATGGCAAATTAGTTCCGAAAGGCGGCAACGGACGGAGCGACTTAGCGCTGATGCGGCGTTTGATGGAAAAGGATGTTGTATCAACTAAGTAAGAGGGTCGCGCGCTTTGTCGTTGGACAATTCTTCCGACGCATTACAATTGGCGGAGAGCCAGCGCTGGAGTCTGGACCGCTGCTGATAGTCTGCAACCATCAAAACAGTATTGTTGATCCGCTGCTCGTTATTCGATGTTTTGAGCGGGAACTATGGTTTATCGCAAAATCTACGTACTTTAACGGAAGTTTTATTTCGGCTCTGCTGCGCTCAATCAACATGGTGCCGGTAAAGCGCAGGCAGGATTTTCCGAACGGTGAAGTTGACAATCAAAAAATGTTTCAGTTTACGACGGATGCTTTGGCTAAGGGCAAGGCGATTTTGATCTTTCCTGAAGGCTTGAGCCTGGGGGTCCGCAAACTTCAACCGATAAAAACTGGTGCAGCACGAATTTCGCTGCAGGCCGAGGCAGACAATAAGTTCTCGCTGGGTCTCAAAGTTCAGGCGGTCGGAATAACATATACAGACGTTCAGCGATTCAGAAGTTCTGCCCACGTTGTGTTGGGCAAGCCGTTCAGCGTCCGCGAGCTTTATCAAGATGCCAGCGAGGGTGACCGCGATATAACTGCAGTTTTAACAGAACGAATCGAGACTGAGCTGCGAGGTCTTACAGTTGATGTAGCTGAAGTCGAACAGAATAGACTGGTAGAGCAGATCGCGAAGCTCTATGCCTCGGCTGACCGTGCGGCGGATGATTTTAATCGTCTACATCAGGTGGCCGAACGCGTGGCGCAACTCTCTGCCGCTCGTCCAGGTGCACGTGATACCATCGCCCGCAGGCTTT
The DNA here is from genome assembly GCA_020434585.1 of Bdellovibrionales bacterium. Lineage (GTDB taxonomy): Bacteria > Bdellovibrionota_C > UBA2361 > SZUA-149 > JAGRAN01 > JAGRAN01. Next base: position 22,064 of record JAGRAN010000017.1, read on the forward strand.
CGGCCTACGAAGAGGCGGCGTCGCTTTGGAACATTGATATCGATCGGCCACTAAAGCAGCAAATGAACCCAATAGCCGTAAGGCTGCTAACGCCTGCAGTTGTGTTCGGCTATATTAGCCATTACCTGCCTTATAAGTTGATTGGTCCCCTAGGCCGAGCAATCATCGATCACCCGGCCTCAATAGCTTCAATGAAAATCTTACTTGGAATCGTCGTTTACCCGATTTGGTACCTGTGCTTGTTCTTTTTGGGATTGGCCTGCGGTATTAGTTCCGGCTTGGCGTCTCTGTTGGTGCTTGCAGTAATCCTAGCTGGCCTGCTGGCCAACAAATACTACGACGGCGTTCACCTGTATCTGGTTAATGGTAAGGGCAGCCCGCTGGACGCCCTTTTGTCCGTTCGCAATGAGCTTATTTACGAATTAGACAGGCTTAACCGGGAGTCTTCGCAGCAGGGTTAGCCCTAGCTTGATTTCCCATAGAACTCCTCGTATTCTTCGACACCTTCAATTCCCATCCGAGTAGATGACACGAGCACCGTGAGCCCGGACGCGGCATAGAGCCCGTGCGCGCTCGCGGTTTGGCTTCACGTACCCTCATTGGTTCACCAAGAAGGTTGCCAAACTTTTCCCGATCAGTCGTATCTCCCTGAATTCCCACACAGTTTCCTCACGGAAGGAGGTCCAATAGTGCATACCAGGGTGTTTCCGATCGTCAACTTGGCCCAGCTGCTGCATCCGCTGCAACTGCGGTCCGGCTGCACAGAGTCGCTTGACTGGGCACCGCTCGAAGGTGGAGCACGTCTCCATCAGTTGGGCACGTTGACCACAGCTCGCGCTTCTCGCGGCCAGGTGGCGAAGCCGATTGCCGGCCTGCTAGCCAGCGCCGCGCAGCCCGCCCGCATTCCGGTCGCCCTCGATGGTTCGCCATGGCGCCGCGGTTGGTCGATCGTGATACCGATCGTCGGAGCTGCCGCCATCGGAGACCGTCGCATCGAGGAGCAGCATCTCGCCGCGATCCCTCCGGGAAGCGACGAGGAACTACTGACGCTAGATGCAGACTCGGTGGTGATGATGTTTCACCCGGGACAGCATGCCTGCCAGCGCGAAGCGTTCGTTCGCGGTTCGCTGGACGGGCTCCTCAGAACGACGGCTGTCAACCAGCGCTTCCTTCGCGATGCGTATCGTGAAGGTTGGGAAGGTGGTGTTGTCGCGTATCGCTTCGATGGATCGGACGGCGACAGCGGAGTGAACATCTCGCTCCTTGAGCTGCCTGCATTGCGGCGTCAGGAGACTCACCGTCACGGAAATCGAGGCGAGTTCTCGATGCTCATCGGCGGCGGCGGGCGAATCGAAGTCGGAAGTGAGACGCTGACCGGCGGCTGCTTCGATCTCGAAGGTCCTCGTACGATGCACCAGCTGCGTGTTCTCGAACCGTGCTGGGCGCTCCAGGTGAGTCTCGATGGAGTCGAGCTGGAGACGGACTGATCGTCAGTATGCCTAAGTCACAGAGAATGTGATTGCGGACTGATACTGACTGCGGGCTGACTGATAATGTTGAAAAGGGCACGTCAAGCCATCCCGCAGTCTATTTCAAAGGCTGGTCGACTAGCCGTTAGAGCTCGAAAATAATTGGCGGACCGTTCGTCGAACGAAATTGTTGTCGACGAATACCAAGATTGCGACCAGCATGGCTACGTTGAAATAAAAAACGGCTGGAGACAGGAGGGCAGCAACCGTCGTATGAAACGCAGCCATTAAGACCAGCATTGGTGTGCGAAACAACGGAAACCAAACTGCAATTGGGAAAGTAGTTTCAAGAATTATCGTTGCATAACTTCCAACAATCGAGAACGCAGGGGCATGAAACAGGTCAACAGTAGGGTACCTGAACCACTGGTAGCTGAAGCTGGTGTAATACAAAGCATCTCCGTTCTGCCAGTAAGCTAGTTTTGTTGGGCCGCAGGATAAATAAATGATTGCGATTGAACATTGCAGCAGCCGTAAAGCCCAGACTGAGCGAAGCTGGTTGGTCTGCGATTTCCCCAGGCGCTTGTTGTCTAACGAATAGGAAGCTCCGAGCGGCGCAAAACAGCTGATAAACAGCAGAAGTACCGCAACCTGGTCCTGTCCGTTCACCATCCAAGTATTCCTGGTAACCATCGATGCGTAGCACAGAAATAGAATAATGTTTGCAAGGCGCGTAAATAAGCCGGCGGTAAAACACAAACCGGCGGCAAACATTATGCCGAAGACTGACCAAACAAATTCCGGTGAGCCGCCGTAACCAAAGATTGACCAGCCGGCGTGTCCCTGCTCGCGAAGCAACCAAAGTGGGACAGTCGCATTTTCGCCGTAAAAGCGCTCCCAGTTGGGGATGCTAATCAGCAGGATATGAAGGACGAACAAGCCCAACGCAATTCTGAAAACACCTAAGGCCTCAGTTGTGCTCTGGCCAAACCAGAACTCGTCGAAGGCGGAAACTAATTTATTGCTTTTTCGCGGCATTGATAGGTTCCAAAATCAGTGACTGTTTCAGGTCCGTAATATTTCCCCTGTCTAAACGCTTCACGCGGCGAGAGAACCGGACGGCTGATCATGGCAATTCGAACAGACCTCAGCTTCCAACCTTTGTTGGTTTGTTTGCGGCAAAGGTGCTGCGCAAACGCATTCAGTGGTTCTTCTCTATTGTAAATATTTAAGTGGAACTTTACTTCTCTGAAATCGAAAAATTGGCGCTGCGGCCAGCTGCGCTCGCCTTGATTCTCAAGTTGAATCCACTTCTGGCTGCCGTCCTCCATGACTGCCCATACGGAGTAATACCAGTGACTCTTCGGCGGCGGAGCAAACATTCTCCAATGAGTGGCCAACCCAAGGAACCACGAGAGCCGGTCAAGTTGCCACACGACATAACGCCATCTAGCGTCAAACGCTGATGTAGGATTCGCCGTTCGTGGGGTTGCGGCAGAGCCGGATGTAACAACGGCTGATGCGTTTACGAGCGGCGGCAGGACATTGGCACGAACCTGCATCCCTAAAACAAACACTATAAACAGGGAGATTAATCCTTTGCGCAGCTTGCTTGTCCGCAGCTTCTTGTGCGTCTTTGTGTTTATCAGTGTTTTGTCAGCGTCGTCCTCTTTGGTCATTGTTTTGATAAAGTATTGGAAGAGTTATTTGTCCCAGGGCAATGTTAACCACGTAGCTTTGGGAGCTTCAAGCGCCAAGCCAGAATGTTGCGACCGTTGGTAATGCCGAGGAAATAGGTGCCGAGATGTGAGATTACTTGCGAACTTCAGTGGCGCTGCATCTGAAATTGCCGAGTGGCTTTTAACGCTGAGCTGCGATATTGTCTCCTGGCTTGAATGGGTTGGGATGCTTGTATTCTGCCCCTTTTCGGCGAGCACGTTACACAACAGGAGGCAACAGATTATGCCACAAGGTAAAGTTAAATGGTTTGATGATCAAAAAGGTTATGGCTTTATTCAGCAGGAGAGCGGTGACGATATTTTCGTTCATCACTCCGAAGTAGAAGGCGGAGTCCTTAAAGAAGGACAAGATGTAAGTTTTGAAGTTGGTGAAGGCCGAAAAGGCCCATGCGCAGTGAAGGTAAATCCTCGCTAGCGGTTCTATTTCTATAGCCTGCTGTCTTGGGGTGAGGATCATACTTCGCCCTGGGTCAGAGCAGTTTCGGCGCTGATTCTTCGATTAAAAGTTTGCGCTCATCGCTCCATCTTGAGCGCTACGCCGGTCTGTTGAGTCTTTGGAGAGTCAGATGACACGCAGGCAGCTCTGTCTGTTTACGCTTGGCCAGGTCGGAATGATGAGCCTGGCCCGCTATTTTTTTCAGTGGATCATAAAATACTCTACTACGTCGACTGCTGACGGCACCTTGTTTGCAGCCGGAGCGGTTGGAGCGGTACTGCTTGGATTCCGTTTGTTCGACGGAGTAACGGATCCCTTTGCCGGTGCTTTAAGTGACTACTGGGTCAGTAAAGGAAAAAGGCGCAAGCAGCTGCTGCTTTTCACCCTGCTTCTTCCGGGCATCGGATTGGCGCTCTGCTTTTTGCCAACTGAGGCAATGAATGCCGCGGGGCGCTGGGGACTTATGGTTCTTGGCATGTTTTTATTTTTTGTGGGCTACACCTTTTACGCGATTCCGTATTGGAGCCTCATTGACGACTACTCTCGGGGGGATGCGAACCTGCGCCGGCATTTGTCTAATCTGCTTGGAGCGGGGCTGCTTATAGCCACAGGGATTGGATTTGTGCTCTCGCCAGTTCTTGTTGAGCAAGTCGGTTACTTTTACGGTGCGTGTATTTTTGCAGTTCTGGCTTCGATCGGAATGATTGGACCGGTAATGGCTGATCCGCAAAACGAGCAAGATGCGCCGCCGATAGATCACAGTGCTGACTTTGCCCCCGCATCAGCGTTCCTTCAAGCTTTTCGACAGCCGCGATTCTTAGGTTTAGTGTTGTTGCTTGGCGGATCGCAAATGTCGCTTACAATAATGACTTCGGCCGCTCCATTTATTGCGGTAGATCTGCTGAAAGGTACAGAGCAAGACGTCAGTCTGCTGCTTGGACCACTGCTTGGAGCTGCGCTGCCCTGCTTTCTATTTGCACCGCGATTGTCGAGTCGGTTCGGCTGGGAAAAAGTCCTTGTAATTTCTTCAATCTTGTTAGGCGTAGTGTACTGCACGGCGACGCTAGTTGGCTCAAGTATCATCGGTTCACCTTTCACTACAGCGATGTTGATTTTTGTCTGCGGCGGCCCAATGGTCGCTTTTTTGCTGGCACTTGAGGGTGAGGCGATTACTGACTGTGCTAAGGCTGCGGGCGGCGATTCGGTAAGCATGTTTTTCGGAGTCTACAACTTGGTGGTAAAGGCGATGAACGGCATCGCGATTTTTATTGCCGGAGTTTTTGCGGAAATGTCGCGCGGAGCGTACGGCGACCAGGCGATTCGCTGGATGATACTTGCCGCGGGCGCCAGCTTGTTTGTCGGGATGGCGGCCTATGTAGTGATTGTCCGTCGGAGACTTCAGCCGCACCCGTCTTGAGGAAAAGTCTTAAATTACAGACCGTTACGGCGTTTACCAGAGACTTTGCTTAGAATCTGTCATCCTAAGTACACTATATTATCGGGGTGGGTTTGCGCCCCAAGGTTTTTATGACGCTGAACCAAATAAATTATCTAAACATCGTGCTGATGTTTATCTCATGTGCTTTCGCGTTCTACATGCCTTATGAGGCGTTTTTATTCTCCTATGCCGTGCTTGGCCCCCTTCACTACCTGACTGAAATCTCGTGGCTTCATGACCGTAATTATTTTACCTCGGGAAAGTACGACTACCTGTTTCTGATCGTCCCTGCATTCCCCGTCGCCCTGGGCCTGGATTATCAACTGCTTCCCGGTGTTTTCAGCAATACACTGTTGGTTTGGATCGCATTTGCGAGCGCCCTGGGAATGGTGCTGTTTAAGCGACCGCTGCAAAAAATATTGTTGGGAGTTGCTGTCTTTTTCTGTGGGATGGTGCTTTCTGGTGTGCCGGGCTTCAGCATGATTATTTCTCTGATGCTGCCGACCATCATTCATGTCTATGTTTTTACCGGTTTGTTTATTCTTTATGGTGCGTTGAAGAGTGACAGCTTCTCAGGCTATCTTTCGTTCGCCGTTTTCCTGTTTTGTGGGTTGATATTTTTTATATTCACCCCGCCCGCGGAACATTACATTCTCGGCAGCTATGTGAAGAATGCAATTGAACCGTTTAAGCCGGTGCAGGCAGAGTTGGTGCGTATGTTCGGACTCGAAGGGTCCTGGGACGTGCTCGTTGCGGTAATGCGCTTTATTGCGTTTGCCTATACCTATCACTATCTAAATTGGTTTTCGAAAACCAAAGTCATTGGTTGGCACGAGATTTCCCGTGATCGCTTGATACTAATTGTGACTGGTTGGATATTTGCGGTTACCCTGTACGCCTTCAATTACACGGTAGGACTGGTCGCGTTGCTCCTCCTAAGTTTCCTACATGTTTTACTGGAGTTTCCCCTTAACCACGTTTCGATTGTGGGAATAGGCCGCGAGCTCAATAAAAGATTCGCCTCTTCCGCCAATTCCTAAGGGCTAGCCCGGGCTGTCCTCATATGAATTTAATGTAGCATCTGCTATTAGGTTCGACTTAGGTCGAAGCGGTAGTCGCATATTGAGGAGTATCGAGCTATGGCAGAATCTTCCCTCGTCTCGGGTTTCTTTAAAGTTCCGGCGGTTGCCCGTCTGACAAAGCTTCCACGAGGTCGCGTTCTAGGTTTATCTGTCGGGGCATCTTGCTTCGTTATCGCCTTTCTTACTCTGGTTCTTCCGAAAGACAGCCAGATGGCGGTGTTTCTGCTCGACTACACAAAATTTTCTTCATTCCCTTATCCGTTTACCATTCAGAACTTGATGTATCTCTTATTCGCAGTTTGTATCGGCGAATTATTTATTCGTTCGTGGGCTGCTAAGCAGGAACTGAAGTTTCTGGGCCAACACTTTCTGCCAGAAGATGATCACTCCGTACTGCGGGCGAAAGACCTCGGTGAAATACGTCAGAGAGTGGCGCATCAGTTTACCGCTGATACGGGAATTCTGCCGTACTTAATTAATCTTTGTATTCTTCAGTTTCAAGCCAGCCGTTCGGTCGATCAAGCTGTGAGCGTAATGAACAGCAGTCTCGACTTAATAAGCCACAAAGTAGATTTGAACTACTCGTTGACGCGCTACATCGTCTGGGCGATTCCGACTGTCGGGTTTATCGGAACAGTTGTCGGAATTGCTAACGCGTTGGGTTTTGTTAACCCCGATCATATGGATCTTGGTCAGGTGACGGGGAGTTTGAGCGTTGCCTTCAACACTACAATTATTGCCCTGGTGTTAAGCGCAATTCTTGTTTTGTTGCAGCACATCGTGCAGACCAGTGAAGAATTGGCGATGAACCGGGCAGGCGACTATTGCCTAAGAAATCTAATTAACCGTTTGTACGTCGAAAAGCAGGCGGCGGCCTAAACAAACTCGGTTTGCTAATTTATGCAGCGGCGCAACAGAGACATAAATATCTTCAGTCTATCGATGATGGATGTTATTTCCGGCGCGATGGGTGCTTTCCTGATTATTATGATTGTTCTCGCGCGCTACTACGAAGGTAATCCTGAAAACTCTGAGAGCGTAGACAAGCTGCAGCGTGAGCTTAAGAAAGCAAAAGAAAAAATCGAACAAGTCGAGAAGATGTTTCGCCAGAACGGTCGTGATATCGACGTCGACCGAATTCTGCGAGAGCTTGAAGAGGCGAGGCGCGCCATCGATGACGCTAATCGACGAATGGCAGATTTGCGTGATCGCCTTGATCAAGCAACTGCGATGAAGAATCGTCTCCAGAAGGATAACGACAAGCTGACGGAACGCAACAACCGTCTAGAATGGCGTCTGCCGTTTATGGTAGATGCGTGGTTTGATGATTGCCGTGATGTCGACGTGAACCTGTATATATATACGAATGTTCAGGGGTCAGAAGGCAAGGTTCAACCTTACTTTGATCCAAACATCAAACAGACGACATTCTGGACTGGAGACCATTATATCGATGATCCCCTAGCGCCGGGTGCGGATATTTGGATGGTGCGCGATGTCCCGGGAGGCAACGATTACAAGCTTTACTACTATATTCCAGGCGCAAAGGCAGATGCCAAGGATTGCAAAGTCGGCGGCGGAATTTTTGGTTCAAAAATCAAAAATGATTCGCTTCCGTACATCACACTTAGCGGCAAGAAGCCTTGGGAGCTCGTTGGCTTTCTCCACTATCCTGAAGAGGGCGACTTCAATGTAGTCTTTACGGAAGCGACGGAAGAGCAGCGCGCTCAGGAGCGCGAGTTGGTAGCGGCAGCTCTTGTTAAGAAGAAGGAGGCCGAGGCCAGAAGAGCCAAGGAGAAGAAGGAAGGGAAGCCGGAAGACAATAGGCGGGTAGAGGAAAAGAAGACACCGGACGTAAAGCCTAATCCAGGAAATCCTGTATCGATGGTTCCTGAACCGAAGCCGAATAAGAAGAGTTGGTGGAATCCATGGCGATGACAAACGAAGCCTCAATGAAAATGCATCGCTGCGTCTGCGGCGAGGTTTATGATTTGCTCAAGCACAAAAAGTGCCCTGAGTGTGGGGCCGCAAAGGATTCCGGCTCGCCGGCGGCTGCACCGGAGCAGCAGTCAACCCAGTCAGATTCCACGCTGCCCGTATCTGCCCAAGAGCGAGACTGGAAAAAAATCTGCATCGGGATTGGTGTCGCGTTAGTTCTGTACTTAATGCTTCGAGGCGGTTCCAGCAATTCTTCGAGCACCAACAAGTCCATTCACGGCGATGAAACACCTGTTGCAAACTTAGACATGTCCGACTCACCGCTCGGTAAACTTGGCGCACAGGCTTACAGCGGAGTGGATTACTCCGTCACTGACGGCGTTGTGGACCCCAAGTTAGTTGGAACATGGATTCAAACTGTTAAGACGATGAATGGCGACGAGTCTTGGCAGATCGAAATTGACTCAGACGGCAGCTATGCTTTTAAAACCTCAGGCACAATGGTGTCTGTTCAGCACAACGGTGAGTTTTCAGCTGAGAACGGCAAGTGGAAGCTTAGTTCGAGTAACACTGGCTGGAAGGACGGCGGAAGCTATTCAGTCCCGCGTCCCGACCTTTTTGTGATGATGGGAGCTCTCGGCACTGGCCAGTGGAGGAAGGCCGAGTGAGTCCTAGTAAGCGCGGCATGCCTTATGGCGAGCCGCTTGATAGCGCCATTGAAACTAGTCGGCTTGTGCGCTGCTCATGTGCGGAAATTTATGACAGTCTGCATACTCCCAAGTGTCCCGCTTGCGGCGCGGTGCCTCCTACGCAGCCCTCCCTAGTTTCAGACGATTCTCCCAGCGTGCCTACGGTGACTCAGGGAAGCAAGGCAGCTCTGCCGCCGGAGACCCCGGAATGGATCTGGAAAGCTGGCGCGGCGGCGGCAGCGCTGTTGATGTTAGTTATGGTGGTGAAGGACATACGAGCGTGCAATCCGCCTGTTGCGATGCACGAAACTGCGCAGCTCCCGGAGACAAAGTCAGCGAAGGGGCAGGAAGCCCAGCCCAAGCAGCAAGACGCTTTGCTGCCAGCGGTAGATCCAAAACCAATTCCCAACAAACTTCCGATGCGTATTCTCGATATTCAGATTATCGGAGAATGGGAGGCGCAGATTTCCACAAAGGAGGGGCTGCAACCTGCAAAGCTGAGTGTCAAGCACGACCAGCACTACTCGTTCGTTCTGCAGAGCCCGACGCACTCCTGGACACATTCGGGAACAATTTACACCAGCAACGGTAAATATTTTATGGAAGAGCAGCAACCGCATGGCGGTCGGGGCGGAAATATGTGGAAAGATTCCGGCCCTTACACTATTCACAACATCAACTCGTTCTCTACCAACGGTTCCTTAAAGGTAACGTGGAACAGGGTGAACACTCAGCCGGCTCCACGCGCACAGAAGCAGTCCAAGAAAGGCTGGCCGTTAAAGAAGCTATGGGGAGGAGGGGATGACTACTGGAACAGTTCTGGAAGCAGCCGCGGCGTTCGGCGCTAGACTGCTGCTGTGTCCAATTAAGCCCAAGAAAATACTCGGCGTTTGTTAACTTTCAAATCGAAACCACAGCGCCCGCTGCTGAGACTTTCTTTATTGGAACGCTGCTAATATACTGCCGCGGATATGAACGCCCAGCCTGACAGAAAGCCGCAACCTGCTGAACGTGATTCGTCGGCCGCGCTGCCCCGTTTAACTATTGCTGAAACTCAGCTTCCCGGCTCGGCCCTTCAGCTCTTGCCTGGTGTTAAGCGCAAACTTGAACTTAACGAACGTGCTTGTCGCTGGCAGCACAGTTTTGCGGCGGCGGAACTGCAGCATGACACTGTTTCGCTGGTCGCATTTAGCGGCTCTGTTTCAGAGAAAAATATCGACCTTCTTCTGCAGTCAGCGGCATGCCAGAGTTTACAGCCGGAGCAATTGATTTTATTCGGACTAAATCAGGAGAAGCTGGCGGAGTTTGAATCTAAATATCCAATCTTAAATGGTCGGCTCGCCGCGGTACCTCGAGCTGACGATAACATTACCGAAGCCCTGTCGTCGCTCGTAGTCAATCTTCCCTCGCGTTACGTCGTTTTATTAGATCAAGGATTGATCTTGAATCCACAGGCGTTGTTCATCGCCGTGAAGAATGCGGTTCTCAGTCAGTCCAGTATGCTGTTTAGCAATCACCTGTTGCTGCGCGATAGTCTTAAGCTCGCATCTAAATACATCAGGCGCTCGCTACCGGGGCCGTATGACATGCTCTCGTTCGATCATACCGGCGGATTCTTATGTTTCGAACGCGATTTTTTGGAGCAGCTGCTGAATAGCGAGCGGCCGCATATCACCGAAGACAAAACTTTCTTTTGGGCGCTCTCTGCGGCTGCTCAGCGCTCGGCTTCACGCGTTGAGCTCGTTCCCCTATCCTTATCTTTCGAGGCGCTTGGCTCGTTTGAAAATAGAAAACCCTCGACTGAATCAGTGCTAAGCCTTTCATCCGAGTTGACCAAGGCTCAGGGGTTGGAGCTTCGAACTATGCACAGTGAGGAAATCGGACTGCTTAAAGCGCGGGGCGCCAGTCCAGTGCTGCAGCCAGCTGACGGAACTTTGAATATTGTAATTCCGTTTCGCGATCAAGCTGACGATACAATTAAGTGTTTGAAGTCACTACTTCGACAAATTCTGCCGGGCAAAGCAATAGTTTCTCTCGTTAACAACAACTCCTCTCCCGAAGAGCTGGCTAAAATTGAGAAATTTGTTGAGGCGAATTTTCCTGAGCCGTTCAAAGTCAATGTTGTCACGGACTCAGCGTATTTTAACTTTGCCCGCCTGATTAATGTTGGGTCCCGCGCAGCGGAGTCGGATTTCATTCTTTGGCTGAATAATGACGTAGAATTAATCGACGAGAACTGTATCGCGGCCCTTTTGGGATGGATGCAGCCGCCGGATGTTGGAATAGTCGGCGGCAAACTGTTCTATCCTGATGGAAGCGTGCAAAGTGGCGGAATTATTTTCAGCTCACTCGGGCCCAAAAATGTTGATTCGCCGGGTGAGTATCAGGATGTTTGCCGCGAGATTGACGGCGTCTCTTTTGCAATGGCACTTGTTCGCCGCCAAACATTTGATGAGTTGGGCGGACTTGACGAATTTGTATGTCCTAACGGCTTTGGCGATGCGCTTTTCTGCGAAACTGCTCGAGATCAAGGGTGGCGCACTATGTACGTCCCTCGAGCAACAGCCTTTCATTACGAGTCTAAAAGCCGCAAAGAGCAAGTGGAAGATCAGGAGCGGTTTGAACTATCGCTCGCAGGAATTGAGACGGCTGAGCGATACCGGGAGTTTCATTCTGAACGGCGAGCTGAAGAGTTCGATATTCTTGCCAGTGAGCCAATCGATCGTCTTGCAGCAATTCTGCTGAACAACAAGCCAGCTCGGCGTTTCCTAAATATCTTTGCAACGCCGATTATCGAGCTGGGACGATTCGCTAAGAATTCATACTTTAGCCGCTGACCACTTTGAGTTGACGGGATTTGACTGTTAGGTAAGTTTTTCTAGAGTTGCATAGCTTGAGCTTGCATGGGTATCGGGCTATCTTAGCTGGACCGTGAAGAATAATCGACCAAATAACCTTGCGATCATCGACTGTGGGACCAACTCGGTTCGCTTTTACGTATTTGATATCGACAAGAACGGAAAGTTTGTTCCACGCTGCAAAGAAAAGATAATGATTCGTCTGGGTGACGGGCTGTTTGACGACAACAAGCTCACTCCCGAAGCCAAACAGCGAGGAGTCGCCGCATTTAAATACTTTCAAGTATTGATTTCTCAATTTAAACCCGAGACGGTTCGAGCAATTGCTACGAGCGCTTTGCGAGAGGCGAACGACTCGGCTGAATTTGTGGATGAGGTTAGGCGTGAAACCGGCATCGAGATCGATGTGATTTCCGAAGAAGAGGAAGCGAGACTAATCGCAGTCGGAGTTACCTCAGGAGTGTACGAAGTCCACGGTGAGCCGCTGGTCTTGGTGGATATCGGCGGAGGTTCTACGGAAATCAGTCTTTGCCACGGAGCGGACATCGAGTTCTCTGCAAGTCTGCGTTTTGGAGCAGCGCGCTCTCAGCAAAACTATTTAAAGAACTCTCCACCAAAAAACGGGTCTCAACTTAAGCTGCGCCAAGCGCTAAACGATAAGCTCAAAGAATTTTCACCAAGGTTTCCGTTTGCATCGGCCCAAAGGCTAATTGGATCCAGCGGTTCGATTCGGGCACTTGGAAAGGTTTGCACCCATACAGCAGGTGAGAACGGCCCGTTTGACCGCGGCGATCTAGAGGCGTTTATTAAACGAATAGAGGTCTTAGACAAATCTCAGCTGGCGTTGATTCCCGAGCTGGAACCGCGGCGGGTGGACTTAATCCTTGCAGCGGCGGTAATCTTGGACGAAATCGCTGCCTACTTCGGCGCAGCAGAAATAATTCCTACCTCACGCTCACTTGTGGACGGAATCCTCCACGATTCATTCCTGCTCTCCGCCTAAAGCCCGCAAAACAGCCGGCGGCAAGAGCCAAAGCAAAGAGGTATAGATTTTCCCATTCTCGATCGAGAATTCAACACAGGCGGCTGAGGCCTTTTT
>JAGRAN010000017.1:34888-50050 GCA_020434585.1 Bdellovibrionales bacterium
AGATCAGGCTCATGGCCCACTAAAATGATTACAGCGTCTTCGTTTGATTCTGCCAAGCGCTCGACCAGAGAGTCAATGTCCCCGCCGGGTTCCAAGTCTGGATCCTCTCCGAGCTCGGCTTCTGGGTAATACTCGAATAAAATCTCAGCGGTCTGCTGCGCCCTGACCAGAGAACTCGATACAATCGCGTCAACATGATCGACAAGGGATTTGAAACCCTTGCACGCCTGGTGAAGTTTGGCGATCCCCAGTTCGGTCAAAGGCCGAGCATTTTCATCTCGGCTTTGCCTCGCCCAAACCAGGCGCTCTTCAGCTATTGCGTGTCGAAAAAGAATTATTTTCAAGGTTATTCGAGCTGCCCACGCGACTGTTCGGCGGCAATTCTCATCAACGTTTCGTGCGGTCCTACGGCATCCGCATCGGGCGATGAGCGTCTTACGTAACTTCCATCGGGCTGCATATCCCAAGCCTGTCTGTTGTCACTGAGCAGCACTTCCAATATTTCCCAGCACATTTTATGACCGAGCTTCTCACTGACGGGAGCTATTACTTCAACTCTTCGGTGGAGGTTTCGGCCCATCCAATCCGCTGACCCGATATAAAACTCACCTTCGAGCGGATTCTTAGCTCCGTTCTGGAAAAAGTAAATTCGTGAATGTTCCAGCAGTCTACCGACAACAGAAACCACACGAATGTTTTCACTTAATCCAGGAACTCCCGGACGCAAACAGCATATGCCGCGTACGAGTAAGTCAATCTTAACACCGGCTTGCGATGCTTCATATAGGGCTTGAATGATAAAGCGATCTTCCAAGCTGTTCATCTTAGCAACAATTCTAGCAGGCTTGCCTGCTAGTTTGTTATCAATTTCTCTGCGAATCATTGCGATGAAGCGCTCGTTCATATTAAGCGGCGCGACTAGCAGAGTTGAGTAATCGTCTTTAAGCGAACGGCCCGTCAAGTAATTGAAAAAGTGGACAAGCTCGGAAGTGTATTCCGGCTTAGATGTGAATAGGCCCACGTCCGTATAGAGGTTTGCTGTTTTTGCGTGATAGTTGCCCGTTGCAAGGTGTGCGTAGCAGCGAATGCCCTCGACCTCTTTGCGAACAATCAGCAGTGTTTTGGCGTGAATTTTCAGTCCTGGTATCCCGTAGACTACGTGAACACCTGCGTTTTCGAGCTTCTGTGCCCAAGTAATATTGCGCTGCTCTTCAAATCGGGCTTTTAGCTCTACCAGACAAACCACATCCTTTCCGCGCTGGGCAGCTTCAATCAGCAGCGGGATCAGCGGAGACTCATCACCAACTCGGTAAACTGTCATTTTGATAGAGCTGACCCGGTCGTCCTCAACCGCTTCTCTTACGAAGCGCTCAACGCTAAGAGCAAAGCTTTCAAACGGGTGGTGGACCAATACATCGCGGCTGCGAATGAGACTGAACATGTTGGTGTCTTTGGGTAGAGCAGCAGGAGTAGCTGGGTGCCAGGTCTTGTACTTTAGATCGGGCAAGGAAGCTCCAATGAACTCCGGTAGAGAGAGGCTGTAGAGTTCTCCGGTATGCTCGTAAACATCATCCGGCGTGAGCGAAAGTTCTTCGATCAGGAAGTTTAATATCCAGGCGTCGGGATTTGCACCATGCTCAAGGCGAACTACGTTAGCAACGCGGCGCTGGCGCAGCTCTTCTCGAATTAGCTCGAGTAAATCTTCCGCCTCTTCCTCATCGATTTCGAGGTCCGCGTTTCGTGTGACTCGAAACGGCATTACAGCTCGTATTTCCATGTTTGGAAACACTTCGTGCAGGAATTGTTGGATAAGCTCACGAACCAGCAAGAATCGATAGTGTTTGTCAGGCTTGCCTGTGTCGAGCCTTAGCCACTGTGGATCCAAATCACTAATCTTTACTCGCGCAAAAAGCGGTTCTTCGATTTCGGGGTGCAGCAGGGCTACGCCTAGTGAAGTAGATAGGTTCGAGATGAATGGAAACGGATGACCGGGATCTACAGCAAGGGGAGTAAGGACTGGAAAAATCTCTTCACGAAAGTGCTTTTCAGCAAACTTTTTTTCCTCGGGCTTGAGGTCAGACCAATCTGTTATTAGTTCTATCCTACTGTCGCCAAGCTGCGGCTTCACTTCGTCAAAAAAGACGCGCTCCCACTCTATCAGCTGGGGAATTAGAAAGTGACGGACTGCCTTGAGCTGCCGCTCTGGGGTCATGCCGTCTACGCTTGGTGCAGTAACGCCGGCTGCGATGTGGCGCTTTAGTCCGCCAACGCGCTTCATGAAGAATTCGTCTAAATTACTTCCGAAAATTCGCAGAAAGTTTAGCCGCTCAAGCAGAGGGACGCTCTGATCGGAGGCCTGCTCCAAAACTCGTGAGTTGAATTGCAGCCAGCTTAGTTCTCGATTGATGTAGCGGTCTTCGAGTTTGAGGGCATCGGGTCCCTCGCTAACCTCATTACTTCTGCCGGCGTTTTCCATTCTCTCCCTGTCGGATTTGATCAGATGTGTGTCGAGCATGGGAAATCGTCATTATCTGCGACATACATTAAAGAGTGGTTTAGTATACTAAAAACCGGGAGAATGTCCCCCCGGCGAATGTTAGAAAAGTATGAAATTCGCTTAGTTGCTGCGGTTATTCACCGTTGCGGTGATACTGCTCGTGCAGCTGAAGAAGGGCGTCCAGTGCTCTGCGATCGAGTCCCTTTCGTGCGATACGCTGAGAGCTTAGGGCCTTTTGAATGCGTTTGTCGTGGTCAGTTAAGCTTATGGCATGAAAGAGAAAATCAAGGCTGTGTTTGCCATCGGCTAGTGGGCCCAGCAGACCTTTATCAGGAATCTCGAGATCGATGGTTGCGAAATCATGTTTCTCCGAGCATCCGGTAAGCTGCCTCGTTTTTCCCACGAGATCGTATACATCAATCTCCGCGATTACACGTGCGCGGTCACGGTTGTTGATCGAAATTACTCCGGGTGCGTGATAGCGCGATTTGGTCAAGCAACCGCCGCCGGCAAGTTCACGAAGCCGTTTAAACGACTCGCGCTTAATCGGTACCGAAAACTCAAGTCGCTCAAGCGTGTCGTGGTGGGGCTGACGGCCTTTGATTTCAAGGCAGGATTCACTTCCTGAGCCATCGGAACTTATTGTTCGAATTCTTGCTTGAGTGATGCGCAGGTCCTTTGGCAGCAATCCGACTCCAGCCATTTCACCTGCAAAAATGCTGATCAGTGGAAAATGTTCAGCCGAGAAATAGTGCTGCTCAATGTGGCATCTTCTCAGCTTTTTGACGTCCAGATACTCGCCAAGCAGGGAGAGCGGCATGAAGAACCGAAGCTCACGCTCAACCGAGACTTTTGCGCCGGATTCGCTTTCCCCGGGGTGTTCGCCAACGGCAGAAGCAGGAATCGACCGGCGTCTACGCGCTTCGCCAAGCGGCCAAACATTTTGAGCAAGGTTGTTCAAAAAAATTCCCCAAGTTAATCCTGGTTTTTTTATAGTGGTCTTCTAGGCTGCATCTCGCAAGAAAATTGTTGTTAGAACCTGGTATTACGTCGAAATGTTGTAGATACCCGGGATAATTTGCGGACGATTTGCAAGTTTTTGCAGCCCGAATTTATTATGGCCCAGCAGAAAGGGCAGCCTTGAGAAGGAGCCTAAAAATTGTTCGAAGCAATAAAAACACCATATCTGGCCGAGACGAACGGCTCGTTCAGTGCCGCGCAGTTCAGCACTAATCCGCCCAAAGACGGTCCGGACAAGAAGCAGCGCGAAAGTGAACTTCAAACCTCGATCGAGGAGCTTAAGGAACTTCAGCGCAGACTTTACGCAAGCAACAGCTATTCCGTTCTACTAATTTTCCAGGCAATGGATGCGGCGGGAAAAGACAGCACAATTCGTGCCGTGATGACAGGAATCAATCCCGCGGGCTGTCAGGTCTACAGCTTCAAGAAACCCTCTGAGGAGGAAATTGATCACGACTTCTTGTGGCGAACAGCTAAGTGTTTGCCTGAGCGCGGGAGAATCGGAATTTTCAATCGAAGCTATTACGAAGAAGTCCTGGTTGTTAAAGTTCACCCGGAAATTTTGGGATCTCAGCGTCTACCCTTTGATGCCAAAGGTTCAAATATTTGGTTGCAGCGCTATGAGTCTATTTGCGATCACGAGCTGCATTTAGCCAGAAACGGCACGGTGATACTGAAGTTTTGGCTCAACGTGTCCAAGGAAGAGCAGAAGCAGCGCTTTCTAAAACGTCTTAGGGAGCCTGAAAAAAACTGGAAATTTGCCGCAGCGGATATGCACGAGCGCAAGCTATGGGACAGGTATATGCTGGCTTATGAGGAAGCCGTTCGCGCCACATCAAAACCCTGGGCGCCTTGGTATGTAATCCCTGCAGACAGCAAGTCCTACATGCGCATGCAAGTTGCGGATACTATTGTTCACTCGCTAAAAAGCTTAGGGCTGGAATATCCAGAAGTAGATCAAAAGCTTGCCGCAAAGTTCTCAGACATTGAGCGGGTGCTTGAGAGCGAGTAGCGATCGGTACGTGCCTAGTTCCAGCCGTTTACGCGGTATCCTTTGGCGCGAAGGCAGCGCTCCACTGCTTTCCTAAACTGCGGGTCGTCAGATCTGTCGGTGAAATAGTCTGTTAGAGCGTTGTTGACGCCGCGATTGGCCGAGCCGCTCACGCTAACTCCTCCAATCGAACCCGCGCCAGAAGTCAGGCCAGAAGTGGCGGAAGATACGCTGGAAGCAGCATACGCGGCGCGAGAGTCACGTTCAGCTGCGCCGACGGCTCCCTCAAGCGCGATCTTTGCTTGATTAGTGCAGTTTTCAATATCTCGATTCTGCTGAGCGATACTTTTACTGGTGTCGTTCAAGGTTGGTTTCTTTGCGCACCCCGCAACAAGGGTGAAGAGAAAAATGAGAACAGAAAATTTGGCAAAAGTTGAATACTGAGACATCAAACT
Organism: Bdellovibrionales bacterium; assembly: GCA_020434585.1. Classification (GTDB taxonomy): domain Bacteria; phylum Bdellovibrionota_C; class UBA2361; order SZUA-149; family JAGRAN01; genus JAGRAN01. The sequence continues at coordinate 39,852 of JAGRAN010000017.1, forward strand.
ACTCCAGGACGCTATACGACCAACCAATGGGTTCGAATCGACCCGGATTGTTATATTTTGGGACACTCAAGTCAACTTGCTGAAGAAATGCGCAGAGTCCATTCCGTGATGTAATCAGGATTTTCTACCTTCTCTCCAGTTGATGGTAGTTCGTATGTTCCCTTAGGCGGTCGCTGATAGCTGCCAAAATGGGGCGGCAACGTGACTTCTTCGCCGTTGTTGGGATTTTTGATTACGACCTCTTGATTGTTGAGTTTTGTGATTTTTCCGAAGAAGTCCTTCTTCTCAACGGTGTTGCCGTCTTCATCGTTGAAGCTGAAGCGCACAAGTACAACGCTGCCCAATTCCGGTGCGGGTGCGTCGTCATATTGGTTTTTGCCCATGGAATGCTCCCCGGTTCTGCTGCGTTTGCTTTCTAAAGTAGCAGTCAATCGCCGAGGAGCGCCAGTTGATTCAATACTTTAAGATGCGGCAATTCCCTGAGGCTCGGCTTCACGACGAAATGCCTGACTGTTGACGGAACGTTGACTGCGGATGTTGAGCAGCTTTGTGGATTGGTAAACTGCGAGCTGGACCAAAAACGCGGAAATAGGAGTGCCGAATCCAAACGGCAAGCTTACCTTGACTAGTCCTAGTTCGAGGGCCGCCAGAGCAGCGATGCCGGAGAGAAGAACAGAGATGCCTGTAACACTACTACAGTGCTCACCCCTCAGCGCGATGAGCAGCGGCAGCAGCAGGAGAAAAGCGATGGCGGTTCCTTTGCTTGCCAGAGTAAATATTGCTCCCTGGCTTTCTGGGAGAAGAGCGAGGAAAGTAAGCGCTGCAATCAATACTACTACAATAATTCTTCCGAGGATTCGTTCGTTATCTGGGTGAATTCTAATACCGAGGGCTCGAAGTACATCTCCGGTGATTACCGAACTTGATGTTAGCAGCTGGGAATCGACCGTCGACATACCTGCAGCAAACGTAGCCAAAACTAACAGCGGCAGAAGGAGAGGGGCGTAGCTGCCAAAAATCGCAGGTATCAACTTGTCAGAATCGCTAAGGCTGCTGACGATCGACATTCCGCTAACGCCAATCAGCATCGTTGCCAAAAGCAAAACTAACGACAGCAGAGAGAAGACAACGATACTTTTAGTAAAGGCCTCTTCGGACTTTGCCATGTAGTTACGCTGCCAGAGGTGCGGCAGCAGAACAAAACCCGGCGTCCAAATTAAGATTGTAGTTAGAGGTTTTCCAATGTTGTTTAAATCGATAACGAAAAGTTCTGGATGGGCTGCTTGTGCTGCAGCGAAGCCGGCGTGCAAACCTCCTGCTGCGCCGGCAGCGACGAATACAGCTATTAATGTGACGCCGAGAAACAGGAGGCCCTGCACGATGTCAGTCCAAATAATAGCGCGTACTCCACCAATTACTGTATAGAATGCAGTTGCTATCGCTGTGAGGCAGACTCCTAACGAATAAGAAATTACTCCCGAGGTGCTTGCCTCGAAAACTTTTCCAATCCCTACAAGCTGCACCAAAGTGTATGGAATGAGCGCAAAGACACAAATCATTCCGGTTAGAAATCGCACGAAAGCGCTGTTGTAGCTGTCCGCGAGTAAGTCTCCGGGGGTTAAATAGCTGCGCACCTTGCCTAACGCCCAAATCCTGCGACCAAAAATCCATGCAGCTATTGGAGCAAGCAACCAGAACGTTCCCTGAGCAAAATACCAATTTACACCCTTGGTATAGTGAAACCCCGCTACTCCAAGAAACGCGAGTGTGCTGAACCAAGTTGCAAAGAATGTCAGACCGAGATGAAACCAGGACACACTGCGATCGGCCAGAAAGTAGTCTTCAGCAGTAGAACGCCCGACTGATTGAGCGCGCAAACCAAGAATCAACATTCCGGCTAGGTAAATGCTGACGAGACAAACAATGGCGGTGTTCATAAACTCAGTTTCTCCAATGTCTAAAGACAAGTGCGTATGCCGCAATTGTCATCGCGCCGTAGAGGACAAAGCAGCAGCTCAGCCAGAAACTCATCGCAGGGTATCCAGCAATTGTAGCTTGGGGTGTGTTGGCATCGGTCAGCGCGAGCCCGAGACTTGCCGCGAAAACCAGCCCGTAGAAGATGAGGACTGCGGCATCGGGTTGCTGGAAATTATTAGCACTTGGCGGCTGAAGCGAGGCGGGAAGGAAGGACTTCATGTTCCAATTCTCCAATAATTCAAGATAGATAGCAAATTACGACCAATATGCTAGGCCTTTTTGCGCTTAAATGCTAGGCTCGGGTCCAAGGAAGTGCTGGAAATTTCTTTCAGCATGGGGGGTGCACCAATTGGAAAAGGACTTACGAGAACTTGGCCTAAGCGACAAAGAGGTGAGTGCATATGTGGCGCTAATCCGCTTCGGTACTCGAACGACTAGTTTTGTCGCGAAGAAGACCGGACTCAATCGCGGCACCGCATATCTTGCTTTGCATGGACTACTCGAGAAGGGCTTTGCCTCTAAGAATGTTAAAAATAACGTGCAATACTTCACCGGGTTGAAGCCATCTGGTATTCGAACGCATCTTGAGCGACGAAAAGAAGAGGTTGAACAGCAGATTCAACGTGCAGATGAACTGATTGATCAGCTTGATCAACTTGCAAATCCAATTGCGAACAAGCCGAAGGTTCAATTTTACGAAGGGCAAGAGGGGGCTCGCGTTGCGATGCTGGACTCGATCACGGCTCAGGAGAAGTCCCTACGATCATTCTTGTCGATTCATGATGTTGCCGACTTCCTCGGCGCAGAGTTCTTTGAGGATTATACCAACAAGCGAATTACCCGTGGGCCATTCCTCAGGACAATTCGAAATCGCTCCAAGGATGAAATCGCCTTTTCAACCAATCCCTACGCAAAAAAATACCTGACTAGCCGCAAGGATCGGCGCGAAGTTAGATATCTCGGAAAACCGATTGAGTTCCCGATGTCGATTTATCTATACGATGAAAAGGTAATGGCCCTATCGTCAAAGCATGAAGGCTATGGATTAATTATTGAAAGTAACGATCTGTCGTCAATGCTTAAAGAAATTTTCGATGTGATGTGGGAGAGCTGCACGCCGGTGTAGCAGCTACTGAACTCGGATTCGTCCTTTGGCCATTATCACTCCGGCTCCACCGATATGCATAGAGTAGCGATCTTTGTCGATGCGTTTGCCCCACGTATGAATAACGCTCGGCATGCCGACAACATGTCCCTGTTCCGCAACCATATGGGCATCGTCGTCGGTAAAACGAATTCCACAATCCATCAGGTAAGCAAGCAGTGCGCTGTTGCCCACTCCACAGGCCGGATCTTCTAGCCCTTCGCGCGGACAGATATTTCTTGTGTGGAGGTCGCAGTTGTCGTCGGTTGCTTCGAGGGCAAAGACCTGCGCCTCTGCGAGACCAAAGCGCTCACAGAGCTTTTTGAGCGGCTCTTTCTGGCGTCTGATTTTCATCAGCGATTCAATTGAATCCACTCCGAAAATCAAATGACCTAAGCCAGTGTCTACGCCTCTAATCGGGTGGACTATTGCCTTTGAGTCTATTCCGAAAGTGTCAGCGATATCTGAACCGAAAAGTGGAGTCTTGATAAACTTAGGTTCAGGCTGCGCCATTCTGACAAACAGCGCGTCGTTCTTAGTGATCAGCTCAATTTCCTGCGGTCCGGCTTTAGTCTCTTGCAAGTATCTGCTGCGGTGCTCGACAGTGAACTTTCCTTCCTCGACCAATGCTACCCAGCAGGCGATTGTTGGATGACCGGCGATCGGCAGCTCTTTGTTGGGGGTGAAATACCTAATTCGGATATCAGACCCCTTCTTTTCAGGCGGGCAGACGAATGCGGTTTCAACGAGGTTTAACTGTTTTGCAACTGCCAACATCTGTGAGTCGGAAAGGCCTGCGGCGTCGGGAACGACGCCCGCAGGGTTTCCACCAAATGCTTGTTTAGCAAAGGAGTTAACTACGTAAAAGTTGACCATGCTGCCTTGCATATATTACGGCGCACCCTGTACATCTACAGCGAGCTGGCCGTCGACTGACGTCTGTCCACATTGGTTAGACGCAGTTATTGTCCAATCTACGGTCATGTCGGAAGCCGTGCTGCAAGTAAACCGCGAACCAACCGACACAGATTCGTTCGGGCAGAGAGTCTGGTCGCAACCGGTAAGCAGAGCGTAAGTCGGATCTGAAGAGCCACAGGTCAAGGTAAAGCACTCAGTTCCAGTGTTACTAACCATTGGACCGTCCTCGTTCTGTGGACATGAGCTTTCCCCATACTGATGAGTAATCTGAACCAGGATGTCTGAGACGCTCAATTGAAGCTCGTTGCCGCCAGAGCAGCTGCCGCTTGAAGAACTAGAACTGCTAGTCGACGAGCTCGAACTCGAAGAGCTGCTGCTTGACGAAGAAGATGAGCTGCTTGAACTGCTGCCGTTACCGCAAACGACCTCTTTTCGCAGAATGGCACCAAAAGACTCGGAAAAAGTAAGCGTCGCTTGTTCGTTGTTGAGCAGTGCTGCGAGTAGCAGGGAGGAGTAAGTAAATTCTCCGCTGTTGGTTCCAAGCCCGAGAGTGCCGTAAAACTCACCAGTCCCCGGATCTCCGCATTTATAGTTTAAGTTAGGGAACGTATACATGTGCGTCTCAAGACCCAAATCAAATGGAATGGCGAGCGGATTGCCGGTGTAGATAACCGGGAGAGTGCTGTTATCTTCGAAGAAGGCGGTATCCCAGCCGGTCAACTGAGGACTGACCGTCATCGAGGCAGTGAGTGGTGAGGGGAATGGGCTATTTGCTGGGTTTTGGCTGGGGACGTCGGAAATTGTGTATGTGACCAAACCAAACTCTATATACAAACGCGAGAAATGCGATATCTGGCCTAGTGCCACTGAGGTCCCAAATGAGGAGCCGCTGAAGACATTAGATTGACCCGGCGGCGTCTCGATCGTTCCATCAGATGAAACTAAAGCCATCGCAGCACCGCTCATACCAGATGAAGATGCAGGCAGGCCTGTATAGTTGACTGATACGTCAACAGGCATAGCAAATGTTAGGCCGTCGGGTTCTAAGGTGTAGCCTAGACCCATTGAAGAATCGACATCACTGCGTCGGGAAATTGTGATGGAAGTATCGGAAGGCAGGGCACCGGCAGGCACGCTAAGCGTTAGTCTTCCGTCGTCGGACGTTGCAGTGCCGCCGATCGCACCGATTGTTGTACCTCCGCCACCGCCTCCGCCGCCGCACGCAATGAACAGCGCTGCACCGATCGACAATACCACTAACGCAAGTTTGCTTTGCTTCATGATCGTCTCCCCCAAACGGCTCTGACTATTTTGCTCCTAGCAGGGATAACCTTTTCTGAGCGTTTCGTAAATTGGGGTCGAGCCTTAGCGCTTCACGATACGAATTTATTGCATCTGCGGTTTTACTCAGCTTTTCGTAGGTTTCACCAAGGGCGAAATGAACCAGCGCATTGTCTGGCTCAGTCTGCAGCCCGAGACGATAAAGTGCGGCGACTTTGTCGTAACTTTTTTCATTCTTGAAGATGTCAGCTAAATTATAAATACATCGAGTGTAGGTTTTATCGATCTTTAAACACTCACCGTACGCTTTCTTAGCTTCGTCGAACTTTTTCATCTTGAACAGCGTGAAACCCACGTTGTTGTGCAGCAGTGGTTTGCCAGGGGAGATATCCAATGCGTTCTTATATGCGCTTAGCGAGGAGTCGAGATTTCCTAGTTCACCATATACATAGCCCAAACTGGCGTAAGCATTTTCATGGAGCGGATCGCGGCGCACGGCAGCACGAAGGCTTGCCGCAGCGTCTTCAAGTTTGCCGGCGCTAATCAGCACATCGCCGCGTTTAAAATGCACTTCGGCATCGTCTGCGCCCATCTCAATCGCCTGAGCAAAAAGCTTGTCAGCCTGGTCCCAGTTTTTATTCTCTTTCTCTGCTTCGGCGTCCGCCAATATTGAGCTCCAAGGCTGTGTGGCCGCAGCGTTGTCTCCTTCATTTGCTTCAGTTGTTCCGTCGAGATTAATCCAATCGGGAACGGATTGATCCGGCTGCTGGCCTATCTCGTCGTGTTGCGCTTCAGGTGCATCCGGTAAAGGCTCATCGTCGGAGCTGAGGAAGTAAGAGCCGACTGCGAACACAAGGACTGCACTAACTACTAACCCGAGCAGCTCCTTCTTCGGGGGTACTTTGACTTCGATTTTAAGCGAGGGAGTCGAGCTGGCGGAGCCGCCTGTTTTTCCGGTCTTTTCTATTAGTGAGCCGAAGCTCACCGGGGTGCCAGGTGAAATACCGGCAGCATTTGCTAATTCCAGTGCGAAGTCAGCTGCGCGCGATGGACGCTTTGAAGGCTCTTTTTCTAATGCAGAACGTACAATCTGCTCCACTTCCGGTTTGACGTTTACTTTCTTACCTAGTTCCTCAAACCGCGGGGGGACTTCGCTCATGTGTTTCATGAGTACCGCGACTACGGAATCGGCGGTAAACGGCACTTGTCCGGCAAGCATTTCGTAAGTGATGATTCCTAATGAGTAAATGTCAGAGCGGCCATCCATTTCTCCCTGCTTGGCTTGTTCTGGGGAGAGATACTGCGGTGTTCCAGTAATTGTTCCGGTTTGAGTGAGCTGCATTGATTGTGAACCAGGATCTTCGGTCATGATTTTGGCGATGCCGAAGTCGAGTACAATTGCGCGCTCAGTTCCGTCTTTGGCGCTTGTGAGAATTATATTGTCAGGCTTTAAGTCCCTGTGAACGATGCCTAGATCGTGCGCCTCTTGAATCGCTCCGCAGACTTGCTCAACAATCGCAACAACTCGGTCAATTGCTAGAGCGCCGTGGTCGGCGATAACCTGCTTTAAAGTTCGTCCTTCAACGTACTGCATAACAAGGTAGGGGCTTCCCTCGTATATGCCGAAATCATGTATCGTGACAGCGTTCGGGTGTTCGATTTTGCTTGAAGTTCGTGCTTCGCGCTGAAAGCGCACCAGAAATTCGTTTCTGGCCTCGCCGTCAAGCAGGTGATGATGCAGAACCTTGAGCGCAACAGTCCTGTTCATCATCTTGTGCTCTGCTCGGTAGACGGCACCAAATCCGCCGCCGCCGAGTTTTGAAAGGATGTGATACTTGTTGTCGATCGTTTTGCCGATTAAGGGATCTTCGTTCGGCTGGTCGTCTACAAGAAAACTTCCGTCGTGAGGACAGGTCGTTTTGTCCGCGTCAAAACGCGCGCCGCAATCGGGGCACATCTTCTTGTCGGACTTTGGTTGAGACTTGCTGGTCACCTATTGCGCGGAGGGTCGGACCGCTCCTGTAAGTGAAGACGGTGAACTGTCGTTGTCATCGTCGTTGACTTTCTTAGCCGGCGCGGAGGACGTCGTTTGCGTAGTAGTCTTTGGGCTGGCAGTGGAGCCAGAACCCTTTTTGGTAGTCCAAAGCTTTCCACCTGGGTCAGGGATGCCCCATTTCTTTTCGCAGGCAGATAGGCCACAGCAAAAAACACAAATCATGAAAATTGTTAACGCTTTGCGCATAAGGTCCTCGGCATTAGGTGGACGTGTTTTCGTCTCCATTGTTTACAAATTTACTACATTCTTTTCAAGCACTTTGCCGGGGATTGTTTGGAGCTGAGCTGAGGGGGTCTACAACCTCAACTAGCCCGAAGGACTGCACAAGCGGCGGTCGGAGAGGGTTGCTCCCCGGCCGCCGGCTCGTGCGTCGACGATCGCTGGTCAGTCTCGGCCGTGCGAGAGCTTGCGTGCCCAGGGGGTGAAGAGCCACCACACCACGCCGCAGCCGAGCGGGAAGACGAACAAGAAGGCCCAGAGGTTGATACTCCAGGCTTCCAGGATCTGTCCGAGCGTGCCGGCCAGATAGTTCGCGACGAACACGCCGACGAAGAACGTCGCCATCAGCATGCTCACCATGTGACGCGGAGAGAGCTTCTGGACGACAGACAGTCCGACCGGCGAGATGCAGAGCTCGCTGGCGGTGATGAAGAAGTACACCGTGATCAGCCACAGCGGCGAGATGCCCACTTCGGCGTTGGATGCGACGAGCGCATCGGAGTGCTTCTGAGCGACGAACATCACCACGAACGAGACGCTGAGGATCATCAGTCCGTAGGCCTGCCTGCGTACGCTGGGCATACCTTTGAACCGCCCGGTCCACATCCGCGCGAACAGCGGAGCGAGGATGATGATCCATGCCGGGTTGACGCTCTGGAAGAACGACGCAGGGATCTCCCATCCGAAGATGTTGAGTTCCGTGCGTTCCTTGGCGAAGAGGTTCAGAGTCCCTCCCGCTTGCTCGAGACCTACGACGAAGATCGCCATCGCGAGCGTCGTGATGCCGATCATCACCAGACCATCCTTCTCTTCCCGGGACAACGGCTCGGCGTGCTTGCCCTTGCCGATGTTGTTCAGGAGCCAGATCGCGCCGCCGATGACGACCAGTCGCCAGGCGATGCGCCACAGCTCGTTGGCGTCTTCCGGGATGAGCGGCGGCATGTTCCAGACGAACGCGAGCGCCGGCTTCGCGACGAGCGCCAGCGCAACACCGACGATGCACAACGCGGAGATCCACGTAGCGCGCATCTTGTCGGCCGACGTCAGCAGGTGCGGACCGTCGCCGATGACTTCTCTTCCCGGCGGCAGTCCAGCCGAACCGAGCGAGCGCTCGTTGGCCAGGAACCAGAGCATTCCGATGATCATGCCAACACCGGCGGCGCCGAAGCCCCAGTGCCAGCCGACCTTCTCACCGAGCGTCCCGCAGACGAGTGGCGAGAAGAACGCGCCGAGGTTGATGCCCATATAGAAGACGGTGTAGCCGGAGTCTTTCCGACTGTCCCCGTCGTCGTACAGGCCGCCAACCATGGTCGACACGTTGGGTTTGAAGAAGCCGTTTCCGACGATCAGTAGTCCGAGACCCATCTCGAACAGCGCATCGAACGCCATCGCGAAGTGGCCGGCGGCCATCACGACAGATCCGATGAGCACAGAGATCCTCTGGCCGAGGTAGCGATCCGCCAGCCACCCGCCGAAGAGCGGCGTGAGGTACACCAGTCCGGTGTAGGTGGCGTAGATCAGGAGCGCGTTGTCCTTGGCCATACCGAGCCCGGTGGTCGCGTCCGTCAGGTAGAGCACGAGCAGTGCCCGCATACCGTAGAACGAGAAGCGTTCCCACGCTTCCGTGAAGAACAACGTCTTCAGACCTCCGGGGTGCCCCGTCCAGGGCAAAAAGCGACTCGTCATTGCTCCTCCTTCTGCAGTGTACCTATGACACTGCCGAATTCAGGCGACATAGAAAATGTCGAAGAGTCCGTTAAGACGCCTCGACGCCAGTACGTACGAAATCAACATCAGCGCGAGTCGAATTTTCTTGCGACTCATGCAAACGTTGGTATCGCAGTCAAATAAAGGGGGCTGGGTAGCCAGCCTGAACCACTACAAACCTGTCCCCTCTACTCAACAGCTAAAATGTGAAACAGGACGTTTGATGGCAACCGACAATAAGAATGACGGGCCAAGAAGTAAGCTGAGAGTTTTATCTGCTGCGTGGTCGGAAAACAAGTTAGGGCTCGAACCTACAGCGGTTCTTGAATAACTTGAATAATATCAAGATGTTTATGGAGACGACCCAGCCCTAACCTCCGAGAGAAACATAGAGTGCAGCTGTGGGGCGCGGAGGTGAATCCGCAGCCCCTTATGCTGCAGCGCGGTTGAAAGTCCCACGCTACGCGGTTTTGACAACTGACAGAGCTGCCTGCTCAAAGCGGCTGATGCAAAGGTCGATTTCGTCCTCCGAAATTGTTATCGGGGGACAAAAACGAATTGAACGCAGTCCACAAGGAAGCAGTAGCAGATCGCGCTCGAGACATGCCGCAAGCAGTCTGCTGCGCAGCATCGAGTCAATTGCATCCAAAGCCGAAAGAAGTCCTACTCCGCGCACATGAAACAACTGCCCCGGCGCAGCTAGGGTGTCTATCACCTGCTGCAGTCCGGTACGGAGTCTCTTGCCAAGCGGTTGTACCTTCTGCAGATACCCGCGCTCCTCGAGATACTCAAGCATGAGCCGCAGCCGCACATCTGCTACCGGATCTCCAGACCAAGTTGAACTCACTCGAGACTGAGGATCGGCCAGCGGATGGGACGGAAAGCGCTTAGTAAAGC
>JAGRAN010000018.1 GCA_020434585.1 Bdellovibrionales bacterium
GGCCATAGCTCAGCTGGGAGAGCGCAACGCTGGCAGCGTTGAGGTCAGGAGTTCGATCCTCCTTGGCTCCACCAATTACAGCGTCCCCTTCGTCTAGAGACCTAGGACACCGCCCTTTCACGGCGGTAACAGGGGTTCAAATCCCCTTGGGGACGCCATTCTTTTCAATCACTTACATCATCCGCCACAGCTCAGTTAGCATCTAGGGTAACCAGCGGGTAATATTTGATGCTGTAAAAGAACCGACTACGCTCGAACGAGCTCCACTTTCGATTTAGCTTTGGACCTCGCTCGTAACCCGAAAGCTCAATGGCAAGGATTGGATGAAATGAATGCCAGTGACATCGAGAAACAGTTTGAAGAGTTCGAGCGATTCATTGACGACTTTGTTAACGAGAGTGAGCGAGCAGCGGTAGTCATCGGCTGCGCCAAACTCGACTCACTTCTCCTCCAAATTCTAAGCAAAGTATTGATAGCCCCGACTACCGCCGACGACCCTTTTCTTGAAGGCGGAACTGCTCCGCTAGGGACGTTTAGTTCACGAATAAACGCTTGCTATAGAATTGGTTTAATTGATGCGCCCCTATCGCGGGCACTTCATCTATTGCGGAAGATTCGAAACGATTTTGCTCACGAGTCTTTTAGCATTTCACTAGCGGAGCCTCGATACACTGATCGTGTAAGAGAACTTATCGCTCCATTTAAGGACGGCAAAGAGTTTACTTATTTCCGCCGCACTTACTTTTACGAGGACAACAATATTGTCGCTGATTTCCTGACGGCGCTGTCAATGGTCATGCTCAGATTGAACAACCTATTAGAAATTGCCAAGTCTCCGAGCTGCATCCCGCTGGCAACTATCGTGCATAATGATCCCTTGTCTCGACTAGTTGATTTGACACCGGTTGATCTAAAATCGAAATGACTTATATTTTGGCCTATAGACAACACCAGTCGAACGTCATTTTCTGCGACACACTTATTACAGTTTCAAGCAAGACCCAGCGACTAAAGTTACACAGAGATGGGGTCAAATCTGGCATCCTTTTTCCTGGATGCATTTTCGGCTTAACCGGCAGTCTAAATTCAGCAAGGGCTTTTATCACAGCCTTTCGAGAAGTAACGGCAGACAAAACAGGCTCTCCAGCCCGACTCTGGAACAGCTTCGTCGATTTTTGCTGCAAATACGAGTTCGACTTGGATCCTGAAGAGGCTTTTCAGTTAATTCTATCTAGTCGCGCCTCAGGAAAGCCGAAGTTCTACTTCTTCGATTCGCTTCTAGGATTTTCGGCACCGCCTGAATGTGATGACAAGTTTCTGATGGGCTTCGGGTCGGGCGTAGCTACCATGGAGGAATTGATTCAAGAAACAATCATCCCCAAATATGAAAGCATGGAAAGCATCGTAGATAAAATGATCGAGAATCAGCCTATCTCATCTGAGCAAGTTTTCCCTTATTTGTTGTCATTGTGGCTGTCCGAGTTTTCTCTGACATTCGAATCGAGCAAACTTAGAGCTGCAAGCGTAGGCGGTCCCTTTCATTTTGTCGCACAAACCGCACACTCAGAGGCCCCTCAACAACCCGCAGCATATTTTTTCTTAAACCCAAACCTACCGAAAAAGGAGATTTACGCAGATTTTTTTAGAGTCGTCCCAGTAGCAAATGGCGTGTACATTGAGAGCATGCGTCCAGAGCGACGGCGCCATCGCGAGCTTTATGTTCAAGCATCGAAAAGCGTCTTCTTCGACACTATGACACGACCAGATGCATCTTACTTGTCGAACGAAGAGATGCTTAGTGAAGTTAAGGAGATGCTTTCTGCGATGCCGTTTTTTTGCTTTTCTGGATTTGGCTTCACAGATCCCCGCCTGAGACATACGAGCGGATTTATATTTACCAACAATGGGAAAAGGGAGGAGTTGTTTACCAAAGACGGCAAGCCCAGTCCATGGCTTCAGAGCTTTCTGACCCACGCCATGGAGCAGCTACGAAACTCAAACGACAACTCAAACCGCTAGCCAACAAGTTGCACGGCTAGCGTCATTCAACAATCCGGGTCTAAAGTCGCCCAATTGGCACACATCGGGTCTTCCTACTAGACAAGTATCCTTCGAACTCCTCCGCAGGTCTCTACCGAAGCGATGCTTGCGAAGTAATTTAAGGACCATTACGCGCATCTGCCTCTGGCGCCCTTTCACCCTGTCCAGACAGGAGCATATTTACTTCAAGACTGCTGCAGGGATGATTCTAATCTCAGCAGCACCCACCGTTTTATCGGCCCTTCTCACATTACGTGCCATCCCGTACATCCGTATTCGCAATTCTTCGCCGAAACAAGTTATAAATCTTCGTAAGAAATGCTTACAATTTGCTCCAGGCTTCTTCGCTAACCTGGCCTGCGAGCTGTTATCTATATGCGCTTATGTAGGAGACACCATGAAGAGATCCGCGAAAACGATAACGATTTTGATTTTCGTAACTTTTCTATTTTTCCCGTTACACGCAATTGCTGATGCAGCACGCGTAAAGAAAGAAGCGAAAGCCGTATTGTCGGAGCTAAAAACACTTTTGGGTAAAGGCCGAAGCTTAGATGCTGTAAGGGGAACCAACGCTTGCATCCCAAAAATGCACAGTTACTTGAGAGAAGCTGAAGCCCTCGAGGCGCGAGCAAATAAGATAGACTCAGTCGAGGACTATGTTTTCGACATTAAAGGTGCAGCTTCCACAATGCTTATTTGCGTGAAGTGCACCGGGACCGCCCCAAACAATTGTGACACGGTAGCGGGCTACCTTCGCGACGCTGAACGCAAAATATGAAGTCCTGCAGATTGGTTCTGTAACTGCGACCCGTTTTCACAGGGATTTGCCACCTCTAGTGTTTCATGTGTCGGCTGAGCCAGGGCGCCCATTAGTGATAAAGTTTTAAGTCGATTGAGTCGTTGCTTAGGATTATATTGTAGGCTCATCACACTCCATTCCACTTAGGCGTATAGCAATGACGGCAATTCATTTCATTTTAATAGCTATTCTCGTGTGGGCCCTCTGGTGGTGGTTCATTGGCAGAAATAGTCCTAAGTATCCACCACTTGTAATAGCAGACGACGATCCGGCGATGATTGCGGCTATTCAACTTGCAAAGAATTCGATCGACAAATTCCGCGAACTGAGTGGGCAGGAGATGCGCGAACTGCAAGTGAAGGTAAAATTCGTTAGCAACTCTGGAGAGACCGAACATCTTTGGGCTGAGGTCATGAAATTGGGCGAATCCTCGGTCGATGTCCGGTATCTAACTCCGCCGGTTACTCACAGCGGGAAGCTTGAGAGACTGCACACTCACCCAATTTCTGACATTGAGGATTGGGTGGCGATAAATAACGACGGCAATATCTACGGCGGCTATACTCAACGCGTAATGTTTGAACGCGCCAGAGAAACCTGGGGAGAACTACCCCCCGAGCTTAAGCAGCAAGAGTCGCGCTACGTCGATTAGCAGCTGACATTACGACCCGTTTTATTTTCAAAGTGGATTGGTGCCGAGTGGGACCGAGTTGGTTTCGATGTTCGCTCCGGTGATCATTAGGCCGGAGGGATCGAGGATGCCCTGCTCGTTTACTGTTACGTGCCTGGGGCGCTGGACTCGGTTTGAATCTATGATCGTCATGCGCATGACGGGTTCGCATTCGATTTGCGAGACTGCTACGGCATGTCCTCCAGTGATATCGATTGAGCCATCGGGATTTGGCGCGAGGGTTCCGTCGGGATTCACTTCGGGAAATGCTACGAATAGTTGAACCGCTCCGGTTTTTCCGTCCGCTGCACCGTCTTGCTCTAGCGCACGCTTCATCTCCGTGCACAAAGTCTTAATCGACTGATGATAGTTAATGTAGTTGACCGGCGGCGGAGTCTGAAGTGGATCGTGTCCGTTAAATAGCACAACATGTGTTGAGATTTCGGACTCACGATGCAGCAGCCATTCTACTGCCTGCTTCTTGCACTCAAGCACATCAAAATATCTCTCGCTGCCGATCTCAACTCCGTCACCCCAATTATTTCCCATCTTGGAAGTGACACACTCCATAAACGTCTTAAACAGCCGGCCGTATCCTCTAGTGACTGGCCAACCATCAATGAAAGGATGAGCTGCGATGTTTGCGTTTAGCAGTGAGATCGTAAAGCAGCCGTTCGATGTGCCCTGGCTGTAGAATTGACCGAGCTTAGTCGGATACCAAGGGTCCAGCGTTAGGTAATCTAGCAGTCCAAAATCGTCGTCAGACTTAGGTTCCAGCTGTTCGCCGAAAGGCAGCTCATATTGCTCTTCCTCGCCGGCCTGCTCTGAATCATTGTAATCGACATTTAGGCAGCCGATGGTGCTCGGACCAGCCTCAGGCACATATCCTTCATCTGCGCTTGCTTGGCTCTGCAAGGCAAAGCACAAGAACAACGCAAATCTACTCAGCGAAGTGAGTTTTCTACCAATCATCTGAAATCCCCGAAATTGTGACCTACAAATAACCCGTGTGATGACCAATCACGTCAAAGTTATGGGCGGCTAACCTGGAGGCGTATAGTTAAATATCGAGAATTGGCTGAGAATTTCAGCTTTTGACCGTAAATGCGCTGATTACTTGGAGCATTTGAGCGGCGAGGAGTCGGCACTTTGCGGTGCCAACTCCCCGTCTGATTTGGCGTTTAGAAAAATGCGAATACGATTTGAACCAGCACTGCAATTATCTGGCGAATCTTTTCTTCCAAGTCTTTGTACCATTCGTTGATATCTTGGAAGCCGGAAGCAATTATGTTTCCATCGGTATCAGTGACAGTCGGAATGTCGGTTGGCGCACGCGGGTCGCTCTTGCCTGGTTCAACCCAGGGGTCAATAACTTCGCAAACCTGCTTAACGCCAGGATTCACTAGTTTACACGGTGCACAGCTTGGGCTGCTCCAGAGTATGCAGCCCGATCCCGCGGTAGCTTCCTGAGTATCGCCGCCACCTTCTTCAACAAATTCGCTAGAAAAATTTTCGGTAGCCAGATCCTCGGCAAGCTCTGCAGTGAAAGCCTCGCGCGCCTCGGCACGCGAGCCATCCAGGTCACCTACAACCACCAACTCTCGCGTTTCTACATCGACCGCTAAATTTAAACGATCGGTTTTTAAATCTCTTGTCTGTGTTTCCGGAGCAGCAAAGGATACTGAAGGACTACACACTAAAACCGACAACGCCAGCAGGCGCACAACTGCTTTCATACGAACCTCTCCACAACATTAGTTTGTACCGTAACGACAATTTCCCCGTATGCGCCCCCCCTATCGCACGTTATTAGTTGTGCTTAGTTCCGGACCTTTCGTGACAATAGCGCCTGAAGGCTCTACGAGAGCCAGGTGTTAAAGACGTAATCTTTTTTTGCCGTTAGTCTAGATACTTATCGCTGGTCGCTTGCAGGTCTGCGACTCTAAAAGTCCCGCCTGGGGGACGGCTAGCTCGTGCGCCTGCGAGGAATGTGGCAGGCGCACGAAGCTGCGGACCGTCTAACTAAGCTCAGCCTTGTCGCTTGTATTTGATCTCAAGCATCTTAAACTCTTTACCATCAGGGCCCTCGCTGAACATTTCGAAGACGTGCTCATTATTGCTGATGATGCGAGTTACTGAACGCGAAGACTTTTCTCCCCCCGTAACTGGGCAAGAAAAAGTGGAGCTCATTTCAATTTCCTTTTTAGCAGGGTCAAATTTCCCCTCGCCATTCATGATTCCAGTGCCCATGGTGTCGGTCCAAGTAGAAACATACTCGCCTTTGACTTTGTCAAAGCCAATCATGCCTGACCCCTGAAATGGCTGGCCATGAAACTTACCGCTGAACTGTTCTTGCACGAACCGACCGCCAAGTACCCAATTGTGCTGGGCCGTTCCCATGGTAACTTCCGGCTGCTTGCTCGGATCCATCCACATTTTGGTTTCGGTTTTCCATTTGCCTACCAGTGGCGCGAGCGCTTTGTGTTCAGCCCCCGGCGTTGCGGCCAGCTCCATTTTCGCTTTCATTTCTTCGGGGGACATCTGGACCATTTCTGGCTTCTTCATCGCCATCTCGTCCATCTTCGGCTCTGCCATTTTACTTGAGCTCTGAGAACAGCCAATAAGTCCCGCTCCAAGTAGCAGCGCAATCGCGATTCGCTTCATTATGTTTCTCCTTTAGCTGGTTAGCTATCAATCGGAATATCCTGCGAGAGCCTTGCAGCTTGGCAAATAGAGGTCAAGAGCGTTCTAGAATCGCGTAATTTCAAGATATTTGGTTTCAGGCACTTTATGCCGATACGATCTATGAAAGAGGAAAGTTAAACTATGACCGAATCCACCGTCCCATTTAGCTGCCCCAACTGTAAGCGACCGGTCCCGAACCGTAAGTCTCGCTTTTGCGGCTACTGTGGAGCTGCCGTGCCGGAGGACTTCCTGATTGGTGAGGAAGCGCAGGCAAAACTTCGGGCCCAGCAGGAGGCCGAGCGCAAGCGCCGCGAAGAGCAGAAGAAGGAGAACCCCGAGCCGCTTTCGCCGCTTGATCGCGATATTCCTAGCTTTTAGCGTCCAAGAAAAAAGCCGTAATTTCAGCCTCATTGGCTGTTGACGACTCCCTGGGCCTCTGATAAATCTCTCCCTCCGAAAATTGATTATTTTGGTAGACAAAGCCGGTGGCTGTCCCCTTGAGCTGCGCCCGATGCGGGGTTCATGGGGAATAGTCACTCCTCTTCTTACGAGGGAGGTTTGATGCGGCAGTCGAGCGTTTTCGACTTCCGCGACCAGTTTTGAGGTCAATTCCCAGGACCATGCAGACACAAGGAGAATACTGCATGAACGATCGCAATGGTGCCGAACCCGGCCAGTTCACCTTCAGCCTCGACACGACCGACACCGCTGTGCTCCTCACGAGCCTGCGTGCGCTGAGCGGCTACCAGCAGATGGGGCTCGAGGCGCAGCGCATCGCGGAGACCTTCGGCGCGTCAGGCACGGTGCACGTGACCCACGTCGGCCTGCCGTTCGGACGCGAGACGGTCGACAGCTTCGAAGGTGGTGAGTTCGACGACACCCTGCTGGGTCTCATCGGGCACGAATCCATCGACGTCGCCGTCACCGCCGCGCGTCTGCTCGCCAACAGGGACACCGGCTACCGCCTGATGGTCGCCGCCCTCCTGGAGGACGATGTCGACGAGGCAAGCGAAGAGGACTCGCTGCCCGACCTGCTCGTCAAGCTCGCCACCGGTGAGCTCGAGATCGACGATCCGCAGCAGATGAGCATCCGCCTGCTGATGGCCGGCGGTCTGAGCTGCGTCAACGAGGTCTTCACGGCGCTGCGCAAGAAGCTGCGTCCGGAGGCCAGTGCCGAGGACGCCGACGCCCCCGCGACCGCCGAGGTCGAGACGGGCGAACGCGAGACCGCCACGGCAAGCTGACGCCCCGCTGCGAGGAATGAGATCTGGGGCCGGCGGGAATGTGCTCACGCGCACCCCGCCGGCCCACTGTTCGTTCTTGTAGGTTGACTGCAAGAAGAGGATGACAATCCCCTATCTCTTCACTTTTCCATATTCGTACTATAACTTTGGCGCATGCATCATTACTGCGCCGGATATTGCAAAACTCCTGCGGCGTGGCAGGAACTTTCCTGCCGCCTTGCGCGCTACAGCGATGAATGGCTGGTTTTTCAGCCAGAAAAAAATTGGTTTAAAATCGACCGAGAGACTGGCCTGTTTATTTTCGGCTCCTCAATCGGCGACAAATTGCACCACATTCACTCGCGGCATCATTTTGACAACCAAACGTGGACAGTCGTCGGCGGCTTCCCAACGTTTGAAAAGTTTGCTCAGTTTCCCCCCGGTCGCAGCATGGATATCGCCGACTGGGTCAGTCAGCTTCGCCAACAACACCCTCACGAAAACCTTTTCGAGTCTCTTGGTCTTGCTGGAGGCGGCTGGAACATTTCGGAAGTTAATGTCGCGCAAAGGAACATAACTGCTTATGGTGCCCCCTCGGGACTTTGCGGTATGTTCTACATCAACAACCCGTCCTACTTTGCAGTAAGCAATAAACCCGCGATCCTCGGCGCACTGCAAAACGACGGGCCGTATACCGAAATCGACAAACAGTTTCTGCTGTGGCAAGTCGCACTGGCTTCGGTCGTTGGCTACCGCACGATGTGGAAGCAGGTTCGTCGTATCCGCCCCTGTGACTATATCCACTTTGACTTAAACAGCACCAAAATAGAAATCAACCCCTTCCCCAACTCGCCCTTCATTCCCCAGCCATGCGCTGAAGCTGATGAAAATGAAATTATTCTTAGCGGCGCCGATGAAATGGCTGACAGTCTGCGCTGGCTGCTCAACTGCGGATTCGATATCGTCGCAGATCTAACGGGAGGCAAGGACAGCAGACTAATACTCGCTGCTCTCACCGGCTGCGGCCTCAGTGAAAGAATCAGCCACTTTGAGACGCGCGGCAGCATCTCTCACGGAGATCGGATTGTTGCTCAGCTACTAGCGAATAAGGCTGGACTTAAAAACTGGAGACCACTCGACTACCATGACAACCTAGTCGACGACACGATAGAAGCGCACCTTCCTCGGTTCACACAGACAGTACGACATTACGATTATTTCTGCTCTGCTTGGGACTCGATGCTGCCGCACGAACTAAGCGCACCCAGTCGATACCATCGTCTAATCGGACATAGCGGCGATCTCTTTCGGCAGCTCGCGCCGCCGAAGGATCCCCTTGGTGTCTACTGCGAAGATGATTTTATCAACTGGGGGACGACTTTTGACCAACTCGGATTACTGCTTCATGAAACCGCTGCGAATCTGCAGCAAGAAATTCGTGAAAGTATTTTCGAGCAGTTCCTAACCGAAAACACAATCAACATGGGCCTAAGGAACCAAATCGGAGCATGGGACAACTCCCGAGCAACAAACAATCCTCAGCGCTTTACCCCTTTGGCTAACCTTACTTTAATGCGCCTCGCAAACAGCAAACCCAATGCTTATGAAACTATTCACTACAAGTTGATGAGAGCGTTTAATCCAGTCGTTTTGGAAGTCCCCTTCTTAAATCAGACTTGGAACGGCCCGGACA
>JAGRAN010000019.1 GCA_020434585.1 Bdellovibrionales bacterium
TTCATACACCTGTGCCTTACCACAGTGTTATGCGGCATCTATGCGTAGATGTGCGGTCTATCCTCGAACGGGTATTCGGCTAACTTCCTTTAATCAGCTCGCGCATATAGGCTTTTAATCGCGGGGCGATATCGCGGCGCTTCATCCCATAAGCGATGTTAGCCTGAAGGAAGCCAAACTTATCACCGGCGTCATAACGCTTGCCGCTGAATTCATATCCGACGAAGCCTTCGACTTTCATCATTCGGGCCATCGCGTCTGTGAGCTGAATTTCGCCGCCCTTGCCAGGCTTGGTTTCTTCCAGATACTTGAAAATTTCGGGCTTTAGGATGTAGCGGCCTACAATTGCTAGGTTTGAAGGCGCCGACTCGACGTCAGGCTTTTCTACCATTGTGTCCAGTTCGTAGACCCGCTCGTCGATCGAGTGGCCGCCAACGATGCCGAACTTTGGAACGTCTTCTTCAGCCACCCGCATTAAAGCAGCAACCGACTTGCCGTACTTATTAAACACATCGATCATCTGCCTTGAGCAGGGAGTCGGGTCGTCTACTAAATCGTCACCCAAAAGCACGACAAACGGCTCGTCGCCGATTACGTCTTTGGCGCATAAAACTGCGTGTCCGAGCCCTCTTGGGTCCCGCTGGCGCACAGAAACCATGCTGGCCATATTGGCTACTTCCAAAATGCTTTCCAGCAGCTCGTGCTTACCTTGTTCTTCGAGTTTGCGCTCGAGTTCCGGCGCGTGATCGAAATGATCAACAATGGCCGACTTACCACGCCCAGTGATAAAAATTATCTCTTCAATGCCGGAATCAACAGCTTCCTTCACTATGTATTGAATTGTCGGGACGTCTACTATCGGCAGCAGCTCTTTGGGCACACGCTTAGTTGCGGGCAGAAACCTGGTCCCCAGTCCGGCAGCGGGAATAACCGCCTTTCTAATCGACATATCACCTCTTATTTTTTTATCTATCGTTTACTGACAACCCTATAGCACAGCTTAAGGGCAGTTTGACCACCGGCAATTAAGTCTTTGCAGACGCTAACAAAACTTAAGTACTCCCGGGATCCGGCTATACTCGCACAAAATTGAGCAATTTTTCCGAAAAACCTGCGTAGTTCGCAATAATTTCGACGGGTTAAGGAAGCCGCAAGCTTTGCCGATAGACAGCTTTAGAAGGTTTCGCACCAAAGACTCTGGAGCTGCATGAACGAAAGCATTCTCGTCGTTGAAGACACGCCGTCGCTGCGCGATGTTCTTGCCCAGGTCCTAAGCGGTGAAGGCTATGCTGTGAACACCACGGCGACAGCTGAGGAAGCACTTGAGCTGATCGGCAAGACCGATTTCACCATGGTGCTCTCCGATCTCAAACTGCCGGGCAAAAGCGGCTTAGACCTCATTGCAGACACCCGCGCAATGAACAAGCGGATGCCGATAGTCGTGATGACTGCGTTTGGCAGCATCGACATCGCAGTAGACGCAATGAAGCTCGGCGCAACTGATTTCATTACCAAACCCTTCGACCCTGAAGACCTGTGCCAGCTTATCGGACAAATCGTTGAGCACAGACGAATCATCGATCGCTCCAGCGACAGCAAACACAAGGCGTTTGTCACCCAAAACGACGCTGCTGCAGACATGCTGATGCAGGCCAAGAAGGTTGCACCACTAGGCTGTCCGGTGCTGATCCTTGGAGAAAGCGGAACAGGAAAAGAACTTGTAGCGCGCTACATTCACGAGCAAAGCCCTCGCACCGACGAAAGATTCGTTGCAGTTAACTGCGGCTCAATGCCGAGCGACTTGCTTGAAAGTGAATTCTTCGGCCACGAGGCAGGTGCGTTCACCGGTGCGAACGAGCAGCGCGTTGGCTTATTCGAAGTAGCAACCCACGGAACAATCTTCCTTGATGAAATCGCCAACATGCCGGCCAACTTGCAAACCAAGCTGTTGCGCGCACTGCAGGAATCAGAAATCAAGCGCCTCGGCAGCACCAAGATGCGGAAAATCAATACCAGAGTTATCTCCGCCACCAACGCCGACCTCGAAAAGGAAATTAGCGAAGGGAAGTTTAGAGAAGATTTATACTACCGCCTTGGCGTAGTAATCCTCGAGGTACCGCCGCTGCGCCGCCGACCGGAGGATATTCCGCTGCTGGCAAACTACTTCGTAAAACGCTTTAGCCAAGAGTTCGAACGTCCGACTCCGGCACTCTCAGGTGCCGTGCTGAAGAAACTCGCGAATTATCGCTGGCCGGGCAATGTGCGAGAACTGGAGAACGCGGTATGCCGAGCAATGATTCTCAGCGAAGGGCCACTCAAGCCTGATTCATTTGAACTTAAGGAATCGTGCGTAATTCTTGAGGATGATGCGCTCAGGCAAACCTTGCCGGAAGCCATCGCCGAAACTGTGCGCCGCACAGAAACAGAGATTATCACCAAGGCTCTTTCGCAAACTTACGGAAATAAATCGAAAGCCGCCGAAATCCTGGGCGTCAGCTACAAAACGCTCCTAAACAAAGTAAAAGAATACGATATCGAAGTTCCAAACTTCCGCGGCAAGTAATCCACTCTTACTCCAGCGCATCCAGCAGCTCGTCTCGAAACGGCTCCAGCAGCAATGCGATTTCTGCTTGAGGTGAACCTGCTGCACCGGCAGCTGCCTGCCCCAGCTCGATAAACATCGCTCCATACCATCGGTCACGCTTCTCAGCCCCGGTTGCGACTATTTCGCACTTTCGAACCAACTCAGCGATGCATAAATCAAGCTGTACGGGCGTAAGCTCTGTTTCAGCAATCAACTTTACAAGAGCAAACACGCGAAAGCGATCCATGACTGGCCTGGAGCGCGAAAGCTGATCCGGGTGGCCTCCGAATTTCTCCACTAGCTCCCGTCCGACCAAACCCACCTGGTGTTTAGCTGTTAGGCGCAGCCAATACTCGTAGTCTTCACAAACTTTGAGGCGCTCATCAAATTCCCCAATTTCAGCAAACAGAGAACGCTCTAGCATAATCGCCGACGGACTAATCACGCAGCGCTCAAGAGACGGCTCAAAAGCTTCCCCATCCGGCATACGGTGGTATTTTTTCGGATTCACGCGCACACCGCCGCGATACCAAATCTCGCTGCACTGACAGGCACGCAGCTGTGGAAAAGTGCTCAGATACTCAAGCTGCTGCTCAATTTTCTGGGGGAGCCATCGATCGTCCGAGTCCAAAAAGGCTAGATAGTGCCCAGTGGCTCGAGCAGCACCGTTATTTCTAGCGGCTGCCACACCTTTATTTTCCTGGCGAATAAATGCGTAACCATGGGACTCGAGAAGTTCGCGCACTTCTGAAAGATCGTCCTCCGAACCATCATCGACCACGAATAGTTCATGGATCGGAACTGTCTGCTCAACGACAGAAATTACAGCGTCACGGAGCTGACGGCGCCGATTAAAGACTGGGATTACTACAGAGACCGAGGACTTCATCTCTCCGCAAGATCAGACCAAAGCAGTTCGCCGACAAACTCGCGCAGCTTGTCAATGCCGAGATTCTTGGAGGGACCAATACCAGTCAAGTAGAGGTCGTGAGGCTTTAGTCCAAGTATCGACGCTGTTTCTTTAATCGATTTGTTTTTTTCCTTCTGGTTCAACTTATCGATCTTCGTCAGAACTGGCAGCTTGACTGCATCAATATCAGCCTGAAGGAGCATCGATTCCTCTGCCTGCGGACCACGCCGCGCATCAATCAAGACGACTAACGCTGATAGCGCGTGACTACCAAACAAATACGACTCGATGAGCGCCTGCCAGGAGTTACGCTCTTTTTTGCTCACTTGGGCATAGCCGAAACCAGGAATGTCGACAAATCTTGCATCGAACTGCTCGCCCGCATCGACGTCGCGCGCCCAGCGAACATCAAAGTAGTTAAGCATTCTAGTGCGGCCAGGTGTTTTACTGGTACGGGCAAGACCCTTCCGTCCGGTCAGGGCGTTGATTAGAGTTGACTTACCGACGTTTGAACGTCCAACGAACGCTGCCTCAGGCAAATCCGCATCTGCGAAATCGCTCGGCTTTGCGACGGACGTTTGATACTCGGCGCTAATTATCCGGTAATTCATCAGCAGCCCGCTGCACTCGGTCTTCCAACAAGCTCAAGCGATCGGCAAGCTGCTTGTAACGCCCCATCAGGCGCCAGCACGCAATGACGATTATCAGCCAGAGCGCAGAATACGCCGCAAATAAGTCCCAATATGTGTCAGGAGGAACTTCCATCAATTAAACCTCTCTATCGAATGTGCCCGCAGCGCACCCAGGCGAATTGAGCGTTCTATCACAGTTCCGGTAAGGCGCAGCCACCAGAACCACAGCGCAGCTGCAATCAGCGCGATATTTGAAACCACTAGTCCGACGATAAAGCGATAATCGCGCAAACCACGCTGCGCTACAACTTCTGGATGGAGCTGTTCGGCGTGGGAAAGTAGTTTTATCGAAAAAATTACCACCGGAACATTCAGCGCAATTAAAATGCCAAGCACCGCTGCAAATGCCTCTGCTCGCTCACTTCCCGCAGAGAACTGGCGCAGCAGGACATACGAAAAAAGCAGCAGCCACAAAATCAAGAACGAAACGAGTCGAGGCTCCCAACGCCACCACGTGTTCCACGCCGAATGACCCCAAATCGAACCTGTGACCAAAACGATCGACGCAAATACAAACGCAACAAAGGCCGCGGCCTCCGCCATAGCATCCCACGCAGCTTCGCGGCTCGCGAGAAAGAATGAGCTTCCGACCAGCACAAGCGCAATCATCGCGTAACAGGCCATCGCAGATCCGACATGGAAGTAGAATATTCGCTGCACTGCTCCCATAACCGCTTCCGTCGGCACAATCAAAAAGACAATCACCATTGCAATCAGCACAAGCGACGCGGCAGCAAGCGGCAAGACCCTCGTGCCTAAACGACTGCTAGTCAGATATTTCGTATTGATGTAGCGCTCTATCTGCATAAAATTAACTTGCAATTACATGTTCGAACAGCACCGTCGAAACCGCCAAGGCAACAACATCGAACACACAGATTAGTACAAACCAGAAACCACTTACGTCCACACTTCCGGCTGTAAGCAATTCTCGAGTAACGAAAACGGCCCCTGCCAACAGCGGTATCAACAGCGGGAACAACACCAACGGTAGAATTAGTTCACGTTCACGATGCACGACAGCAACTGCTGCGAGCAAAGTGCCCAGTCCGACGAACCCGACGGCAACAATGAGCGAAATGCTGACCATCACCGCAAACGTAGCGGACAAGTCGACGCCAAAGAACAGGCCATGCGCAGCCAGCACTATCAGCAAAACGCTCGCGACAAACAGGTAATTACTGGTCCACTTCGCCAGAAACACCGTAGCCGGCGAGCCGCTCGCGCGCAGCACTCCTTCAATTGCACGATCTTCATACTCAGGAAGAAATGAGTAGTTAAGCGCAACAACTCCCGCAAACAAAAACACCAGCCAAACTATCCCAGGCGTTACTGCAATCAAATCCTGCTGAGTGTAGCCAACCTGCCTAAACGCAAAGCTAGCGACGATGATCGACAACAAAGCAAAGCCGGCAGTCGCGACCAGCTGTGTCGGTCTACGCCAGAGGGTTTTTAGGTCCTTTGCAATCAATGCGGTGAAAATTTTTGCTTCGGAAGTCATTGGATTAATCTCTCCGACCCGTCGCCGGAAACTCCTCCGCGAGCAGCAGTATCGACTATTCGCCCATGCTCCAGCACGATAACGCGATCTGAAATTCTGCTAGCCAGCTCGAGACGGTGGCTGGCAAATACCGTTGCAACACCTGCTCCGCGAAACTCTTCCAATACTTCAAGCAGTAGATCCTCGCCCGCGTCATCTAAATGTGCAAAAGGCTCGTCCAACACGAGCAGCTTCGGCGCTTGGAGCAGCAGTCTTCCCAAGGCCAGGCGCTTACGCATGCCACCGGAAAGATCCCGCACACTTTGGAGCCTGCTTTGACTAAGCCCCACGCGCTCAAGCGTTCTCAGCACTAGCTGAGCGGGATCGTCGGTACCAACCAGGTTTGCAAATAGCTCGAGATTTTCAAAGCAGGTCAAATCTTCGTAAAAGTAAAATGCTTCCTGCTCGAGCACTCCGATCTGACGCCAAATTGTTCGGCGCGCAGCACTCGAGAATACGTTCTCACCGGAAATCAGAATTTTGCCGGTGTCTGGTCGATTCAGAGCGGCAACGCATCTGAGCAGTGTCGATTTCCCGGCACCGTTCTCTCCAACAAAACAAACCGTTTCTCCACGATCGGCGCTAAAGCTGATATTGGAAAGCGCAGGTACGAACCCAAAAGCTTTCGAGACGCCTTCAACGCTAAGATACTTCATCGCCGCCATCCTCGGCTCCGGAGTCAAGCTGCCCCAGCACTTCTGCTATCGAGACGGACAAGCGGCCCTTCATGTCTTTGTATTCGTCCTGAGAAATCCGTGCACTTCTGAAGTCGAACTCCAGCTCTTCCAGCTCTCGAAACAATCGGTCTTTGAGATCTTGGAGCGCTGAATCGCCGGAACTTACACCCACCGGTTCTGCCTCGGTCGAGAAAAACGGCACGACAATGCTCCACGCCGCAATCAGCGAAAGCATAAAGGAGACGATTAGTAGAATTGATTGAAAGTTACTCATCTAGGCGTGAACCTCTGCGGCTTTTGCATTCACGCTCTCTCGCACAGCGGAGCCAACTTTGAGAGGCGCAACAATCAACACAAGCCCAAACAGCATTAATAGAGCGCCAAACCACAGCCAAATCTGAAGCGGGTTGATAAAAATCTTAAAGCTCGCACGCGCCGAAGTTAGGTCCTGCTTGGACTTTTCTGTCCCAGCAAGTCCGGCCAAGGCTACGTAAACATCCCGGAGCAAGGTCATATGAATATCAACTTCAGTACTAGACTCGCCGCTAGCTGGATAAAATCTGCGTTCCGGGTAGACCTTTGCCACAAAATCGCCAGTAGCAGCATTTGTCACTATCACTTCAGCAATCAGCGCTCCGTAAGTGCGCTCCCGCGATTCGCTGAGATTCTTTAACTCAAAATTATATCTTCCGACCTGGACAGATTGTCCGACAGCGATAACTACATCTCGTTCTGTTTTGTAGACATAGCTCGCAGTAATCGCGATGCTCATAATCGCAACAGCGAGATGAATAATAAAGCCTCCATAACGATGCGGCTTTCTGCGCACGACATTCACCGCCCGCTGAACTGGCGATTCGTTAGCCAATTCTTTCCTTACGCTCATCGCTCGATGAAACTCTATGCCGACGGTCGCTATAACAAACGCACTTAATCCAAAGGCAAGTCCAGCTAACGGACGCGATGGATCAAGCACCATCCCCAACACCATGATCAGTGAGCCGAAGGCCAGCGGTTTGAGGAAGGTTTTCTTAAGTGCGCGCAGCGACGATTTACGCCATGAAATCAACGGGCCAGCGCCCATCAGAAACAGCAGAGCTAAAAACAGCGGACCATTTACTCTATTAAAGAATGGGGCACCGACTACGCTCTTTTCGCCGGTAATCGCTTCGCTAAAGACTGGGAACATAACTCCCCAGAAAGTAGCGAAGCAAATTCCAACAAACAGCAGATTATTAAAGAGAAACGCAGCTTCGCGCGAAAGGTAACTTTGAAGTTTGCCGGAAGAACGCAGCTCGCGCCTGGATAACCACATACCCGTCAACACAAAGGCAGCCAAGGCCCCGATGTACGCGAGAAACACCCAACCCACATCCGTTTCCGCAAAAGCATGGACACTCTGAACGATACCTGATCGGGTAAGGAATGTTCCGAAAACTGCCATCAGATAAGTCGACGCGCAGAGCAAAACGTTCCAGGATTTAAATAAGCCACGCTGCTGCTGCACCAACACAGAATGTAGAAATGCTGTCCCAAGCAACCACGGCATAAAGGAAGAGTTCTCAACCGGATCCCACGCCCAGAACCCTCCCCAGCCCAGCTCGATGTACGCCCAGTTCCCGCCTAGAATAATGCCCGCACTGAGAAAACCCCAGGCAATTAGCGTCCAACGTTTGGTGTAATCAATCCAACGCGCAGACAAGTCGCCGCTGAACAAAGCAGCCATACAGTAAGCAAACGGCACAGAAAATCCCGTGAATCCCAAATACAGGCAGACTGGATGAATCAACATCGATGGATTTTGCAGCAGCGGATTGAGACCTTTGCCGTCAACGGGAGTTATGTCGCTGGGAATTAATCTGAAAGGATTCGTTAAAAAAACAACGACGGTAAGAAAGAACGTCGTAGATACAGCAAGCCATGGCACCAGCCAGCCTCGATATGCAGCAGAAGGCTCCGCCTCGTGTCTCATCAAGCAAATCGAGGAAAACAACGCAACAAGCGCAGCCCATAACAGCATGGACCCATCCATGCCGCCCCACACAGCGGACACCAAGTACGCTGAATGCATGTCGTTGCTTGAGTGTTGCCAAACATAGGCATAACGATAGTCGTGCTGTAAGAAGGCAGCGGCCAAAGAAACTAACGCGGTTACCGCAAACGCTGCCGAAGCATTAAGAGCATTCGCCGAACTTACTGACAGCGCTGGTTTGCGCTTAATGGCACCGGCGAAGCCAATCACCGCCGCGTACAGTGCAAGCATCCATGAGCAAATCAGTGAAAAGTGCCCAATATCAACCATTAGTTGTACCGTGTCTGAGCTTCAGAATCCGCACCACCGTCCTTGCCGGGCAGCGGCACTTTATACTTTGATGGACACTGGGTCAGCAGAGAAGAAGCTTCAAAAACTGCTCCGTGGTACTGGCCTTCTAAAATTACATCTCTGCCGGCTTTCAGCGTATCCGGCATGAGCCCGTAGTAAACCACGTCGATTGTCCTTTCCCCTTCCGGAATATCGTGAACGGAAAACTTAACAGTCGGTCTCGGCTCGGCCTCGTAAGAAATCGAGTCGTCGCTTACCCTTCCACCCAACCGTAAATTCGCTCCCGACGCAGAACCGGAAACGAGTTGATCCACTGTTACTACGGCGCGCGCGGTTTCATTGACCGCCGTATACATCAGGAATCCAATCGCCGAAAAAACGATTAATCCTGCAAGAATGTATCGATTTGCCACCTAGAATCCTAAATATTTGTACGTTGCGAGCCCGACAATATACACCAAAAATCTATGCTGTTAAATTGCGCGCAGGGCTTTCCCAGCAGCAAGTTTTCCGATAGAACGCTTGAGCATTTAGACCGACTAAATACTAGCAGATATGACTCGAATCGGCCCCTTCGCCATCACAATCGCCGTCGCTTTCGGACTTTGGTTCGGAGCTACAAGCCTGAGCGATTTTCTATCAAACCAGTACCGCCGTCGGGAGAACCATGCGAATCCGACGGAGCTGCCGGAAGCGGTAGCCGCCCTTGAGAAGCAGCTTGAATCAGACGGTTCGAATTTGCAGCTGCACATGAAAGCAGCGCAGATGCTGTACGAGGAAGCGCGCAGCTCACGCAATTCTGCGTTAATCATGAAAGCGGTCGAACACTATGCCTTCATTCTGCGTCGGGAGCCGAACAACAGAGATGCCCTCGGAGAACTCGCCGCTTTGTGCTTTGAGCAAGGCATTCTCGATAAAGCAGAAGAATACCTGCGACGTTTGATTAGCATCGAGCCGGATAACATACGAGCCCGAACCGATTTGGCTTTGGTGTTGGTTCAATCCGGAAAAGCGGAAGAGTCGATCGGACTACTAAACGCTGTGATAAAAGATAATCCCGCCCTGTTCCCGCCGAGATTTGCGCTTGCTTTGGCGTACCGCGTGCTGGGCGAACGAGAAAAGGCCAAGCAGGCCGCGCAGGATTCGCTGGCATACGCTCCCGACGAGACAGCAAGACAGCGAATTGCGCGATTCGTTGAAGGCATAGACGAAACTCCTCCTCCAACTCTTGAAGCTTTTATCCGCTCGCATTCCATTCTCGGTCCAAAAGTCACATCGATTGAGGACAACGGCCAGGGCTTGCTTACCGTCAAACTGCGAGAGTTTCCGATCGAGAACATGCCGCCGGTTGCGCGAAATGTTTTTACTTCAAAGCTGCAGCAGGCCCTAATTTTCGACAAGCAAATCAACAAATGCATTCTGCTCGACAGCGAGAGCGGAAAGCAGCTTATTGAAATTGCCGAAGAATAACCCGACTGCCTTACTTTTCTTTTAACTCGAAAACGGCGTCCCAAGTGTCTGGTGGTGGCTGCTGCTTAAAATTGCGGCAGCGCTCAAGAAATATTTTTGCCGCGATATCGTCAGGCTGGAGTTCAAGCGCCCGCTTGAAGTATTTTACAGCCTCTTCCCAATCTCTTGATTCATATTCGCGCCTGCCGTGCTCGAAAGCGCTTAGGGCGTTCTTCGCAGCCGTATCAAGCTCACCTTTCTCTGCAAGAAGTTCGAAAACTACTACCGAATCTGTTTTGCCAACTGCACGGATACGATCAAGCTCACGGAGCTCAAAGCTTAGTGAAACTAGTTTGGCTGTTTCTTCTCCAACAATTATCGTACTTCCGTAATGCTTGTTTGCTCCTTCCAAGCGCGACGCAAGGTTCACCTGATTACCAAGCACAGTATAGTTAAACGAACGCCCTCCGCCGACATTACCGGCAACCATCATTCCGCTGTTTATACCGATTCGAACCTTCAGCAGCTTGCCGAGCGGGTCATGGCGGGCGAGCTGCACCGCGCGCTTTTTCATTTTAAGCGCAGCTCTACAAGCTCGCTCAGCATGATCTACGTCCCTGAACGGCGCTCCCCAAACAGCCATTATCGCGTCACCGATAAACTTATCGATCATTCCATCGCTTTCTACGACAATTTCTGAAAGCTCGCCTAAGAAGCGATTCACCACCGTGATCAGCTCCTCCGGCTTCAATTGCTCCGAAAGCGCGGTGAATCCTTGCAGATCCAGAAACAGAACTGTCGCCTCGACTCCTTCTCCGCCAAGCTTAAGGCTGTCTGGATTATTGATCAGTTCAGACACCAGCTTCGGCGATAAGTAAGTTGAAAACGCACGCCGAATGAATTGCTTATCGTTCCACGTAATCCACAGCCTAGACGCCAGTATTGAAACGTAAACGAACACAATCGGGATGACGAAATAAACTGCGGGCAAATAGTAGTTGGAGCGAACTAACAAAACGTAGGCGTCCACGGTTGTGCCAAAAACAATTATCAGCACCACCGCGGCCGCTGCCCACGTTGACATTATTGCTAGAGCGAACGGAAAGGCCACTGCAGCTGCAGCGGCAAAGGTAAGCTTAATGGTATCTGACAGCTCCCGGATATATGACCCTTCCAAAATGCTGCTTGCGGCGTGCGCATGCAGCATAACGCCTGCGGTGTAGCCGGCGCCGGATCGGGTAAACGGGTACGGCAGCCGGTCCAGCCCGCCAGCTTGAACATTAACTTGGTGTTTAACGTTAAGACCGACAAGCACCAACGCACCTTCGAAGAAATTAGGTGGTAAGTTTTCGCTGGGATTTAGCGCCTGGTAATAGCTGGCTGATCTGAATGAAGGCGGCGGACCGACAAAGTTAATCGCAAGCTCTCTGCCTCCCTCAGCGAACCACGACGGCAGGTTAATTCTTGCGCCGGTTTCTCGCGCATACATTTGCGCAGCTTTCATCGACAATGCCTCGTAGCCACCTTGAACAATCGGAACACGACGAACAAAGCCGTCATCATCAATCGACATTGTAACTAAACCGACTTCCGTAGCAGGGCCGGCTACTTTATCCGAAGGAAGAATCAGCGACACCACGTCACCATGGGGGGTCTTCAATACGTCGTACTGCGCTCCGAGAACGACTTGCGGATGGCGCTCAACGGCGTCCCGCAGCGCAGTATCTCCTTCGGGATCCGACTGCTCCGCAAACAACACATCAAAAGCAACTGTCTTCGCGCCGGCTTCGAAGAGCTTATCTACAAGCTGGGCATGGAGCTTTCGCGACCAGGGCCACTGTTCCCCCAGCTGAGCAAAAGAAGGTTCGTCGATTCCTACTACTACGATGTTTGGCGATACCGGACGCTCACCACGCATTACAAACAAGTAGTCATAAAAAAGGTAATCTAGGGTCCGACCAAGCGGTGAGATCGCAATCAGGAAACCAATAATTCCGGCAATGACGCCCGCGGATATCACGTAGCGTCTTTTCTTGAGCGAAGCATCGAGCATGAGCGGTATTGTCACCCATACCACAGTATTTTTAAACAAAAATTACTAGGAATGTTCCCGACAGCGCCCAAGACTCCTTACCTTTTACAAATTAGGTGGGAGCATTGGACGCTGGCGGGAGCTCGGCGGACCATCAGTCGAGCCCGTCACCGGCGAAGTGCACGAGCTTGCCGACCTCGACCACCAGTGCGCCACCGATGCTCTGCTCACGGGAGGTGTACGCCTGGTACCCCTCTGCTCTGAGCACGTCGTCACGAACATGATCGCGAAGCGCCTTCTGTGCGCCGCGCCGCAGGATCGCGAAGTAGATCACCGTACCGCCCCTGCGTTCGAGCTCGTCATCGCGCTCCTGGAACAGTTCGATGATCAGATCGACCATCGCCCGACGTGCACGTCCAGCGATTTCGTCTGAAACCTCGCCGGTTCCAGGTTCGGTCCCGCGCTGCGCCTCGGTCTCCCGAAAGCACGTCAGGCCGAAAGCACGATGCGTCGGATCGTCGAGGAACGTCTTGTTCTCCCCGGTTCCAACGAAGCTTCGCAGATGGTGATTGGCTCGGCCGAGAGTTTCGACCGCTCGACGAACAATGTCCTCAGTTCCCGCGACGTGCGGAATCTGGAGGAACAGCAGCGTGGGGCCGCTGACGGAAATCGGCACGCGTCCGATCACTCCAGTCACAAGCCCCTGCACAAATCCGACCCGTGACATTCACAAACCTCCTTGTGCCTGAGGCACTCTCGAGAAAACCCAAACTTTGCGGAGTCTTGGGCGTGGGGCCAATCAGCCTCGCAAGACCAACCAGCCCAACGCCTCAATCGGAGGCTACTCTAAACTACAATTAACCGAGTCAGTTAATAGGAAAGCACTTTTGCCGTCAAATAGGCGCTTACATCAAAGCCCGCGCTTTTCAAGCGGGAGGCGCGTGCGCATGCCCAGGATCTTTTTGGTGTCCTGAATTCGATTTGTAATGTGATCGCGGACCCACTGGCTGTCCCACCATTCGACTGGGCGCACAGGTAGTCCGTGTAGGCGCATTTCAAAGTGCACGCTATTTACTAGATCGTTGAGTCCGGTTGAACCCGGGCTGCCGATTGCTTCACTCTTCAGCACCTTGTCACCTTCAGACACATCAGAGCTCGATAAGAATCCATAGAGAGAATACAAACCAAAGCCGTGATCGATAATTACCGTTTTGCCGAAAGGTCCCATCTCGCCGGAGTAAACAACTATCCCGTCATTAACGGCCGTGGCCTTCGCGCCTCGCCCCATCAACAAATCGACACCAGAGCTTACGACAGAGCCGGCATCTAAACCTTGATAAAAATACCTGCGCTTCTCGCCAAATTGCGCAACCTCGCGAGAATCCGGCAATCGCACAAAGCTGCCGTCCCAGAGCTTGCGAATTTTCGGGCGTCCAAAAATCTCCTTCATCGAAGTTTCGAGCAAGTTGCGATAACCTTCGTTAACCGAGATAAACTGCTTCACCATCTCTTCAGGAGAGTTAGGCTGCGCAACCTCCTCCTCCTGCTTAAGATTCATTTTCGCATCGAATTCAGAATATTTCTTAGCTAGCTCATAAACTGTTCCTTCAAGGAACTCTGTTTTGAGAGCGATCGGGCGTTCAGGATAATTTGGATCGCGTACTCGATAGTGAATTGGAGCAGAAGTAAAATTGCCGACGCGATCTCGGGCAAACAAGCGAATCTTGTCTTTGTCTTGCACAAAATTAAGCGGAATCGGAAAGAACGCGAAATACACATCGGGACGTGATTCGTAGTCTTCATCGAGTGCTTTTGCCGGGAAGCCAGGGAACAAATACTGCCCTACTGTAATACCGCTAAATACGTCGTTCACTTCCTTCAGTCGGTAGAACACCATTTGCGAACCACCGAGGACTGCATTGTGCTGAGTCGTGATAACCTCGATTTCCGGCGGGCCGTAGTCAACTTCAACTTCTATGCTGACTTGTCGCACGTTCGGGAAAAAGGCGCGGTCGAAGGTCACAATGGTGATAGTCAGATCACCTTCATCAAAAGGGTGATCGTCCTTCGACATTTCGATATTAATCGTGTCGCGATTGACTTTAGGGCCGTCATAATCTCGTCTGAAAATTTCTCGCACTTCGCTGCCCTGAACTCCGCGCACGATGACTTCGTCGATCCCCGATCCGGAGTCAGCAACATCAAACGAAAATCTTAGTGGCTCAAGACCAAGGCCGACAGGCGGTTTCTCTAGAATAATCTCTGGCCGATCTCGCTCTAGTAAATTAACCCAGAGCTCGCGCCAGCCGACAAACGCCAGTGGAACGACGGCGAACAGGATAAACGCTCCAACATATGTGAAGAACTTCCTAACGGGAGAACGATTCGACCGCGGCAGGGCTGAACCAAAGCTTGAAAATGGTCGTTCCTTTTCCATCTATATATTGGCCGCCGCTAATCCTCCGGACTCAGTTCCTGCGAATTGAGCACGATTTCACCTTCTGATCCGAGCTGCAGCTGATCGGACAAAGCTTCTTTGATTTTGTCTTTAAGCTTACTCTCTATCTGACGAATTCGTTCACGGCTCAAATCGAACTGTTCAGCTATGTGCTGCAATGTGCAGGGCTCGTCTGCAAGCAGCCGCTGCTCAATAATAGCCTGCTCTTTCTCGTCGAGGCTATCCTTAAGTTTATCAACCACGCCGCGAACCGACTCGTCGAACTGACGACGCACGAGCTGATCTTCGATTGATTCTGCTTCGTCCGGTAAAACACCGTGCATGTCCCCCGCATCTTCCACTCCACCGAGGGGTGCATCGACGCTGAGGTCTGGCAGGGCGAGACGCTGCTGCATCTCGATTACTTCAGACTCCTTTACATCAAGCCGATCTGCCAGCAGCTTCGCCTCCGGTAGAAAGCCCTCCTGCTCGAGCCTCTCCTGCTCTTTGCGCAGGTTAAAAAACAGCTTTCTTTGCGCCTGAGTGGTACCAATCTTAACCAAACGCAAATTATTGATCAGGTAGCGCAGCATATACGCACGGACCCAATACACGGCATAAGACGGGAAGCGAATCCCGCGGTATGGATCGTACTTCTTTACTGCCTCCAGCAGACCGATATTGCCTTCCTGGACCAAATCCAGAATGTTCCTGAAATTTCGCTGATACTCCTTTGCCACCATTACAACTAGGCGCAAATTGGCCATTACGAGTTTGTAGCCGGCAAGCTTGTCGCCTTGCTCTTTGAAGCGAAGTGCCAGGGCGTGCTCTTCCTCACGCGATAGAGTTGGTATGTGCTTTATTTCAGAAAGGTAGCTGTCGAGCGGATCGTATTTAACAAGTTCGCCCCGCGGCAGAATCGGAAGCATTTCCTGAAACAGCGCATCATCGTCTTCGTCGGAATCATCATCGACCAGCTCCGGGGTAATCGGGCCTGTTTCACGAACTTCAGCTTCGTCCAGAACGTCTTCTGGATCGCCGGAGTCATCCGGCTCAACTGTAACGTCGTCGTTTTTGTTTTCTACGATTGCCATCGCCCGTTATGCAGCGCCGATTAACAGTGACAACTGCGCAAGTGCCGCAACTGCGGCAGTATCTACCCGCAGTATTCTCTCACCCATGTTAAAACTAACAAAACCAGCATCATTTAATGCCTTAATTTCAGTGACTTGCCAACCGCCCTCGGGTCCGATTGCTACGGAACATGCTGCGTTAAGTTCGTGGGAGGACATGCCATTCGCAAGCGAGACTTCACCGGAAGTATCAGCCAAAAGCTTGCTGCTGCTCGCAGCGTACGGCGCTTCTCGCAATAGATGATGAAATTTTGAAAACGTCCTTACCCGCGGAATTTGCGTCGACATGGCTTGCTCCATGCCTTCAAACAAATATTTAATAAACTGTTCTTTGCTAAACAGCTTACTCTGGAAATAACTTGCTTCACTTCTGTCAGCTCCTGTAACGATCAATTCCCCAACACCCAGCATCGCCGCCGAGTAAAAAACACGCTTCATGATTTGCGGCCGGGCAACACCAACAATTAATTGAACATCGCTAAGGCCAGTCGGAGGCTTGCGATCAAACGCACCAAGTTCAATCTCAATCTGCTTTTTGCTGATGGCAATCACTTCGGCTGACCCGATGTTTCCTCCAAGCACACCGACCTCCACCTGATCTCCCGGAGCCACCCGTTTAATGCTGATTAAGTGGTGAGCCCGAGCGTCGTCAAGGGCCAGCGTCAGCCGCTGCTGCTGTGTCTCTTCAGGTTTTAGTAGGAACAAATTCATTGCTGCTTTTACGCTGCTTCTAGCTCGGAAACCCTTGCTCTTTCTGTGCTCTCCCGGTAACTAGGAGCTTTCGACCATATATATAAGGGATATTCATCCAGAAAGGTAATCATGAAAGGCAACTTTGAACTTTCCAGCCTTGAATCGGTTGTTTCACTGGCCAAACGCCGCGGCTTTGTTTTCCCCTCCAGCGAAATCTACGGTGGAATCGGAGCCTGCTACGACTACGGCCCGTTGGGAGTCGAACTCAAGCGCAATGTGAAAGACGCCTGGTGGCGCTCAATGGTTACCCTACGCGACGACGTTGTCGGCATCGATGCCTCAATCATTATGCATCCGAAAGTTTGGCATGCTTCAGGACACGTTGGAAATTTTAACGACCCAATGGTCGACTGCAAAGAGTCCAACAACCGCTACCGGGCAGATCACGTTTCCGTGCTGCGAGTCGAAGGAGTTGAAGGCTGCCCGATGATCGCGTTCATCGATGACGGCGGCAAGGCTCGCGAGAAGGCAGAGAAAAGGTTCTCAAAATTCGCTTCCGGCAACTTCCCTTCCGATCACATCGAAACAGTCTTGTTAACCGACATCCCGCTGTCTGAGTTTGGCTCGGTTGTCGGACCTGACGCAAGCAAGCCCGGAACGTTGACCGAACCGCGCATGTTCAACTTAATGTTCGAAACCTACCTCGGGCCGATTCAGAGCGAAGAATCAAAAGTCTATCTCCGCCCCGAAACAGCACAGGGAATCTTTGTAAACTTCAATAACGTAATCGATACTACCCGAGTTAAAATTCCGTTCGGCATCGCCCAGCAAGGCAAGTCGTTCCGTAACGAAGTTACTACCCGTCACTTCACTTTTCGCATGTGCGAGTTCGAGCAGATGGAGATGGAATTCTTCTGCAAGCCCGGAACAGATGCGCAGTGGTACGAATACTGGAAGAACGCTAGGCTTCAGTGGTTCATCGACCTCGGAGCTGACCCCGAGAAGCTGAGAATTCGCCCGCACGACCCAGACGAGCTTTCGCACTACTCCACCGGCACGTCGGACATCGAATACCGCTTCCCGTTTGGCTGGTCGGAGCTTGAAGGCATCGCCTGCCGCACGAACTACGATTTGAAGCAGCATGCCGAACACAGCGGGAAGAAGCTGGAATGGAAAGATCAAACCAGCGGTGCGAGCTTTACTCCGCACGTAATCGAACCTGCCCTGGGAACGGATCGGGCCATGCTCACCTTTCTCGTCGACGCCTACCGGGAGGAAGAAGTCGACGGCAATCAGCGAGTTGTCCTCGGACTGCATCCGAGACTTGCCCCGACTAAGGTCGCCGTCTTTCCGCTGCTTAGAAAAGACGGACACCCTGAGAAAGCCCAGGAGATATACCGCCGCGTTCGCGAGGTCTATCCGGCAGCGTATGACGAGGCCGGCAATATCGGCAGACGCTACAGACGACAGGACGAAGCCGGCACTCCAGCATGCCTCACCGTAGACCACCAAACCTTTGAAGACGACACTGTTACCCTGCGCGACCGCGATTCGCTCGAGCAGCGCCGAATCAAAGTTGATGCTATACTGGGAGAGTTAAGGGAACAGTTCGGCTTTTAAACTGAGCCGCGGCCATGAATGATGACGACAACGAATACGACATTACCGAGCCTCTAGAGGGTGCAGGTACTCTCGTCGCGCAGTTCTCAATTTTCCAGATCGACATCATAGTCGACGAGTTGAAACAGCTGCGCGCAGGCGGTAAGAGCGAAGCTGACATTAAGACCTTCCTAGACGGACGGGCCGACGATTTAGACGCGTCATCCAGAAGTAAAATTCTGTTGCTCTCGCAGGGCGAGGTACCTCATGATGACTTCGAACTTTCTGACATCCGACGTTTAGAAGAAGTAGACCCTACCAAATACGAAATAGAGTTAAAAAGCGCACTTCAATGCGCACAACTCGGCAGTTTGGTTTATTTTCAGGGCAAACGGTGGATCGTTACAGAAACCGAAGGAACAAAAATCTCGATAAAACATCTTTAGCTTTATGAACGATTCGAACTACTGGAGAAAGTGCACCACCTGCAAACACCCAATTGGCTTCGGTGCGCTCTACTACGTCTGCAGCGTCTCGACCTGCAACAGAAAACGCAGCCAGATGGTGTTCTGTAATATTCGCTGCTGGGACGCGCACGTTCCGGTCATGAACCACCGCGAAGCCAGTGCCGAAGAACGCCGCGCCCCGAGCGCGCAGCAAGCCCAAGCCCAAGCCCGCGCAGAAGCGTCTGAAAGCAGCAGCGCCGCGAGCGGCAGCGACATTCTAGTAGTCGCCTCCCGAGTCAAAAGCTACATTCTCGAAAGCTCCGGCATGAACACCTCAGCCGGAACACTGGAAGCCTTGTCCACACACGTTCGAGAAATCGCCAAGAAGGCCATAGAACGGGCTAAGGAAGCCGGCCGCCAGACGGTCATGGCCCGGGATATCAAAATGCCCGAGATAGCAGCTCCGCGCAGGAATGTTGTCATTCGCCGCCGCCCGCAGCCCTAGAACACACATTCGAACAGGCCAAGAAGGCTCATCTAGTAAGCATGCGAATTTTTGGCCTAATCCAAGGGACGTTTCAAATCGTCTAATTCGCTACCAATCCTTACTGCGAATTATTTGCGCAGTTCACCATAAAGAGTGACGTTATTTGAGCCTGTCCGCTAAAGCACAGACCATCTTCTGACGATTTTTAAGCGAGTGAGAGCCAAGCCCTCATTTGTGACGGGTGGTTATCTCCGACATGGATTGGTCGGCAAAATTTGTCAACGGGTCATACCAGCAGAGCGATCGTTGACGGTTTTTTTCAAAGCGCGCGTGCAATATGTCATCACGAGTTGGAAATCTACTCTTGAAAGCAGAGATGATCACTGAAGATCAGCTCTCTCAAGCAGAAGAACACAGGCAGCAGAACGGAGGTCTGATCGGCTCTGCGCTGGTATCGCTTGGATATATAGAGGAACAGCGTCTGCTCGAAACACTTTCCGAACAGTACGGGCTTCCTCTACTGAAGCTGGAAGATGAAGATATTGATCACGATGTAGTAAAGCTTGTTTCGCACGAGCTCGCACTAAAACATCTGATCATGCCGCTGCGCCGCGAATCAGGCACTCTTTCCGTTGCGATGGCAGACCCTTCGAACATCGTTGCCCTAAACGACATCAAGTTTATCACTGGCCTTGATATCCAAGTATATCTTGCTTCCGAAGCCGAACTAAAAGCCGCGCTTGATAAGCTGTACGAAGGCGAGATTTCTTACGACAACATTTTCGAAGACTTCGACAATGTCGACGACGTCGAGCTGATGGAGCATGGCGACGAGATCGATGTTCAGGCACTCGAACGCGCAACTGAAGACGCCCCGGTCGTAAAGCTGGTTAACGCAATTTTAACCGATGCGATTAAGAAAGGTGCTTCAGATATTCACTTAGAGCCTTACGAAAAAGTCTTTCGGGTAAGATTTCGCATTGACGGCGTGCTTTATGAAATTATGAAGCCGCCGTTTAAGCTAAAAAACGCGATTACTTCCAGAATTAAAATTATGGCCGACCTTGATATCGCCGAGCGGCGTCTGCCGCAGGATGGTCGTATCAAGCTCAAGCTGGGTCACCGCCGCGAGATGGACTTTCGTGTTAGCGTACTGCCGGGGCTATTTGGTGAGAAAGTCGTACTGCGACTGCTCGACAAATCAAACCTCCAGACTGACATGACCAAGCTCGGCTTCTCTGAAGACCAAATGAAGCTGTTCCAGGACGCGATCTACAAGCCATATGGTCTGGTGCTTGTTACCGGTCCGACTGGTTCTGGTAAAACGACGACCCTTTACTCAGCGATTACGGAACTTAACAAGCCGACGATCAACATTTCCACCGCTGAAGACCCAGTTGAATTTAACCTCGCCGGTATTAACCAGGTGCAAATGCATGATGATATCGGACTAAACTTCGCCGCTGCTCTGCGCTCATTTCTGCGGCAAGATCCTGACGTAATCATGGTTGGTGAAATTCGAGACTATGAAACTGCGGAGATTGCCATTAAAGCGTCTTTGACCGGTCACTTGGTTCTGTCAACCCTCCACACGAACGATGCCCCATCAACCATTAACCGAATGCTCAACATGGGCGTCGAACCGTTTCTAGTCGCATCATCGATTAACATCGTCGTCGCTCAGCGACTGGCTCGGCGCATTTGTGAAAGCTGCAAACAGCCGCTCGAAGTAAGCCCGGAAGTGCTGGTTAACATCGGCATTCCACCTACTGAAGCGAAACACACGAAAGTATTCTATGGCACAGGCTGCGGCAAGTGCAACGGAACCGGCTACAAAGGTCGAGTTGCACTGTACGAGTGCATGACCATGACAGAAGAACTGAAAGAATTCGTTCTTAACGGCGCATCAGCCGCTGAGATCAAGCGGGAAGCTATCCGACTCGGAATGAATACGCTGCGTTCGTCGGGTCTAACGTTTCTCAAAGAAGGCGTTACAACGGTTGAAGAAGTACTGCGCGTCACCGTAGCTGACGGGTAGGCAATGATTTTTGAAAAGTAGAAGAGGTTAGAGAACAATGCCTGTTTTTACCTGGGAAGGACGTTCATCTTCAGGGCAGAGAGTTCGCGGAGAAATGGAAGCGCTAAGCACCCAAGCGGTGTTCAACGCCCTCAAGTCTCAACGCATCACCCCGAACATGAAGAAGATCAAGGAAAAGGGAACCGGTCTTCAGAAGGAAATCAACATCCCCGGCTTTAAGCCTAAAGCTAAAGTTAAGGAGATTGTTGTTTTTACCCGACAGTTCGCCACGATGATCGATGCGGGTCTTCCAATCGTTCAGGGGCTCGATGTTTTAGGCAAGAACCACCCTAACCCTGCAATGAAGCGCACACTGCTCGCAATCAAAGAGCATGTACAGTCAGGTGGCACACTTGCAGACGCACTTTCCAAACATCCACGAATGTTCGACGACCTATTCGTTAACATGATTGCTGCCGGCGAAGCGGGTGGTGTACTCGATATTATTTTGGAGCGTCTGGCTGACTACCTTGAGAAAAGCGCGAAACTTAAGCGCAGCGTAAAGACCGCGATGATCTACCCGTCGGTCGTTGTCGGCGCTGCCGTGATTGTTACATCGATTCTATTAATCTTTGTTATTCCGACTTTCGCCGAACTGTTTTCGAGCTTTGGAGCCGCACTACCGACTCCAACGCAGTGGGTCATTAACCTATCTAACTTCATGGTCGCCAACGGCGGCACAATCGCATTCGGACTGATCGCTACGTTCTGGCTGCTCCGTCGCTTCTTAAAAACAGATCGCGGCAAACGCGTCGCGCACCCGCTGTTTCTCAAAATGCCAGTTTTTGGTGAGCTCATCAGAAAAGTTGCCGTTGCGCGCTTTACTCGCACAATGGGAACGATGCTCAGCTCCGGTGTTCCGATCCTCGACGCACTCGCAATCTGCGGAAGAACCGCCGGCAACAAAGTCGTCGAAACTGAAATCGGACGTGTTCGGGTAAGCATCAGCGAAGGTAAAACGATTGCTGAGCCCCTGCTCTACTCAAATATTTTCCCGCCGATGGTCACACAGATGATCATGGTTGGTGAACAGACTGGTGCCTTGGACGCGATGCTGCAAAAAATCGCGGACTTCTACGACGACGAAGTTGACAACGCCGTTAACGCATTAAAGCAATTAATCGAACCTATTATGATTCTGGTACTCGGAACCCTGGTCGGTGGTCTCGTAATCGCGATGTATCTGCCGATCTTCAAACTGGGAACTGTTGTATAGCAAGAGCAGTACTGCCGTGATGTTTAAACTATCTTCATTAGTAGCGGACCCAAACGCAACTTGGACAACAGTCGGCAAAAGAATGATCGACTTCTTGCGCTCGCCGTTTGTCCCCGGAGACCCCGTTCGCCTGAAAACTACGTTGATTCGACTGGTATTCGGGCGCGTGCTCTTAGTAACAGCTTTCTTAGCAGCTTCAACTTGGAGCCTGTTTAACAGCCAGCATCCCGCGGGTGACATGAATGTCATCTTCTTGGTATTGGGCGCAACATATGCGCTGTCAGTCGCCAACGTAATCTGGGTTCACTATACAAGCAACCTAGTCGCAGTCGCCTACGGCCAAGGTCTAACCGACGTTCTACTCGCCAGTATGGTGATTTACGCGACGGGTGGCACGGGCAGTCCGTTTGTCGTGCTTTATCTGCTGATCATCGCTGGCTCGGCTATGGTCCTGAGTAGTCACGGCGCCGTGGTAATCGCAGCAGCCTCGGGCATCTGTTACGCGGTAATTTCTTCCGGTGCTCTTCCAAAGATTGGACCAAACGATACGTCGGTCAGTGCTCCAGA
>JAGRAN010000020.1 GCA_020434585.1 Bdellovibrionales bacterium
CGCTTTGCGACTCGGCTCGCCTCAGTCAGGACAGCCAATCGCACTTTGCGCGGCATGTCATGTAGGCCGAATGAAATTATCGCCGCATCGAACGCTGCATTCGAAAACTCTAGATTCCTAGCGTCCATTGTAAGAAAGGTTGCAGGTAAACCGGCTGCTTTCTTTTGAGCACGGGCTAACATCGCCTCGGTAATATCGATTCCCGTGACGGTGGCGCCAGCTTTCGCACAGCGCACTGCTATTTCGCCGGTGCCAGTACAAATATCAAGAATATTCATCCCCGGCTGCGGGTCTACAACCTTCACCGCGTGGCTGTAGGCATAAAATATGGATGCTGCGAACAAGTCGTAGACCGCAACCCATTTGCCAAAGAAGTCTTGGATGTACTTTATGTAAGCATCTTGTTCGCTCATGCTAATTCTCAGCTAATAGTGAGTTCAGCAGGTGGGTTGCCTGTTTAATCGTTTGAGTTTGTTCTACGAGGTAATACTCGTTTGGTACGGTCTTGACCACTTCACGCAGCAAGTTAAGCGCCTCCGACCGTTTCTTGGGATTTACATCCAAAATAGCCTCAGCTAGGAAAAGCGCGTTTCGCGGATCTGCGTTAGAAATACCATGCGCTTTACGCAGGAGTTTAAGCCCATACTTACGGTCAATCCAGCCCGTAAAGAGAGGAATCTTCGGGGTAAGTGAATGAAGCCGACCAAGAAGGCGATAGCCGCCGGCGTCGGCGTATTTCGGATCAATTAAAATCAGTAGTCTGGCGTGATGGCGAATTCTTTCGGCAACATCCTCTCGCGCCGAGGCGAAGTAGCTGTGTGACATGCCCCACAGGCCCCAGTTAATAGCAGCCCAAAAGTGAGCTTTCGCAGCTAATGGTGCTTTGGCAAACAGCTTTGCCTGATCTGCCAACGGAAGGGAGTCGAAATCAGTCCCAGCGCTTATGTCACGCCTGAGGGTAATTAGGACTTCATTGCTTAGTTTAACAGACTGTTCGTATAGGCGCTTACGTTCAGAGTCGCGCTGTGAAACGAACTCGCCGTAGAAGTAATTCGCCTCCATCGCTTTGAAGCGCAGGGGGACACTTTCTGGCTCCAACGATAGCGCCGCTTCGTAATTTTGCATGGCGGCCTTCGCTCGGTTGGCGTCGGCTCGACCGGTTTCGGAGAACTTCGCTGCGCGGAGGCTCCAAGCCTCGTCTCCAGCCTGTTCTGCAGCAGAGGCTCCGATAAGGCAAAGCGCGGCGGTAGCGACTACCCCGGTGCGCAATGCCCTGTTTATGTATTTAAAATAGAGCGTAAGCTTTTTACCTATTTGGCTGCCTTAATTTTGGAAATTTGGTCAGCCATGTTTGAGACAGAAATGCGCGGCTCCTGGAAATATGTTTTGTCGACTTCTTCCATCGAGTCAAAAAATTGAATGCTCGAGATAGTGCGATCTTTGTCGATTTTAAGCGCGGCAATTTTCCCCGGTTCTTTCGGATACTTTGGAGCAAACTCATCGTCGTCGGCAAGCAGAATTGGGAACTTATACTTTCTCATCTTCGGCCCAGCAAACAGCCAAGTTATGATTGAGGGCATCGGGGTAATATCGACAACGTATTGAGCGTGATGTTGTTCAAGGTAGTTGGGATCCTTGTTTTCCAAAAAGCCGTGAATTTGCTTGGAGAGATCCATTTCGAATGACATTAACAGCAGGTTTGTGTCGGGTGAGATGGTCTTCTTCTCGCCGTGTTGATCTTCAAATTCGTACTGCTCGAGCGTAGAGCCCGGATGGACCATTGAGTTTGATACCTGAGCTTGCTCAGAGTTCATTGCGGCTCCGCCTTCATTGGCCAGGGCGCTGGTCGGTAGCGAAATCGCTAAAAGAACAAAAAGAATTAATGCTTTTTTCATCGGAGCCTCTCAGGTTCGTTATACTGGCCGAATTCTAGCGCAGGGGCCTGTGATGTTCAATACGCACCGGGAGGTGCGATTAGAACTTAAATACTGAAATGTCTAGGGTAGTTTGCTTGCCAAGAGCGAGTTGGCTGAGAATTTCTCCGATCGCAGCGGAATGTTTAAAGCCGTGGCCAGAGCAAGGAGATGCCACGATTATGTGCGGGTTGTCGGGACGGCGGTCGATGACAAAATTGAAGTTTGCGGTGGTGGTGTAAAGGCAGGTAGCCGAGCGCAAACAGTTGTTCTTAATTCTCACAACATCACTAAGCTGATTGTAAATGTCATCCACTTCCGCAGCCGTTACTTCCCGATTTGCCTTATCGGGGTCGCAGGGATTTATCCAACGTTCTGCCGCTGCTTTGATTCCCCCACGTGGACCATCCACGCACGGAAATCCGTACGACATTTCTTCGGGAGTTTCACCCAAGCGAATAAAAACCGGCATTGCCTCCGGTCCAGCGTTTTCTAGTTCGAAGTCAGTTTCAAACCAGCAAAGCACCTGACGATATACCGTGAATT
Organism: Bdellovibrionales bacterium; assembly: GCA_020434585.1. Classification (GTDB taxonomy): domain Bacteria; phylum Bdellovibrionota_C; class UBA2361; order SZUA-149; family JAGRAN01; genus JAGRAN01. Next base: position 2,460 of record JAGRAN010000020.1, read on the forward strand.
TATTTTGCAGGTCGTTTGGCAAGAAACTATTAACCCAGGGTCCGGCGGTGATAACAACAGTTTCAGCTTCGATTCTGCGTCGATCTGTTTGCACTGTAATTCGCTTAGCTTCGCCGGAATCAATACTGATAACTTTCTCACCCCGCGATATCTCAACTCCGTTAGACTCAGCTAGTTTCAATTGAGCATCTACGCAGCGTTCGACCCACAAAAAGCCCCCGCCATGCTCAAGGTATGCGGCCTCATTGCCGTGAAATTTAAACTGAGGGAATCGACGCATTAGCTGAGCGCCGTCAAGTAAGTCATGCTTGATACCAAGGTCTTTGGCGGTTTTGATGGTCAAGTCTAAAAAGCCGTCCGAGCCATGAATCGGCGACATACTCGGGTCATCGGCGAACATCAGCACGCCGCATTGGACGAGGAGTTCTTGGCCTACTTTAGTTTCGATCTCGCGCCAAATTTCATTCGCGCGCATAGCAAGCGGAGCGAATTGCGGTCCTTCCCCGATTGCTTCACGTGTGACTCGGGTGTCTCCGTGTGAGGAGCCGAGATTGTGAGGCGGTGAGAACTGGTCGATGCCAATTGTCCTGACCGAACTCTTAGATAGCTGGTAAGCCGCGGCACTGCCCATCGCGCCCAATCCAACGATAACGACTTCCGTATTAGTAAGGTTCATTGACATTTGTTGCTAGCTCTTAACGTTTTAACTTTAACCGGAAGTATATATATTCTCTGTCTTAGTTTAAACCGGCTGTGAGTTTACGTATTGTCTCGGTTCAGCTACGATTCGCACGGAGGCGCATCATGAACGTTCTAATAGTTATACCGGCGAGATATCAGTCTACCAGACTTCCTGGCAAACCTCTGGTCAAGATAGCCGGAGAGAGTTTGCTTTCTCGAGTTGTTAAGCAGGGCAAGCGGGCGGTCACTCTACTGGAGAAGGCGGGTGTAACGGCAGAGCTGCTCGTAGCGACGGATCACGATGAAATTTTTGCGCACGCGCAGTCGCTCGGTGCTTCAGTGATTATGACAAACCCAGACTGTCCCAGCGGAACAGACCGAGCGTTGGCTGCCGTGCATGAATCCGATAGGGCACCCGATGTAGTTGTAAATTTTCAAGGCGACTCGCCGTTCACACCTCCGGATTTTATCTCCGAAATAGTGAAAGTCTTTGAAAAAGATCCCGACATAGCAGTTGCAACCCCGGCTGCGAAACTTAGTTGGCAAGAGCTGGATCGACTGCGGGAATCGAAAATTAAAACTCCATTTTCTGGAACAACAGTTGTTGTTAATCCGCATGGCAATGCCCTTTGGTTTTCTAAGCAAATTATTCCAGCAGTGCGAAAGGAACGAGAAATGAGAGAGCAGGAGCTTGAGTGTCCTGTTAGGGTTCATCTTGGACTGTATGCGTACCGTATGGATATGCTGGAAACTTACTGTGAGCTGCCTCGAACAAGATACGAGAAGCTGGAGGGCTTAGAGCAGCTAAGGCTCCTGGAAAACGACATCGCGATTCGAGTCGTCGACGTGAGTTTCAACGGTCGCCCCTACATTAGCGGGATCGACTCGCCGGAGGATGTGGAGCGTGCCGAAGCTTTAATTAAAAGCGGAGTTTTCCAATCTGAGTGATGAGTGAGGCAAGATTATTCATAGTTCGCCATGGCAATACTTTTGGGCCCGGAGAAACACCGCTGCGCGTGGGCTGCGGTACGGATATTCCTTTAGTCGAGAGTGGAATCGAGCAGGCGCGAGCATTAGGTAAATTTTTTGGAAGCAATGGCATCAAGCCGGAATTGATTATTGCAGGTGAGCTTCGGCGCGCTCAGGAAACTGCTCGTATAATTTGTGAGTCCGGTGATTTCGCGCCGCAATTCGAGTCCTCTGCTGATTTTAACGAAATTGACTACGGTCCGGATGAGGGGAGGACTGAAGAAGACGTTGTCTCGAGAGTTGGTCAGGAGGCAATCGACTTGTGGAATTCGGATGCTGTAGTGCCAGATGGCTGGAGGGTGCGTCCAGCAGAGTTGATTGAGGCTTGGCGGAAGCTCGCTGCAAGGCTCGAGCGCGAGTGCATGGGTAAGACCGCAATCGTTGTTACTAGCAACGGGGTGGCACGATTCGCACCATATATAACGCGCGACTACGAATCTTTTAAGCAGAACTACCCGTTAAAGTTGAAAACCGGAGCCTTCGGCGAGTTTGCTTACTCAAACAATGTCTGGACAGCGCTGCGCTGGAACGTGCGGCCGAGCTAGCGCAAGAAAACTCCTGTAAAATGCGGCACTTAATGTCTAAAATCAAAAACAAGCGCCAGCTGGCTTGACATATCGTACCATCGCGATATATAGATATATTATGAGTGGAAAAAAACAGCGGATGACCAGCTTGGAGGGAATGGAGGAGGCAGCCAAGTGTCTAAAGACTTTGGCGCACCCACATCGTCTGCGCATGGTCCAGCTGCTGCTGCAAGGCGAATACACAGTTGGCGAACTTGCGAAGTCCTGCGGAATTCAAAGCCACATGGCCTCGGAGCATTTGAAGCTGATGGAACGCTGTGGGCTGCTGAGCAACCGGCGAGAGGGAAGAAAGATTTTTTACAAGGTAACTGAACCACATCTTGCAAACATTATGGCCTGTGTCGAAGCCAGATTTAAATGAGAGGGCTGTTAGTATGATGAACTTTTTTAAAAGAGAAAAATGGTCCCCGTACCTCGTGGGAGCGCTGATTGGCGTACTCTCATGGATAACGTTCGGCGGAATGACTAAAGCGCTTGGAACCTCGACAACTTTTGTGAAGGCTGTCGGTGCAGCGGAGGCCGTTGTTGCTCCGCAGCACGTTCAGGGCACCGAATACTTTGCGAAATATTTAGACGGACAGCCCGCGTTCGACTGGCAGTTCGCGTTGGTTTTGGCGATGATTCTCGGAGCGTATGTTGCCGCAAAGCTTGGCGGCGGTGCGAAGCAGGATGCTGTGCCTTCAGTTTGGTCTGAAAGTTTCGGCAGTTCTAAGGCGAAGCGCTACGTCGGAGCCTTTTTAGGTGGGGTGCTTGTATTGTTCGGCGCCAGATTGGCCGGCGGATGCACTTCGGGTCATGGAATTTCCGGGGGTTTGCAGCTGGCCATATCGAGCTGGGTGTTCCTCGGAGCGCTTTTTGCTGCTGGTATTCCTACCGCGCTGATGCTTTACCGTAAACGCAATTAAGGAGGCGTGACATGTTTAATACTTCATTTTTTGCATCGCCGACTGATTTGCTGCTCGGCGCACTTACCGGCTTCGCGTTTGGTTTTCTGCTGCAAAAAGGCAGTGTAACCAAATTCAACACGATTGTTCGGCAGTTTTTGCTGCAAGACTTTACCGTAATAAAGGTGATGCTGACGGCAGTTGTTGTCGGTGGCATTGGAGTTTATGGGATGCTGCAGCTGGGAATGATTGAAGCGCTCCATATTAAGAATGCTCAGATCCTTGGGAACGCGCTCGGAGGGGTAATTTTCGGAGTTGGAATGGCAATTCTGGGCTACTGCCCCGGCACTGGCGCCGCTGCAATCGGCGATGGTGCGAAAGATGCGGTCGCCGGTGTTTTAGGAATGCTTGCCGGAGCGGCAATTTACGCGGAAGTTCATCCTTGGTTCAAAGCTAATGTGTTGAGCGTTTGGGATTTAGGTAAAGAGACCTTCGTTACAGCAACTGGCGCATCGCCTTGGTGGTTTGTGCTTGGACTGATGATTGTTGCGATAGCGGCTTTTCGCGGTATCGAACAGATTGAGAAGCGAACGGTTTTAGGAGCTGCATAGTTATGGAATCTAATAAAAATTGCTGTGATAATGATAGTTCAAAAGAGTGCGTTAGCTGCGATACACTTTGTCCCCCGTGCTTAATCATGTGGGGACTGCTGGCAGTGTTTCTGCTTGGGTACTGGTTAGTTTCACTGTTGTAGGGAATTAACCGACCTGCTCGATCGAAGCTTCTCTAACGAACGGAGTATCGAGAACGATAAATGTCTCAGTCGACTGAATACCTTCAACTTGCTGCAAAATTTGCATTAGAAACAAGTAGAGGTGTTCAGTCGACGTCAGCATAACCTTAATTATTAAATTATACTGGCCGGTGGTGTAGTGAGCTTCGGTTATCTCCGGAATCTTCCGAAGCTTGTTCAGTACCGGTAAGTATTCCTTCCCTTCGCGTAGATTGATTCCAATCATTGCGCAGATATTAAAACCCAGAGTTTGATAGTCGACGACAACTTTAGAGCCTTTGATGATGCCGCGTTCCTTCAGCCGATTTACGCGAACATGAATCGTGCCGTCTGAAACGCCAAGTTGTTTAGCGATTTCGCTGAAGGGAGTACGCGCGTCCGCGATCAAGCCCTTCAGAATGCCTCGATCCAAATTATCGATCTCGAAATTATTGCCCATGTGCTTTGACCTCAATTTTGGATCTCAAAATATCTGCTTACCTTGTTTCGAAATTCATAACAAAAGCTAATTTAAAATATAAAATCTTTACTAATGTATCCGGTATGTTATGAAAGCTCTACCAAATTGGCCCTTGGCCTAGGGCTTTTTGGGAAGCTCCTTTTGCAGTTTTTTCTTTGAGCAGTTTGATTCTGACCTCCGCTGACTGCCTGTTCGCTAATCAAGAGCAGGCGCACCGGCGAGAGGTGCTGCTGAGAAGGATTTCCGCTCTCGCACAAGTCCAGTCGTATCGACGTCCGATACGGCTTTCTCAACACCGTCCGCGGCATTCCAGCCGAAAGGGGGATCCCATGAAGATGTTGGTGTCTGGGTCCACGGTCCGGCCGGGTCGTAGGCAGGAACGTTGGAGAGTTCTGTTTTTGTTTCACGGTGGTACGATCGGAATGCGCCTCAAAGTGAAAGGGGAGCATCACTATCTCGTTCCACCGGAGGATGCTGAGGACTTCCGTGCCGCATGCGAGTCCAGCCTTGCCTGCTTCCACGGAGCTTTGGACATTACCTTCGAGTACGTAACGGCTAAAGACAGTACCAACGTCGTTCCCGATGACTGGGAGCGTCTGGCGATGCGAGTCGAACGTGCTCAAGACGAGGAGGGGTATGACGCTGTTGCGATCGCGCACGGGACTGACACGCTCGGGTACAGTGCGACGGCACTGGCCTTGGCGCTCAATGGCCCCGGTCCCGAAACGCGCTGGCTGAAGATCCCTGTTGTTCTCACTGGTGCCCAGAACACGATCTACCAGGTTGGCGGTGATGGCCGTTTTAACCTTGAGAACCAGTTCCGCACCGTCCTAGCCGCTTTGGAAGCGGGTGTCGCCGATGTCCTCGTTAACTTCTGGCACCGAGTGCTGCTCGGCTGTCGGACGACCAAGGTCACGGAGCGCAACTTCGATGCGATGCGTTCTCCAGCGTTTGCGGACGTTGGAGTAATCGATGCCTTTGGCGTTCACTTGGACAAGGCGCTGCTTGCTCGACGACCTGAAGGCAACGAGTGGAGCAGTAGTCTTGCACCGAAGTTCGGTAGGGGCCTGCTTGCGCTTGAAGTTGCGCCCGGGCTAGAGCCGGACCTGCTCAGGCGGATGTTGGGGGCTGGTGGAATCAGCTCGCTGATTCTCAAGTCACTCGGCGAAGGTAATGTTTGCAGCAAGGGCACATTCAGTCTGGTGCCTGTGGTCGAGTATGCGACGCGAGAGCTGCGCATACCTGTGTTCATGACGTCGCAGTTCAGCGGCGGTTCGGCTAGCGGCGAACATTATGAGGTGGGCGTGGCTGCGGTCGAGGCGGGTGCAATTCCTTGCTACGATCATACCTCGATTGCCTCCGAAGTGAAGGTCCGCTGGCTGATGGGCAACGGTCTATGCACGACCATTGAGGATTACACCAGGGCGATGGCGACGAACTTCGCTGGCGAAGTTACGTTGAGCTGAAAGCAAGAGGAGCTGGGGCGCGTTCTGCCGAGTGCAGTTCGTGCCCTGGCTCCGCGGTTTGTGGTAATAGCAGCTCTCTCCCCTGAATAATTACTGTGGTCGTACCGTCGTGGGGAAAGCAAAGTCCAGGTTGCTGCTTTCATAGCGCAGTCGATGTGTGTCTACAATTAATGATCGGATAGCGTCTGGTGTTAATAAGAGTGAGCCGTAAGTATCGGGAGAAGTATTTAGTTCAGCAGTACTGTGAACGGGAATGCTCGTTGTTTCGTACGGTGCAAGCGTGACGAAAGCTGTGCCGGTTGAGCTGTCGCTGCCCGCAGAGTCAATTCTTACAACAACCGTTTGATTGAGAATATTTGAAATCGTCAGATAGTTCTCCATATTCAGCCAGAGATTGTACGACCCGCTATATTCTGACCCTAAGGCTTCTTTCGCCTGAACTCCGCTCATTGCTTGTATGCTGCCAGAACTACTTCTGTAGTAGAGCATGCTTTGCGCGATAATCGAATTTGCGACGGTTGGTGTTATGCGAACATGGCCGCGTTCACCGGAGTCTAAAATAGTCCCGTCTGCCTGAAAATGGAGCTGGGCATGGGGATCGAGGTTGATAAATTGAGTCAGCTTCAGACTGCCGTCTGAGTCATACCATTCTATTGTGACGGACGTCGCGGATGCAGACGTGTTCACAACTTCAATCCAATTGGTTTCTCCGAACTGCCTTGAAGTAGGCAGGAAGATTGGGCGGCCGGTGCCAGCATGTGCGCTGAGCGGAAAAGCGAAAGTGTAAGCGGTTTCGGCTTCGCTGGGCCCAGCGTTCGTGCCGTATCGTGTCAGCAGTGCTATGTAAGGCTCATCTTGATCAAGCGGAATAATTTCATGAAAACCAATGATGCTTGGTCCGACCAGCTCGTGTCCTCCGTCAACATCGCTGCGGCCGAATGCCGGCACGGTGTGGGTAACATCCGCAAGTAGGGCGCCTACTTGATTGTAAGTCTTTACCCTAAACTGTTTGCTTGAAGCAGCCAGGTTAACGATCGAGAGCCAGTTGTTTACCCGCCAATTTAGTTCCGAGGAGTTTACGCTTGGCTGGTAAGTATTAAAGCTGAGGCCGGTAGTTCCTCTGAGCACGGGAGCGAACGGTGCACTATAAGCAAACTCGTACTGCGAACCGGACGGACGATAGTACGAGCTTCGGCCATCGAGTTCACCCCCGCTGTAGGTAATCATTACGATCCCATAGGAGTCAGTCAGAAAACCGGGGAAGCTGTTGAGCACTACGTCATACTGCTGTCCGGCCGAAATCAAATATGACAAAGAGTAAATGTGATTGCCGGTTATCGAGTATAAAGAAATCGTAGCTGTTGTATCTGTTGATCCTGGATTGACCAGCTCAAGCACGTTCATTACGCCGAGATAGCTGTTCCATAGAGCGTAGATCGGCGAAGTTAGATGTTCCATGTAGCTTCCCGGGTCAGATGAGTCGGTCGAATCAGCTGTTTCCTGAGAATCAGTCACGCCGTCACCATCGCTGTCGCCCGGAACTGCGCCACCGCTGCCACCGACCGGCTCATCCTCTCCGTCGCAGTCATGACTCGAGTTAAACACTACACTGATGTTTGCGGATGTGCCGTTGCTCGAGTTGTGACAGACGGTGAGTCCCAATGTCGAGTCGACAAAACTTTCGCCTTCAGCCAGTGCGTCGATGAAAGCAGTTTGGGTAAGTCCACCCGCCTTCGTATGGACGCTGACTTTGCCTTCAAACTCCGAAGACAACTCGTCGAAGACTCCTGAATTCTTGCGATACGATAGATAGTAGTAGACGCCTGTGCTCTTAAGGACTCGGATAATTTGCGCGTTTGAGTTAACTGCTGAGTCGGCTTCAAGAGACAGTAGGTTGGTGTGCCCGGTCGTCGACACTTCGATCATTTTGGACCCAAAGGCATCCAGCCAACCCATCTGTGCGATATGCGGGGCATTAAAAAGGATCTGGTTGTAAGTAAAACCCATGATGCAGGAAGTGTCGCCGTATTCTGATTCGATAGTCCCGTCGTTGTTGAGATCGTCACCTGCGTGATCCATGCCCAAGTTATGCCCAAGTTCGTGTGCCCATACGTTTGGCTCATGGCAGTCAAGGATATAGGCGGTGCAGGTCTCCCCGCATCCAACGTTTGCGACTCCGCCAAAGCCGCAGATCCTAGGGATAACGAAAATTCGATGATTATATTGGGAGAAATCTACACCAGCATTTTCTGCCGCGTCGTAAGCAGCCATGCCCCAGCCATTGTAATTTGAGCAGGAGCCCGTACTGGGGCTAATCGTGAATGGCCCGAATATATCAGGACTGCCGTTTGCGTCGGTATCGCGATTCCAGGTCAGTTGATTTCTGGAAACAGTCTCATAAGCCGCCCGGGCACTGTCGCTGTTTGTGAACATAATTTGGTCGACCAGCGATGACGAACAAAACGCATTGTTCGAACCGATGTTAACCAAAATTATCACCGGCCTGCGCACTCCCGTCACCGCGTTAGTTCCAATTGTTTGCGACGACAAGTTAGGGCTAAGATTGACCAAGGAAATTGTGTCGACATGGAACAGCTGAGAACTGATGTAGCTACCAGATACTTTTATGACTGCTCCGCTTTGCAGAATGTGGGAGGAGATGCTTTCGGGATCGCTAAGTTCCAGTTGCAGGAAGTTATTGGCGGAGAGTTGTAGGCTGTATGATTTTTCGTGAGTCCCATTGCTGTAGTCAATAACTGACACGCTGAGTGTTCCGGTCAGCTCTTCTGCGCTGGCGCTAGCAGCAGCGCTTAGTAGAACAACCAGAACAAAGAACCAATGAGCAACCTTGCGAAACATGCGCCTCTACAGCCGTTTAACCACGCTAGATATATGTCGGCCATCCGTTAGGCAGGGTTTACCACCATTTGGAAAGTTCTTTCTGCGCGCAATAGCCTGATTTTACTTGGGTATTCCCATGCGCTTAGGTGGGTAGTCTGGGATTTCGCGAATGTAGCTGGAAAATTAGGGTGGCCAGCCTGCGGCAGTTTGTCTCTCCCCAGCAAAACAACCGCAAACTGGCCACCAGTTCGTCTTTTAAGAATTTTCCAACCGCATTGAACCCGACCAATAGTGGAACCGGCGCAGAATTGCCCAGACAATATCCAATATTGACTTACGGCAATGCCGGTTCACCGGCGTTACGTGAAAAAGAAATGCTCCGGGCATTTGGGGTGTCATTTCGGCTAAGTGTAGGGTGAAGACAGAGACCGGGGTAGGGATCTCTTTTCCTCTGACAATGCCCGGAGCTGTTGGGATATAAAACGCCTTTAGAGCTGCATTCAGCGACAAACGAGTCGAAAGCCCGAATTGGAGTAAAGGATTTGAGGGCATGATAGCAGCTTTCATACTCATATTTCCGCTAGTTTAGCTGTAAAGGCTTAAATCTTGTTGGCTCGTCGTGTCGTCGAACACAGAGTTCGCTAAAGGAGACTATTTCTTCGCAGCACCTGGCGAGACTACCTTCTCCGACTGAGCTTGCAGTTCTGATTAGTTCATTAGGAAGTTCAGACAATCTGTTGAGCTCCCAAAGTGTAAGAGAGCGTTCCCGACCTTTGGCTAAAAGGTGGTCTAGTTCACGAATAAGAGTTCTTACGTCAAACAATTCGCTGTGCTGCGGATGCAGTTCCGAAATCGTTGTGGCAGCTAAACCGTTCATTAAAACCTCGTCATTTGAGCCGGTCGCTAGGCTGTTCACCGGCTAAGTGTATTATGTGAAGCAACAATTGAAGTGTAACATAAATGAAAATATTTTTCAGTATCTTTTTTATAAAAAATAAAAAAATATTGCTAAGCGGTCCTCGCTAATCGGGAGCGCTTGAGCAAATAGGTAGTCGAATTAGGATGTTAAGCAGGTTAATCGCCGTTTGAGATAATTGTTTATTACCATAATACACAAATTGTGAAAAAACAGTTATAATAATGAAAAAATGTATCAGTTTTTTGTATGGCGGATTTGAAGCAGAATAATTTACGAGCAACGGCACTGATTCAGATGCTGCGTCCGATTGTGCGCTATTGGCTGCGAAGAGCAGACCGCTTCCAGGAGTTTTCAGAGCTGCTTAAGATAGTGTTTGTCGACGTTGCGCGTGAGGAGCTTGCTCGTTCAAACAGCAAGGTCAACGTCAGCAGGATTCATATGCTGACAGGTGTTCATCGAAATGACGTTTCTCGAATTTTCAAGCAGGGCGCACAACCCAAAATTTTGCCGGACTTCTTGTCACGGCTAATCGGGCAATGGGAGCAAGACCCAGAATTTCAAACCTCGAATGGAACTCCGAAAGTTCTTACTTTCCTTGGGAAAAATAACGATTTTAATAAGCTGGTTGAGAAAGTTAGCAAGGGTGTTTCACCCGGCACAGTGTTGTTTGAGTTGGAGCGCTCTAACGCAATCAAGCGTACCAGCCGCGGCATAAAGCTGGTGCGATCGACCCAACGCCATACAAAAGACGAAGAGCGCGTAATCGCGCTGTCAGGTGAAATGGTTGAGAGTATGCTTGGCGCAGCTCAGGGCAATATTGGAGCTGGAGATATCAGCCCGAACGTGTTGCTGCGAACTCGCTACGACAACATCTATCGCAGCGATGTCGAAGACATTCGCGCTTGGTTGAGAGCGGAAGCTAAAGCTCTGCACAAACGGGTTCGCGACTATTTGTCGCTGCGCGACAAGGACATTGTCGAGCGCGCGCCAAAAGCGGGTGAAACAGAGCAAGCGGCGGGTCTTACAGTTGTTTTTGGAAGCTTTGGTGTCATTGAAGAGGACGGCGAAGCGCTGGACGATGGCTCTAACAGTTCGAATCAGTTGGAATCAGAAATTTTCTCGGGGTAGTCAAGACTAACTAAGGTTTAGGATGTATAATAGGTTAGGGTCATACGAAAATAGGTTTGTTCGGTTTTCGCGTTCTGCGAGAGGGAGAGTCGGAAACTTGTCAAAAAATTTGCGCGTTAACAGCCGCGGCGCCAGCGTTATTGAGCTTGCTTTAATTGTCGCAAGCAGCGCTTTTGTGCTCATGCTTTCACTGCCTCAGCTGGTCGATAACGAATATTTTTTCGTTGTTGATTTCAATGCCTCAGCTGCGGGCGCCGAAGGTGCCGCAAAAGCTCAGCCGGGAGGAACTTCTCCTGCGCCTGGCTTTGGTTCGGATCCACGGTCCGGCGGCGGCGCCGCCCAGGGTCGCGGCGGTTCTGGAGGAGGTCCTGATGGTCCAGCTGTAACCGGCACTCAGGTTGCCTGGAACCCTGGCCTTGGAGGCTCGGAAGAGCCGACTCCAGGCAATGAAAATGCCACATGGAACGTGCACGGCGGCGGTACAGATGAAGCCCTTCAGCACGGTCCACCTGCTCCGCCGATTCAATCACCTTGGCAGACTTCTTCGGGTGACAGCTTCCATCGCAATCCCAAAGACGACGGCGAATCAATCATGCAGCTCGTGGGAGATCACGTCGAACAAGGAGCCGCACGAGTCTTCTACTAATAACTGAGGTGCCGAGACCGGCGGTGCAACCTCTCACTTCGCAGTGAGAACCTCAGTTTGGACACTGACCACGAAGGAACGATGGCGTCAGGCGGCTAGACCGACCTTGCTCATCATTTCCCGTTGCTCGCAGCCAGTCCAGTCGATCTCGTTGACGCGCAGCGGCTCGTCATCCGTGCGGATCGTGAGACGCATCCGTCCAATGCGACGTGCCCGTCCATCTTCACGCCCTTTTTCGAGGTGGAAGTAGTAGAGTGCGGCGCGGTGCAGGACGATGATCCTGCTCCAGTGCGTGCGGCCTTCGACTTTGACCGTCTTGCACCATTCCCAATCGATGAACTTCTCGAGTTGTTCGGGACTGACGACGAGCATGCGGATGCACGTGCGATCTTCCGGCAGATCCCAGTACGTCGGGATGACGAGCCAGGGTCTGACTTCACCGTGAGCCGCGCGATTGTGCTCGGCGACGTTGTTGAACAGTCGCTCGAGGATTCCGCGGTTTTGGTCAGTGAAAGGGATCACGGGCTCGCTCCAAGAAGCTTGCCCGCAGATTCGCTTCAGCTCCTTCTGCACCGCAGTGTTGGGAAAGAACAGCTGCGGGACCGAAGTGCCGTGCGGAATCTGGCTGATCAACAGCACGTTGTCATCGGTTACCCAGACGAGCTGATTCTCGACCTCGTCGTTGTTCACCTTGCCAAGCAGCTCCTTGTGGTGCCGCATCAGCGTCAGGCGCGCGAAGAACATGTGAATGACCTGCGCCAAGAACACCGCGAAGAGTTCGATGGCGACGATCACCAACAGGGGTTCGGCGTTGTGAAACGCCGAGACGATCCAGCTCCAGAAGCTATTCCAGTTCATGGTACTTTCCCTCGGGGTCAGAGTGTCCGTGCAGTACGAGCTACGTAGCCCGACTTGTGTCCGAGCACGGACTGCAAAGCTGCTGGGCAGCTGCGCAGTCCGTGCTCGGAATGACCCGAGAGAGCAAAACCTGCTTTATACCGGTCGCGGACCTCGCGCTAAGCGGTTTGCTTAGCGCGAAGCCCTGCAATTACTGCTAGTTAGACTGCTAGGAAAGAACTAGAAAATGCATCTTAGATTGGCGCAGAATTAAGATCAAGATACGCTAGTTGCTTCTGTTTCGAGTGTCCCGAAGTAGCTGTAGCCGCTAAATAGAAACAAGTGAAAACAAAGAACATCATCACAGTACTTCTCGCAGTGATCTGTCTGGCGGTTCTTGCCTATGATGCTCGCAGCGGATCTAAGTCGTCTAAGGGTGATTCACCTGTCTCCGGGCCGGCGCCGGAAGATGACGGTCTCAGTGCCATTGAGCAGCGTCTTGAGAAGCTTGCGGATGTGATTCGCAAGCCACGTAGGGTTGTTGAGTTTTCACAACCGATAGAACGAAAGTCTAAAACAAAAATAGGAGTGCTCAGCACCGACGGCATCCTGCGGTGGACTAATCAGTTCCGCAGTGAACAGGGTGTTGAGCCTCTTTCGAGCGATATGCTTTTGAGAGCGGAATCGGAGGCTAAGCTGCAGGATATGCTTAAGCACGAGTATTTTGCGCATCAGTCTCCAGATGGCACTGCTCCCGGCGAACAGCTAGACCAAACAATGGAGGAGTATCTACTTATCGGAGAGAATCTTGCTAAAGGCGGTTTCGAGAGCGATCGAGACCTTGTGCAAGCATGGATGGATAGTCCTGGGCACCGAGAGAATATTTTGCGGTCGGGATATCGAGAGATCGGTATCGCAGTTGGATCGTATATTGAAAACGGAAACACTGTGTGGCTTGCAGTGCAAACATTTGGCACAGCCAAAAGTGCCTGTCCGCTGCCCAACGAAAACGTACTTGCTCGGATCGAAGAGAACCGCGGCGAAATGGAACTGATGCACGAGGATATCGAATATTACAGAGAGAAAATAGAGAATCCGGGGAAACTCTCAGCGTCCGGAATCAATTTGCTAATTAAAGAGTACAATGACAATGTACGCGAATATAACCGCCTTCATACACTGACTCAGCCGTTGGTGGCAGCGTATAAGCGGCAGGTAGATCGCTACAATGACTGCATTCAAGAACTTGCTGAAAACTAAGACCGTAGCGGCCGCTGTCGCGGTGCTAATTCTTTGCGGTTGCGGTTCTACCTCCGAACAGAATAGACAGCGTGAAGAGTCTAGTACGTATGCGGTCGACGTAACTGAGTCTACTTCTGCCTCGAGCGTAAATTGGTCTGCGCGATTTCCGAGTGAATTGAATGCTCCTCTCAAACAAGCTCTTTCCATCCCGGCACATGACGACGAAGTGACGAAGCTCGTCTTTGCGCCTGATGGAGGCATGCTCGTTTCTATCAGTTATGGCGACTATCACCTTAAGTTGTGGGACGCTGCGACCGGAGCTCAGCTTGGTTGGCAAAAGTCCCCGGATCGTCCAGTCGATGCGGTAATGTCTCCCACTGGAAAATGGTTTGTTACCGCCGATGTCTACGGCAATCTACGCAGGTGGCCAATTTCGCGTGACGGCGTTGGCATGTACGAGAACATAGCTGAGAAAACGGGGAAGGCAACTAAAATAGCACTCAGTCCCGACGGCCGCCGGCTGGCTGTAACATCTTGGGATTCTCCGATGAGCGTTTGGGATCTAGCCAGACGCAAGAAAATTAAAGTTTTTGAAGGGACTGAAAAAATGCGCAGTGTGGCGTTTGTGCCGGGGACTCAAATTCTTGCCAGTGGAAATAATCAAAAGTCGTTTATTCTTTGGGATCTTTCTGAGAGAAGCTGGTGGGAGCGCTGGTTCAGTGATGATAAAACGGAGTTTGTGATTCCAAAGGTCAGTCCGCAGTCGGATGTAGCCTCTCTTGACGTTAGCCAGGACGGGAACTTGTTGGCGACCGGCCACATGGATTCAAGCATAACCTTGTGGGACCTGGGGCGGCGGCGACAATTGAAGAATTACTTTGTGCGTGATGCATCGACACTGCAAGTTGCCTTTAGCCCTCACGGCAGCTTGCTTGCTTCTGCCAACCAGGACGGGCGGGTGTATCTTTGGGATGGCAAGTCTGGCGTGAAATATGCGGAACTTAGCGGACATGGTAAGGGAGTAAAGACCGTAGCCTTCAGTCCGACGGAAGAAAAAATTGCCTCAGGCGGTGAAGACGGAAAGATATTAATCTGGGAGTAGCCTATCATGACTCTACTGCGAAAATTATTTTGGCTGTGTTTAGTAATTGTGTGCCTCCCGGGGGCTGCTTGGGCGGACGACGCTCAGTTTGCCAACGAATACGTTCCTAAGGAGCCGATAAAGTGTGACTACGCCAAGATGCAGTATCAGGAGCGTAAAAAGTGCATGGCCCGCAAGCGCTACTTCGAGAAAATGACCGACGAAGAGAAGCAAGCTCATAATGAACGACTAAGCGGCTCTAAAAATGTGCAGGTTCGCGGCGGAGGAATGGACGTCGATATCCAGGTTCCCAAAGAGAAGCACGTCAAAAAGAAGCGTCACTAGGTTGTTAAATTTCGTATGAGCGAATCCGGGCTGCGTACCAGCCTTATTTTCTTGATTTGCGTTGCGCTCTATTTGATTGGCGTAGGGCCTCGCCTAATTGATTTGCGCGAGCGCGTAATTCAACCTGACGAAGTTCACTGGGTGCTGCGTGCCGATGATATTGTTGAGCGCTTTAAAGCAGGCCAATTCGCACAACTGACCTCCAACATCAATCATCCAGGAATCCCTCCAGCTGTGGTCATGGCGGCGAGTCAACTGCTGGGTAAGCGCTACGTCGTGCTCAGGAGTGGTAAACCGCTTGAAGAAAGTAGTTATGATCCGCTCTACGCCTCAAGATTTGGAATTGTTATTGTCGCTAGCTTCATTTTTCCTCTGTTGTTTTTGTGTGGGCGGCTGATTGTGGGCAACGCTGCTGCGGCAGTTGGGGCTTTACTGCTGGCGATAGACCCGAACTACATTTATCAATCACAGATGGCGCATCTCGACGCAGTGATGGCCATTTTCGTATTCCTGACAATATGCAGCTATTTTTGGGCTGAATGGTCGGGGCGGCAGTCGATGAAGCTGGTTGCTGGACTTTTTTGGGGACTAGCACTTGCAACGAAACCGACTTCAGCAGTTGTGGTGATAGCGCTGGTGCTATTTCAATTTTGTCGAGCTCGCGGCTGGATTGAGCGGCGAACACCTACGTGGCGTTTTTTGAGCTGGTACGATGTCGCGGCAGTTGGAACGGCGCAGCTGCTATTAGTGGCAGTGTACACCAAACTCTGGCACACGAACTCCAGCTACGTTTGGCGTGTGGGCATACATAGTCAGTTTGCCTCCTTTCTTTATACGGAAGGCATAGCACTAAGAGATAATTGGGCGATAGTTTTGGGTGCCGGGTTGGCAGCCGTTTTCATGGGTTGGTCGGCTCGTCGCGATGTGAAAAAGTCTGACGCCGCCTTTTGGCCGCTTTCGATTCATTTGAAAATCATTTTTGCCATTCTGGCGCTCCTGCTGGCGCTTTGGCCCCTGCGACCCGACGTATACGAAAATCTTGCATTGTATTGGATGTGGGCATTCGGACTATCCGGTGAATCGCACCACGGCTACGGCTATACATGGACACCTCCGCCAGGCGGCTATTTTGGATTGCTCGGGCGGCAGCTCCCCTTGGTTGTGTTTGTAGGTTTGCTTAGTTCAGCTGTTTGGCTCATTACTTTTTACCGTCAGCGAAGAGAACGTAGTAAAGAGCGTGCAGCGCAGTTTTTAATGTATTCGATTGCATTGATTGTGCTTTGGCTAGTGCTACTTGGCGTCTCAAGCAAGCAGAATGTTCGGTACATTCTCTCGTGCTTTCCTCCATTGTACTTATGTGTTGGCTTCGGTTTAATCATTTTTGTAAGGACCGTAGCCGCACTGAGCAGGCAGGATACAAATTTGTTTAAAGCGGGTCTGCTGTCCGCGATAGTTGCTGGCCAAGCCTGGACGGTTTACGGCTGGCGTCCGCATTACGGCTTATATCGCAATCCATTTTCAGGTGGTTTAGCTTACGCTGTTGCGCGAAAGGAATCTGTGCCGCCGGTTGGAATAAAGGAAGCTGTAGATTTTCTGCGGAGTCGCGCGAAGGAGCATGGAAATGATCTTCGAGTTATGCTGCTCGGTGATGAGTATATCGCCAAGAAGACAGAACGCCTGCATTACGGGCGAGACGAGTCTACACTAATTTTTATTGGAGCTGGAGCCTTAGGTAATGCCGAGTATGTTCTAGTTTTTCCAGCATTTCAAAAAGCATGGGAGGAATGGCGCGGGCATCATCCCGAATTGGAATTTCCTGAGGTTTTTGCCTTTACATGGCACGAAGCTCCACTGGTTCGGATTTATTCGGTACCACTTCCTGATTATCGAAAGCCGCTGCGAATAAAAATTCGCAAAAGTCCGAAACATACGGGTAATCATGAGCGCTACGGAGAGGGTGGTAGGTGGACTGTCGTCGGGATTCCGGGAGAAAACAAGAAAGGTTATTTATTACATGGTCAGTTCTTCCGCTTTGCGCCGGGTAAATACGAAATAACGTTCCCGGTCGGTCTCCCTTATGGTTCAGAATTCGACCTTTCTCAGGAAGCTGAGCTTCCTGTTGTTAAGTTGGAAGCTTCGCAAAAGTGTACAAGAGTAGTTCGCCGTAGCGATCTTAAACCCGGCAAATTGACGGATATCAAACTGAACTGTGAGCCAGATAAGTACGTTAGGTCCCATGTAAGAGCTTACTGGTGGGGCACTACTCCAGTCGCTTTAGCCGGTCCGAGCGCTGTTCTGGTTTCAGAGGATTAGAAACCGATTTGATTACAGGGCTTCGTCCTTACGTTGTCCATTTTACGTAAGCGATTTTTGCACCTGGATGCTGCTTGGGGTAAGAGTAATGGCTAGCCCAGTAGAGCAGTGAGAGCCACCGTGAGAGTTCGTCCGATATCCTTTCCGCTGTCCATGCGTCGACGCAGTGATTACCCGAATCAGCGTCGCGGCAAATTTAGAATTTGGCCGTTGATAATCTTCGGATTGATTTTTGTTTACTATCAAATCTCTTATACCAAGACTGTGCCAATGACTGGTCGGTCGCAGTTAGTTGATATTTCGATGGAGCAGGAGCGGGCCCTTGGCCTCAGCTCCTACAAAGAAATGCTTGGGCAGGTTTCTGTTGTGCCCGGCGGACCAGAAGTAGAACGAATTCGCTCCATCGGGAAGCGCATCGCAGCGGTTACTGACTCAGAGGGCTACGACTGGGAATTTAATCTAATCCGTTCGAATGATGCCAATGCCTTTGCACTGCCTGGAGGTAAAGTCGCAGTTTATACTGGAATTCTTCCTGTCGCACAGAATGATGACGGATTAGCAGCAGTGATGGGTCACGAGATTGCTCATGCCATCGCCAGGCACGGCGCCGAGCGAATGACTCAGAATAAGCTTGCTCAGATGGGTTCACTGGCGGTCGGAATGTCGGTTGGTGATATGGATATCCAAACTAGGCGCATGGTGATGGCAGCCTTCGGACTGGGTACTCAGTACGGACTAATGTTCCCGTTTTCTCGCAAGCACGAATCTGAAGCTGACTATATGGGTTTGATGTTTCTCGCCCGAGCCTGCTTCGACCCCACAGAAGCGCCGAAGTTGTGGGAGCGCATGGAGCAGGTATCTCAGGGCAAGCGCCCGCCCGAGTTTCTTTCGACGCATCCCTCTCCGGCAACCCGCATCCAGCAGTTCGAGCAATGGATGCCCGAAGCCCTCAAGGTTCGCCAGGAGCACTGCGGCTAACCTTCTCGAAACATTGCCAATATCGCCACTCTTATCGCTCCGCGCGGGGTGCGCAAGTTTTCTGGCGTATGCTTCGATATAGAGATAAACTGCCAAAAAACAGCATTTTTACCTATGGGCGATTCTGCCACTTTAAAAAAGGCGCATTTGCGCATCCTACTTGCGCTGATTAAGCCGGTTGTTCGGTTCGGTCTGCGGCGCTCGCTGGTTTACAAAGATTTTTTGCTCATGGTTAAGCAGGCGTTTGTTGAGGTTGGAGTGGAGGAAATACGCAAGACTTCAGATAAGGTTAATGCGAGCAGAGTAAGTGTGCTGACCGGCTTATATCGAGATGATGTTTCGCGATACTTGAAAAAGGAGGTTGCGCCTCCAAAGCGAACGAGCCTTCCGATTTTTGCAAGAGTAATTGAAACCTGGCGCAGAGACCCACGCTATTTAACAAAAGCAGGCAGTCCGCGTACGCTAAGCTACGGTGCGCAAAACACCGAATTTTTTAGCCTCGTCGAGGATATCAACAAGAATATAAACCCAGGAACTGTATTGTTTGAATTAGAACGTCTGGGTCATATCGAAAAAACGCCTCGGGGAATCAAACTTGTAAAGGCAATCTATGCCTACAGTAAGGAGCCGGAAAAAGGCTTCGAATTGTTAGCCGAGGACATCGATACATTGATTACTGCTGCGGAAGGCAATATTACCGCTCCCGATCAACCGGCAAACCTGCATATCCGAACTGAATACGACAACATAGCGCAGGATAGCCTGCCCAAAGTCCAGCGGTGGTTAGTTGAGGAGGGCATGCTGTTTCACCGACGGGCGCGAGATTTTATGTCCAAACATGACAAAGATGTGAACCCCCGACTCAAGAGCCAAACCGGAGGAGGCCGGGCCATTCTCGGCGCTTTTGCCTGGGTTTCCCAGGACAGCGGCCGAAGCTCGAGTGAGTAGCTCTTGCCGTTAACTATCGAACATTCTTAAAGTTTATACCTATTCTCACTATTGTCCGGACCTGCCAGTGAGATCCTTCGCGAAAGAAATGCAGAAAAACAGCATTTAAATGCAACGCGGCTTTAAGAGTCTTCATAACAGCTATTGAGAGCTGCGGAGAATTGCACTCGAGGTTTAATTGGAATTTAAGCGGGGCTGTAAACCAGAGGTTGGTCCTTGTTAACGGGAGTAAGTTGTAATGAAGGTAAATACGAGAAGATGGATTAAAGCAGGAATGCTGAGCTGTTCAATTATGTTGAGCAATAATGTGTATGCGCAGAATCCAACGGGAATGGCTGTCTCTGGGCCAAGCTTTAGATTAGAGCAAACCATGGACGCAACGAATTTTTCTGAAGCGGCGGCGACTGAGGAGGCTAAAAATCTCGCACTTGGAGAAGTATTGCAGCGACTAGCTAATGGAGAGGTTAAATGTCCACCTCCTTCTCAACCAACAGTAAATGAAACTCCCGTAAGAGAAAATTGGCGAGTTTGTTTAGAGATTCCAGGATTGTTTAAGGATGCCAGCGGCGAGCTACAGTGGGGAGGCGTGCTTTGCGTAGGATCGTGGGATTTCGAGGTGTCCTGCGAATAATAAAATTTTTTCTTGCCCACTCCTAGTGCCCCAACAACTGCAGCGGGTGTGCCATTGGTGCCCCGCTGCATCTTTATGAAAG
>JAGRAN010000021.1 GCA_020434585.1 Bdellovibrionales bacterium
GGCTTAGTAAGATCCTCGCAGGCTGAACGCGCCGCTTCGATGAACTGCGGATTGCCCAGCATCAGCTGGTCGATCATAAGTAGTGTGCCGCTTTCAATTGGCAGGCGTTCCTTCATTCGAGCTCCTCGGCGGCCTAAACCCGCTACACGCTTAAAAATAATAGATTTTCGCTGATTTACTACCGCATTCCTGCATCCCAGCCAAGCGCCAGCTTCTCTTAACTAATAGTAGGTTCAATCCTAAAGACTGGCCTAATTCCTGCCGATGAGTAGATATAGGGCAGCAACTGTCCGTTTTTGTTTGGTTTCTTTTTTTCAGGTTTCGGGGTTTGTAATGGCGTTGGGTGCAAGCTTTTCAGATTTAACAGTTACCAAAGGCGATCACGGCCTTATCTTCGATGCCGAAGGCGTCACGCTCGTAGGTCGCTTCAGCGATGAACTTTCAGCATACCGCGCACGCAAACAATGGCGCGAAGTCTTAAAAACATATTTTCTATTAGAAGAGCAGCGCGACTACGAAATGTCGGTGATGAGTTCTCCAGAGAACGGCTACAACTTGTTAAGCTGCTTCTTCACTTCAGCATGCGGACGCTATGCTTTTTGGCGACTAATCAACGATCAAGCCCCAGAAGCTGAAGAAAAGCTCGGGGAAGTAAATCTGGTTCCAGTCGGCGGCTCGCGTCGCTTCATGAGCTCAATTTGGAACAGCCACGACGCTCACAAAGCAAAAGTGATGGAAGGCGAGGACGAAGAGTTCTCTAATGTCTTCGCTCGCATATTCAAGATATTTAGCTAATTTTCACCGCTAATTTAGGGCTCTAGCGGATCGTCCACATTTTTGTGGACACGCTGCATAATGCTTAAACGCAGGCCTTCGCTGTCTGCCATACCATCAAATCTGGCCAGCATTTTTCCATCTTGATCAAACACTATTGATGTCGGAAGGACTTTAACTGAAAACAGATCCCGAATGGTTTTCGGCACAAGAAAGGTTTCTAGCGTCAGACCCAGCTTCTGGAGAAATTCGGCAACAACTTCAGACCTACTTTCAAATAGGTGCAGGGAAAGAAGCTCAATGTTCTCTTGCTCAAAAGCAGCTTTTTGCGCTTCTAACTCAGCGAGTGTATTGACGCACGAGCGACAGTAAATCGACCAGAAATACAGCACTACCTTCTTCTCGGAGAGCTGAGAGGATTCCAGTTCGCGACCGTTCAGGGAGGTAAGCTCCAGCGAACCCAATTCGACATCGATTGGATTTTCCTCGACTTCCGGCTCCTCCTGAAACGCCGAGGAGACCGCGGTCGAGAGAGAAGTACCTAGCGTCACCCCAAGCGCAGAGTCATCGGCTTCTGCACAGTTCGGCAGAATCACGCAAATCATGACAGTTAACAGGAGTTGCCGCGAGAATCGCCCAATAGCTGAGAAATAAGGCGGCAAGCAACGGGGAGAGAAGCTAACCATTAAATATCCTACGCCAAAAAATCGGCCTTACCTTTCTATTCTAACATAGAGGTAGGTGTCGCCGCATTGGTCCTGAATATATATTCGGCAGAAACTTAAAGTAACTTGTGGTTTTATTTGGTGACGACTACGGTGCCGTGAAAAGTTTGAGCCAACTCCTTGCCGGAATCGCCTTGCTCAAACAGCTCGACCTTGTATGTGTAGGTTTGGCGCTCTAAAAAGCACAGGCTGGCAACATCACCAC
This sequence comes from Bdellovibrionales bacterium, assembly GCA_020434585.1. Lineage (GTDB taxonomy): Bacteria > Bdellovibrionota_C > UBA2361 > SZUA-149 > JAGRAN01 > JAGRAN01. The sequence goes on from JAGRAN010000021.1 coordinate 1,705, forward strand.
CAGGAATTTCTTCAGACTCAAAGATACCTTTGCTGCCAACAATAAACCCGCGAGGAGCTTTACAGGTAGTTGACACCGCGTTCGACAAGAACTGGACTTTAGCTAAGGCACCTGCGCTGTTAACCCAAATAATAGTTGTCCCCGGGGAGACTTGGACTGTTTCCGGCTTGAGAGACTGCTGGTCGATGCGAATGCTGACATTGCCCGGATCTGCAAACGCTAGACTAACTAACAAAGCCAGCGGCAGAACGAGGGCCAAAGTAAGGAGAAAGGATTTAGCGTACTTACACATAAAGCAGATCACCAGAAAACATTAGCATTTTATCCCAGCGGGCCAATAAATGCCACAAAAGCTTCGAGCGCTTGCAGATTTCCCACCGACTTGCGATACGTATGTTGCCGCAAAGCTTAGTCTTAGCAGCTAGAATTAATCTGACGATACCGGGCACTTATGGCTAGCGCCGCTATAGCAAAATCTCTAGTCGAACTTAAACAAGGTCGCATTATAATCCTCCAGGATGACATTGGAGCCAATCCCTGTTCGTACCTGTTCTGCGGTGCAAGTTCAATCACCGATGAGCAATTGTGCTTCATGGTAAACCACGCGAGGGGAATCGTTTGCGCTGCCATGTCAGAAGCACGGGTCAAGAAGCTTCACTTGCCAATGATGACTAGCAGTAACAGCTCCCCAGCATCTCCGGATTTTACGGCATCAGTCGAAGCTCGCCGCGGCGTAAGCACGGGCATCAGCGCTGCGGACAGGTCTCGAACCCTGCGCACGTTGGCAGCCACGCGAGATCCACGCTTGGATTTAGTTATGCCGGGGCACATCTTCCCGATAAGCGCCAAAGCCGGTGGAGTACTCGTTCGCCACGGCATTCCCGAAGCTGCCGTAGATTTGCTGCGATTGGCCCAGTTGGTCCCAGTCGCCACTTTGTGCCACTGCCTAGACGAAGGCGGCGAATACATGTCCCATAGCGACGCACAAAAGCTAGCGCAAGAGCACGGTCTAGCATCGATTAGCCTATCAGAAGTCATTTCTCATCGGATGGCGAACGAGTCTCTTGTGGAGAAGATTGCGGAATCGGAGCTACCGACACGGGTTGCCGGAATATTTAAGGCGCTCGCCTTTCGTTCGATGCACGACGGCGCTGAGCATTTTGCGTTGGTTAAAGGAGACATCTCAGCTGCACAACAGCCAGTACTGGTTCGAGTTCAGGCAGAAAATCGAATTGGCGATTTAATCGGCTCCGCTCAGGCGCCGCAGCGAGCTTTGATGCTTGGAGCACTAAAGCGAATTCAGGCCGAAGGCTTGGGAATATTCGTCTACGTGCGACACCCTCGAAAAGGTTTTCTTGCTAAACAGGTCAGCAGCCTAGCTGAAAATTCGGCAGACGGGAAAGCTAGCGCCGGATTAAGGCAAACCGGAATTGGGGCTCAGATCCTTCGCGCTATTGGCGCTAGAAAGATAAAGCTGCTCTCAACTTCCCAAACACCGATTGTAGGACTTGAAGCGTTCGACATAGAAATTGCAGAGCGCATTTCTTTTGACCCTGTAGATACGAAACGAACAGTCGACGTAGAAACCAGCAGAGCCTAGCCATGTCTCAAGAAAAACTGCTCAGCCCTTCGCCGACGATCAGCTTCGCCGACGTTGCACACCAAACTTTGCTGTTTGACCTAGAGGATAGCTCGGCCAAGCTTGTTCTAGAGCTAATCGATACAGCTTGGGTGCAGCGCCTACGACGGATCAGACAAACTGGCAATACTCACCTAGTTTATATGTTCGCCGAACATTCGCGCTTTGGACATAGTTTGGGGGTAGCCTATTTGTCGCTGCTGCTCATGAAAAAACTCGAGCGCTTCAGCGCCGAACAAATTGCTCCCTTTCGTGATGCAGTAGCTGCCGCAGCGCTGCTCCATGACATCGGTCACACCGCCCCCGGATCTCATCTTGCAGCAAGAATTTGGTCCGCTGCCGGCAAAGACGAACACGAATCAATCAGCGCTAGGGTAATCGCCGAAGACGATGAAATTTCGGCCATTCTAGACGCGCGCGATCCCGGGCTTAAGGAACTTGTGCTTGCCGTGCTTACTGAGCATGAACAAGTCCCCCCCTGGACACATTCAATAATTTCCGGCGGAGGCTGGAACGCCGACCGAGGCAACTGGACCATAGTCGACAGTGCGATGTGCAGCGTGTCTTACGGCCGTTACAATGTTGCAGCTTTGATCGACGCCTTTCGTTTGTCTAACGACGGCAAGCTGATATTGCTCGAAAGTAGATTGGACGCCTTTTCCCACTTCTTTGTGGCGCGAGACTCGATGTATCGTCAGGTTTATTTGCATCGCGTAATGCAGGGTGCTGATATTCTGGCGCGCAACATTGCCCGGCGAGTAAGAGACATTGCCAGCAGCGGAGATGGTGACCCTTTAGACGCACTGGCAGAGCACGGAGTATTTTGCGACGAAACTCTTAAAGAACTGCTCCTGTGCAACAGCTACAGCACCGAACTCCCCCTGCAGCATTTGTTTCGCATGACAGAGGAATGGTGGGGCTATCATCTATCTAGGTGGGTGAGCTGTGATGATCAGATTTTGCGAGACCTAGCTGCCAGGCTTCGAGACCGTAGGCTCTTTAAGACAGTTCGATTGATCGACGATCCGGAGCGAGATCAAACCCTAATCCGGCAAGCGAAGTCCGCCGCTGAAGAGTTAGGTTTCGACCCTACTTACTACGTGGGCATCATCTCGGAACCCGCCATCAGCGAGGACGCGGAGTCTGAAAATATGCCAGCAGTCCTGCGCGATGATGGCACGCTGGTGCCGATTGAAAAGATTGAGCCGCTGGTTAGAGCTCTTGGAAAGCGCGGCGGTGGGGCTAGAAGCTGGCTCGTCGTACCAAAGAAAGTTAAAGAAAAATTAGGACGCTCCCGATAGTTAAAGTAGGCCGCGTTCCCCACGGTACTGCTGTACAGAAATCGATCACTGCGTCGAGTTTTAGACAGCAAGATTAACCCTCTGAAACGAACTGATTTTTGGCATACGCGATCGCGTAGAGCGAGAAATCTATTGTCCACTCACACGACATATGTTTTCTTTAACCTATCAAAAGCGCTGCAAAAAATTTTGGCAGTAAGATTGCTTTTACATCCTCAGACGGCAAGGAATGCTGTATCCCAGGCCGGCTAACAACACTAAGCACTAGCAGTAACCAGCAGTACAAATTGGGGAAATTTGTAGTATAGCCTGAGGAGATCTCTTTGTGAAACAAACTATCATCAAGCGACTCTTTGACTCGTTCGGTGAACTTGAACGTGCCATTCATTCCGCTCGAACCACTCTCAACAACAAGAGCAACCCACCAGCGGATTTATTGGAGCACATCAAAGTTTACGAAGAAATACTTGATAAGCAGCGCTCGTTGGCGACAGCACTTTGCGGCTATGCCTCTCTGGGCGATTGGAATGAAGTGGCCAGACACGTTCGTTTAATTAATGGACTGTCGGCAATGATTAGAGATGATGCGCGGGAAGTTCTTGCCGGTTTTCGTCCCAAGCTTAATGCAGATGAACGGGAGATGATGCTTTCATAGCCTTGCTTATCCGACTAAAGCAGGACACGTAAAAACCCAGCTAACCGCCTGCAGCGCATTGCACCCCGCACGGCAATACGCAGCAGGCGGTCTTTTATTGGTGACTATCCCCTTTTAGCCTATACTTCTTGCATGACTTCTCGTGTCGACAACGAGCGGGGTATCGCTCTGCTCCTAGTAGTTTTTATCGTCTCGCTGGCAACAGTTATTGTATTTGACCTGGGAGTAAGCAGCAGGCTCGACCAGCGCATCAGCCGCTCCTTCACTGAGTCAGTACAGGCAGAATTCATTCTCAAATCGGAACTTAACCTAGCGAGAATCCTGCTCGAAGCCCCGAAGTTGGATGGCATTCAGGAAGATTGGCTGAACGAGCCCTGGGCATTAATTGGATCCGCCCCGGCCCTGCCAATTAGCGGCTTTGCCGGGAACCCACGCCTGATGATCGTCGATGTCGCAGGCAAAATCGACCTAAACGCAGTCGCCCCTCCCGCAGGCACGGTCGCGCCTCCTACTGGATCTGCTTCAAACCCGGGAGAACAACTAGCCTTGTTTTGGAAAAACGCGATGCGGGAACTGCTGACCAAGGCAGGTTTTGTCCGCGAACAATACGAGGCAGACCTATACCGGACACCTGGAAACATCGCTTACGATCCAGCGGACCAAGTCGCTGTGCTGCAAGACTGGATTGACGAGGACAAACGAAGCTACTCCAGCGCTTCGTTTGACGGAGACGGCTTTGAAAGCCAGGCACCCGACGGAATGTTTCTCAATCGTCGCTTAAAAAGCTTAGGGGAAATGCTGTTGGTGCCGGGCTTCACTCCAGAACGAGCGGCACGCATTGGGCGCTTCGTTACTGTCTCTACCCTGCCCTCGACTGCCCAGAGGCAGATAAACGTCAACACCGCACCAATCGAAGTCCTGCTGGCAATCGGATTCCCTGAGCAGCAGGCAATTGAAATCATCCAGCAGAGGGCCAATCTTCCGATTACTCAGGCGATACTCAACACCCTGGTAGAAGGAGATCCTCAACTGCGCCAGGTCACTCGAGTGACGAGTACTGAGTTTCAGGTTCTGGCCCAAGTTGCCATGCCAACAGTAACTCGCTGGCTAGAAGCCCGAGTCGGTGTTTCGGGACGAGCTACTCGCAGATCGCGGATTATGTGGAAGAAGTTCTATTAACCGGCGTTAGCAGCATCGCTAAGTAGCGCGGCTCGACTGACACGAAACTTTTGCCCTAAATATTTAGGTAGCTCGAAAACCCAATCTACATACTGCTGATTGAGTTTTTCTGCGTCCTCCTGAGACGACGCAGTCACTTTGTCCCCTTCAAGCGGCTTTACCGTCGGGTCGAACTCCACTGAAAGTTTTGCAAAAAACTTTTCGCCAAGCTCAGCCGTCGTTACCGAATAAACAAGGCCATTGTTAAGGACATATTGGGTTTTACGGTCGAATTTGAATTCTTTTGTCGCGTCGCCATCCTTCAAAACATCGACAATTCGCATGTTTTCAAGTCCAGTTTGCACCTGAGTCGCAGCAACTGTCTGCGGCTTCTCTCCCTCTGCGCTGTCCAGCGCGAACATTGGTGCCTCCTCGCCCTCTTTGTGCTCAGTTCGCTGTAAGCTAAACACCGGCTTTAACTCACTTCCTTCCAACTCAAATTGAGTTACTTTTTCGATTCCCTTAGGGAGAATATTCGACAAATTGCGAAGCAGCCAGTTACTGATCAACACGATTACCGGAACCCGATCGCCAATCAAATACACGTCGGAGGATCTGATTTCGCGAACATATTGACCGCTCATCCCGGGCATCTCTCCGGGGGTTCGGCTTTTGCGCATATCTCCGACATAAAATCCAGCCAAGGTAGAAGCATCGGGCCCACGCAGTTCAATCTTAGCTTTCCCTTCCTTCACGGACTCGTCAGTCACGCCCAGTCGCGCGTAGTGATCTTCTTGATCAGTGATTTTTTGAGAAGACTTCAGCTCAAAGAGACTGAGCAGTAGAGAGCGAACCTTCCCTGGATCGGCCGGATATCCGTCTTTTGCCGGAAGCGTCCAAATTCCACCTTGCTTCGCGATCGTCAGCGACTCTTCCCCTCGGGTTAGGACTATTTCTTGAATCTTGTCGCTATTAACATGCTCGAGAAAACGGACCGTGGGCTGTAAATCGGAATCTTCGAACGAAGACTTCGAAGCCCAAAACACCCCAAACGTTACGATCAGCAGTGCGATCAATCCAAAAAAGTTGCGCTGACTCATACTTTCTCCACCTTGCGCCGCCGCTTGGCTTTATGCATCGCGTAAGCGATGCTGATCAAAACTAAAAGCACAGGAACCAAAAACGTGTTCATCAAAAAGAGTATCGAACCAAGCGATTCCTTTTCCTGCCGAATATTTCTTCTCACCTCTCGCAGTCGCTTTTGCGCCTCAATTCGCTCCTCGCGAAATTTGCGAATTTCTTCGAGCACTGCGGCACCAAATACCTGCTGCCCTTCTGGTGCGGAACCCTGAAGCATTTTGAGGCGCTGGTTGGCGTTGTTTAGCTTTGCCTGCATCCGCATCTCTTCACTTTTAAAGCGCAGTGCGGCTTGCCGCTCGATCTCCTGAACTCTTGTGAACGGTCGAGTGAACTTTCCCCGGGAACGAATACTAATCAGCGCCTCGGACCCTGAGAGGTTCTCAACTAGATTAAGGGCAAACGAAATATTATCGTTAAGCAGACTGACTACCTTGCGGCCCAAGAGATTTCGCACCGCCGCGGAATAAGCGTCAGAGGCAAAATCAACATCCGCAACTACTGCAATCGTAGATGTATCTTTACTTTGCGCCAGATGCGCCGCATCTGACTGAGTCGAACCTGGCTTGCCTTCAGGGAAATTGGACTTAAACACTCCTCGACTGATGACAGCTAGTGGATACTCCTCATTTGACGGGATGTAACCACGAAGCGCGAGTTTCGGATCGGTCCTACTCATCGAAGCACTCTGACGGTCACGCAGCATCGCCTTCTTTGTGGTTTTGGCGATAACCTCTGTGGATATCCCTTCGACTTCATCTAACTCCAAAGCTCCGGCCCACGCCAGCACGACGTTGTCGAGCGCGCTGGTAACGACATTGTCCGTGCTCATTTGCTTGTCTCGCAGCGACAGCCACATCGCAAACTCCTGTGGCGGCGCGCCTGGTCCTGAACTGACCTTGGTCGACAAACCGATGTCAGCAACTACCGAATCTTCTTTTAATGACACCCCCCAACGTCGAGTTAACTCGTTGAGCGAGGAAGCGTTGTCCGCGGTGACCATCGGACCAGCGTCTGGCGGTAGGTCAGCCTGACAAAAAGGATCTACCAGGGCGATTAAAACCCCTCCTCCCAGCACAAACTGATCGACAGCATAAAGAGCTTCTTTGGTCATATTCTTTGGATGGACCAACAGCAGCAAATCAACATTACTGAGATCGGGCTTATCCCACTCCAAAACTTTCAACTTCGCAAAAGTTTCCAGTTGAGAAGCTAAAACCCAAGAAGGCTGGCGGGATGGCAGCATCCCAGGTTGTGGTGCGCGAACTACGTCTCCGATAATTTTGAGCGGTGATAGAATACCTACTTCAACTCGATCCTCTCTAAGCAGCGTATAAATCAGCTTGCTGATGTCGTACTCCAAGTACTCTTGGCGAGTAATGTCAAAAACAGGGATCGTTTCCTCGTCCCCGAAAACGTTCAGTCCAACCAATCCGAAATAAACTGGTCCAGTCGGAAAGTTAAGCGCCGTCAATCCGAACTTCTGCGCCCACTCCTCCTGCTCCGAATCTGGGCGAGGATTAACAATACTTAGTTCAATCTTGCCGCCCGATCTGCGCTCATACTCCGAAAGAAGGTCTCTTACTCTAGATGCGTAAAGCGAGAGGGCGGGAACTTGCGTTGCTTCTGTGCTGCTAAAAAAGAGCTGGAGCTTAAGGGGTTCGTCGATAGAGTGTAGAATATTTATACTGCCGGGAGACAGCGAATAAAGCCCTTCCTCTGTCAAATCAAAAGACAACGCGCCGAACGCATACCGCGCAATGCCGTTAAGCAACAAAACTAAAAGCACCAGAACGGCAATGCCGCCGATAGAAAATAATGAGCGCCGTTTTAAGGTTTCCATAACTGCCCCGCCCTACTGTGCCTTGACTTTATCAAGCACAATCGCCCCCGAGAACAACCCTAAACCGATGATCGAGAGAAAGTAAAAGATGTCTCGGAAGTCCAGCACCCCTCTGCGGATCGCTTCAAAATGAAAAGGGAAGCTTAAGTTGGTAATTTGCTCGATTACCGTGGGCGGAAAAACTTTGTGCAGCGCTTGAACGACTGGATCAAAACCGAGCAAGGTCAGCGCAAGGCAAATTGAAGTGGAGATCACAAAGGCGATGACTTGGTTGTCAGTCGCAGCAGATACGGCGATTCCAATCGCGAGACATGCACCAGCAAGCAGAAAGCTGCCACAGTAACTCGCAACAATAACACCGCCGTCCGGATCACCTAAGTAATACGCCGTGAACACTATGGGCAAAGTGAGCAGCAGCGCAAAACCTAGGAAGGCCCAAGCCGCCAAAAACTTACCGGCCATAGCTTCAAACAAAGACACAGGATATGTGAAGAGCAGCTCAATCGTGCCTGTCTTGCGCTCTTCAGCCCAGAGCCGCATCGAAATCGCAGGAACGATAAACAAATACAGCCAGGGATGCCAAACAAAGAAGGACCCTAAATCTGCTTCACCAAGTTCGAAAAAGTTTCCAAGCTCAAAGGTAAAAAAGCCGTTCAGAATTAGAAATGCACAAAGAAAAATCAGTGCCAACGGTGTCGCGAAATAAGAACGAAACTCCCGCTTGCAAATGGCGTTGATATTGGCTCCGTCAATCATTTACGGCCTCCCAGAAGTATCAACTGTCTCAGTAATCGCCCGGAAAACTTCGTCAAGGTGGCCGCGTTCAACAGACAGGTCACGAATTTCACAATGCTCGGCGAGAACACGCTCGACCAGTCCATGAATGGAGAAGTCTCCGTTGTGCGGTGTCACCTGCAAAAGAACCTCGTCATTAGCAGTGCTTACCGCGACATCTCTAACACCTGAGACAGCAGCGACTGACTGAGTAAGACGCTGTGCCTCCGCCCCAGCAAGGCGCATCTTGACCACTCCGTGAGATTCCGTTCTCGTTCTAAGCTCGTCCGCAGTTCCGTCAGCAACAATCTTGCCTCGTGAAATAATTACTATGCGCGAGCAAACCTCCTCTACCTCTTCCAAAATATGCGTAGAGAGCAAAATGCATTTGTCTTTTGCCAAGGTTGAGATCAACTCTCTAACGTCATGCTTCTGATTTGGATCAAGACCATCTGTCGGCTCGTCCAAGATCAGGATCTCCGGGTCGTGAACCAACGCCTGAGCGAGACCAACTCTGCGGCGATAACCTTTTGAAAGAGTTTCGATGCGTTGCGACAACACTTCTGCCAGTCCCGCACGCTGCGTAGCCGTATCGATTGCTCGTTTTCGATCGGACGGTGCAATTTTGCGAATTTCACAAACAAACTTTAAAAAATCCGCAACTTCCATGTCGCCGTACAAGGGTGCATTCTCAGGGAGATACCCCAGGCAGCTGCGAACCTGACGCGACTGACTAATAATGTCGTAGCCGCCAACCGTCGCCGTGCCGAAACTCGGAGTCAAGAATCCGGTAAGCAGCTTCATGGTTGTGGACTTTCCGGCACCGTTCGGCCCCAAAAACCCAAGGACCTCACCCCGGCTGGCACTGAAGCTAATTCCGTCAACCGCACGGATCTCGCCAAAATGCCGGCCTAAGTTCTCTGTTTTAATTAGCTCCGTCATAATTGGATTAACTAAGACAGCGGTCTCAAGTTGGCAAGAAGCATGAGCTGCGGATTGTCAGACTGAGATGGTAGGAAGCTTCCATTCATCACCAGGATGCGCTATTTTAGGTGGCCTATTAATTGTGCGAGTTTTTTTATAAGAAAAGGCCGTTGCCCATGTCTCAAGATCATTTACCAAGACTTAAAGTCGGTTTAGCGGAAATGCTTAAAGGCGGCGTCATCATGGACGTAGTCAACGCTGAACAGGCCTCGATCGCTGAAGAATCCGGAGCGGTCGCCGTGATGGCTCTAGAACGTGTTCCGGCCGACATCCGTAAGTCCGGCGGCGTTGCTAGAATGGCATCGATCGACATAATCGAGAACATCATGAAGGCTGTCAGCATTCCAGTGATGGCTAAAGTGCGCATCGGTCATTTCGCCGAAGCCCAGGTCCTCGAGCAGCTTGGTGTGGACTTTATCGATGAGAGCGAAGTTCTTACTCCAGCCGACGAACACTACCATGTAAACAAATTCGACTTTAAAGTTCCGTTTGTCTGTGGTGCACGAAACCTTGGTGAAGCACTGCGCCGAGTCAGCGAAGGCGCCGCAATGATTCGCACAAAAGGTGAAGCTGGGTCGGGCAATATTGTCGAAGCTGTGCGTCACATGCGCAGCCTTACGTCAGAACTCCGAGCACTGACGACACGCACTGACGAAGAATTGGTTACTGTAGCAAAAGAGCTCGGCGCATCGCTTGAACTCGTAAAACTAGTAGCCAAGGAAGGCAAGTTGCCTGTGCCGAATTTTGCTGCCGGCGGCGTCGCAACCCCAGCAGATGCGGCCCTGATGATGCAGCTCGGTGCGGAATCTGTTTTCGTGGGTTCGGGTATTTTCAAATCCGAGGACCCTGCTGCTCGAGCTCGGGCAATTGTGCGCTCAGTTACTCATTATCGCGACCCAGCCGTTGTGCTCGAGGTATCTCGCGGTTTAGCTGAAGCAATGCCCGGCTTGGAAATGAGTCAGATCGCTCCGGAACAGCGGCTGCAGGAGCGCGGCTGGTAGCCCACGATAATGAAAATCGGTGTTCTATCTCTTCAGGGCGACTTTGACGCTCACGCCAGCTCGATCTCCCGTATCGGCGGCAAAGCTATTCAAGTACGTAAACCCAGCGAATTGTCAGCCCTGGACGGAATTGTCCTGCCAGGCGGCGAATCGAGCGCAATGCTTAAGCTGCTAGAGCCGGAGCTCATTGCTGAACTTCAGTCTGTCCTGCTGAAAGGCATGCCGGCCCTTGCCACTTGCGCCGGAGTTATTTTGCTTGCTCGAACGGTGCACAATCCGGATCAGGCGAGTCTTGGAGTCCTCGATATTGACGTTCAGCGCAACGGTTACGGTCGTCAGGTTGATTCGTTTATTGAGCCATCGCTCCGAATTACTGACGAAGGACGTGCTGCTCTACAAAATGCGCAGTTGATGAACGGTCGTGCTCCAGAAATTGAAGCGGTCTTCATCCGCGCACCAATAATTACTCGAGTTGGCTCAGATGTAGATGTCCTCGCTCAGCACGACTCGCAGCCAGTCCTCCTGCGTCAGGGCAGCATTTTGGCGGCGACCTTTCACCCAGAGCTCGCCCGGACAATTTCGCCGGTATACATGCTGTTTTCACATCTAGTGCAGGCTGACGACGGCCTGATCGATGTCGACGGCTCACTGCTGCTTCGTTAATTGCAAATTTTGGGAAGCATACCTATAATTTGCGGCGAATCAGCTGCGAACTAGGTATGTGCCCGCGAATTACTTTATATTCTATTCTTTTCATTTTGTTCTTCGGGTACACCGGGATAATTTACACATCAGCAACTCATTTCGAAAACTCAGCCCTCACTAAAGACTCAAGCGAATACCGGGGCCGCCTAGTATTTCAGCAGCACAACTGTGTCGCTTGCCATCAGATTTACGGACTCGGCGGTCATCTTGGACCCGATCTGACAAACGTAGTTTCCAATCCAAGAAAAGGTGAAGCTTACGCGAGAGCTATCATTCGCGGTGGAGCATCGCCGATGCCGAAATTTAATTTAACTGATACAGAGCTTGATGATTTGATTGCATTTCTCAAGCAGGCGGATTCCAGCGGAGAATCTCCCCCAATTAACTTTAAAATCACACCTTGGGGTTCGATTGAAGTACAGCACGGAAACCCGGGGAAAACATGAAATCCGTTTATAAACTTTTTGCGATCACGGCAATACTTTGCTTGCTGGGCGGCTTACTCCTTGGACTAGTGGCAGGAACACAATTTCTCTTCCCCGAAGTGCTCGTCGATGTCATCCCGTTTCAATCAGTGCGTCCGCTCCATGTCTCGCTGGGCATCTGGTGGATTTTCCTCGGCGCATCTTCCGCGGTCTACTTTTTCATTGATGCACTTGTCGATGACTCAGAAGTGCCAATTAATAAGGAATGGGTGAACTCCGCTTCGTGCCGACGGCTCGCACTTGCCCACTACGCGCTTTGGGTGCTCTCCGGCTTCGGTATCGCCTATTGTTACTTGAACGGTATTTTCGGCGGCAAAGAATATCTCAATTATCCACCACCGCTTTCTATTCCACTTGCGGTTGGGTGGATCTGCTTCGCCTGCAACTTAGTTAAGTCCGTCGGTGGACTCAAGAGTGCATGGCCGGCGTTTATGTGGATGTGGTTTACATCATGCGCCGTCTTTCTGGTTGCGTTTGCGGAGGCACACCTATGGACGCTTCCCTGGTTTGGCGGAAATATTGTACGAGACGTGACAGTTCAGTGGAAATCCTATGGCTCACTCGTCGCTGCGTGGAATATGCTGCTATACGGCACTGCAACTTGCTTGATGTATTTTCTAAATCGCGATCCCAAGATGCTTCGTGGCCGCATGGTATTTACCCTCTATTTTCTCGGTCTCGTAAATTCGCTGTTTAATTGGGGACATCATACCTATACAGTTCCCACTATTCACTGGGTTCGTGAAATTTCTTACTTTGTAAGCATGCTTGAGCTTTACATTCTCTGGCGAATTATTGCGACATGGAGCCGCGGCTGGGACACTTGTAAAAGCCTACGCTGCTTTAAGTCCTACCGGTTTTTAATGGCCGTAGATGTTTGGGTTGTGCTCAATCTAATTCTGGCAATCGCGCTCTCAGTCCCGGCGATCAATGTATTTGCACACGGAACCCATATTATCGTCGCACACTCGATGGGCACGACGGTTGGCATCAACTCGATGATTCTATTGGCTGCTCTGCATTATATGGTCCAGGATAAAGTTCCGGCATTTGCCAGTTCCGACTGCAGAATCTTCAAAACTGCGTTTTACCTGCTAAACATTGCGCTGCTTGTGTTCTGGTGTGCGTTGATTGGCGCCGGAATCGAAAAAGCCCTGATTCTCTCAGCCGATCCCTATCAATCTTACCGCCTGGTGCTGCTTGCAATTCGGCCTTATATCATGACTGTTGTCGGCGCCGGAATTGTCCTATTGGTCTGCTTCTTCTCAATTCTAATTCCGCTGTTACTTAAGTTCATCATTCCGGCGAACAGCACGCAGACCGCCGGTGGTGCGTGGGGAGAGCAGTCCGAACCCTCTGCTGTCAACGCCGTCTAAGCCATAAGTCGGCTGACACCAGAATTACTGCTAGCGTTGCAGGCTGCAGCGCAAAACCAAGTGACTCCAGCTGAACTCCGACTGCTCCTATGGAGATGAAGGCCGCAACCCAGACTACCAGGTTGTAAGAACGCAGTATCTCAGCCGAGCATACTGCCTCTCTCCACAGTAATACCGCCGGAATCAACAGCAGCGTCATTTCGTAAATCATCATATGCGGAGAAAGAAAGAATGTTAATAGAACTGCAGAAGAGAACTTGTACGCCTCGGAAACTTGGCGGCCGCCATTCGCACGAACAAACATGATTACCGCAGCCGCTCCGGTCAGAAGCGCAAGCACTTTAGCTGCAAAAACTTTCCTACCTAACAGCAGATAGAAAAATCCATAGACTGACACTTGCTTCTTTACAGGAAAACTGGCCTCGGTCGTGAGCTCTGCAAACCGAGTTTTAGCCAGCAGGAGATATGATAGAACCGCATCAGGCATTACCAAAGCACACACTGCTCCGGCAAAAACCAACCCACACATCAGGCCCAACAATTCACGTCGAGCTTTGAGCACGAGCCACAGCACGATCACTCCCAAGAGAAGCTGGGGTTTGTAGGCCAGTACGGCAGATAACAATCCAGCCTCGAGTCCGGCTCCGCGCTTCCACAATAAATATACTCCAGAAAGAACAAACAAACTTAGCAGGCTATTCTGTCCATATGTAGCGGCGGCAAACACCGGAAAGAAAGTTAACGAAAGAAGCATATGCGCAACAGGAAATGGAAACCCCAAAAACCGCAGCGCATTCCACAATAAAACCAGCCCGAGCAAAGTCCAGAGGACAAAGGCTGTTAGATAAGAAAACCCAGCAAACGGGGCGTACAGAATCGCAGCAAAAGGTGAGACATAAAAGTTATAGGTTCCGCTGAATTTGGCGCCAATCAGGGACTGCTGCAAGTGGTACTGGTATGCGAAATCATACAGCCGCGCCTGGGCTCCCTCAGCAAGGGAGTGCCCCGCTGCATAGAACATAACAAAATCGGTCCCAATAACTTGACCAGCGCGGTCAATCGCCCCTTGCCCAAGCGTAACGTTAAATAACCATCCGCCCCACAACATCAATGCGGCAATGTACGCCAGCGGAACCAGTGGAAACTTGCGCAAGTTAGTCATAGTTCCTGCGCCACAATAATTACACAACCGAAGATGATTAATGCCGAAGCCAACATTCTGCGGCCGAAATCGCCTTCCCTAAAAAGTACCCGCCCGCCTATCACTGAAACTAGTATCGAGGATTTCATTAGGCCAGATACATACGGCGCTTGAAGAAACTGAAGCGCGGCAAGCTTAGCAATCATAAAAGTTACCTCGAGCCCTCCCCTGCCCCAAAGACTGTGCCGATTTGTAGCAAGTTCAGCCCGCCAGCCGACCCGCTTAATCGCAAAAGGGGCAAGCATCAGTGC
>JAGRAN010000022.1 GCA_020434585.1 Bdellovibrionales bacterium
CGGTTGAGTGTTGTTGGATCGTGGATGTGGAAGAAGACGCGCAGCAGATTCTCGAAGGAAATAACCTCGTCATCAAACGCAATTTGTATTACTTCCGCGTGGCCGGTATCGCCGCCGCAGACCTGGTTGTAGGTCGGGTTCTCTCTCGCGCCACCGCAGTAGCCGGAAGTTACACTCTCGACTCCTTTCAGCTGCTGAAACACAGCTTCCAGACACCAGAAGCATCCACCGCCTAAAGTTGCTAATTGCCTTGCCATGTAGGGATTATAGCCAATTTAAGGCCAGGGGAAAGCCTCGGCGTGACTAGTCGCGGGTTGAGGCTTTGATCACCGCTTTGCCGTTTTTGACGACAACCTTGTAGTGAATCTTCTTTGAGCCGTGTTTCTTTTTCAGATCTTTGGCCCGTTTTACGAGCTTTTTCTTGAAATCATCAAAATCCATTCCACCGGTATTGGCTCCGGTGCGCTTCAGCGCCTGCTCGTAGGAATTATAAAGCTGCTGAATTCCGTTTTCTGCCAAGCTCTTCTTGCTGTCTTTTAGCTGGTCATCGAGGTTTGCTTTCTCGCGGACTTCAGCCTTGAACTTGTCTTTTGAATAGGTCCCGTCCTCCTTTTGTTTTAGGACTCGGGTCCAGTAGGTGTTGTACGTTTGATAACGCTGGACGACCTGGCGCAGGCGAAAACGAGTTTGTGAGTTGTGAAACGGCGCTGACATCAGTTGCCGAATCATTGCTTTCAGCTCTTTGTGTTCCTTGTCCGGCGCAAACGGCAGGAGTTCGAGGAAGTGCTGTTCGAATAAAATGGAGAGCTCTTTTATCTTAATTTCGAGACGATCCATCTCGACATTAAGCTGCCTTTTCGGCTGTCCGTTCTCGCTTTTCTTCAACATTAAGCGCAGGCCCGTGCACACCGCGACCCCCATGGCCGCCGGTATTACTCCCGGAAAGAGATAGGAAGTATAGTAGGTTATCGGCAGCTAAGCCGATAAGGTTGAGGCCTGAATTAATCTGTAACCTGGTGGAATTAATAAGAAACTTAGTGTAGGTTAGGGCTCCTTGTTGCCAGGGGAATGATTTAGACTGCTGAAGGGCTCTGAAACTAGATGCACACAAACACCGAAAACCTCCAGGTCGTGGTGCTTGCCGCGGGCAAAGGCAAGCGCATGAAATCCGATCTGCCAAAAGTTTTACACAAGCTTTGCGGGCTGACTCTGCTTGAGCGGGCAATTCGATCGGTTCGCGGTCTTTCACCTAAGCGCATAACTATCGTCGCGGGTCACGGTGAAGCACTTGTGCGTGATCATCTTGAGTCAGTTGACTTTGGGTCAGCTGAAATGCGCATCGCTGTTCAGTCCGAGCAGAATGGAACTGGCCATGCCGTACTGATGGCTTTTGACGACCTGGACCCGGAAGTCGAAGACGTACTGATTATTCCTGGAGACACTCCGCTGCTGCGCGAAGCAACCTACGAGCCGCTGCTGCACAATCGTGAAGCAGTAGTTTCGGTGTTGACCAGTGTTGTCGAAAATCCCTACGGTTTTGGCCGAATTGAGCGCGCCAACGACGGCTCGGTTAAAGCGATTGTCGAGGATCGGGACTGCTCTGACTCCCAGCGCTCAATTAATGAAATCAATTCCTCGGTCTATTTAGCCAAGCAGAGCTTTCTGCGGGAAGTGCTTCCCAAGCTCGGCAGCAACAATGCTCAAGGCGAGATTTACCTGACTGATATTGTGGGAGCTGCCGTAAAGCAGGGCCGCAGCGTTCGAGGAGCAGTGTGCGAACATTCTAGCCACGTTGCTGGCGCGAACTCGCGCTACGAGCTGGCGCTGCTCGAGGTGGTGCGACGCCACGAAATCAACAAGCACTGGATGGACGAAGGTGTTACGTTCGAAGATTTTCGCACCGCCTACATTGACGAAGACGTCGAGCTGGGCCGCGACTGCCTTATTGGCCCGGGGGTGTCTATTTCCGGCCGCTGCGTGCTTGGCGCAGGGGTTTGCGTTGAGGCTCACAGCACCATTCAAAGCTGCAATATTTCAGAAGGCGCCCACGTCAAATTCTCATCCCACTTAGAGCAGGCTGAGGTCGGCCCGCGCTGTATGATCGGACCGTTTGCCAGAGTCCGGCCGCAGACGAAGTTGGGAGCCGAGGTTCGTTTGGGTAATTTTGTTGAAACCAAAAAGGCTGAATTCGGGGCAGGCGCGAAAGCTAACCATTTGTCTTATATCGGCGATGCCCGGGTTGGACCCAAAACAAACATAGGCGCGGGCACGATTACCTGCAACTATGACGGCTACAATAAGCACGTAACCAATATCGGTACAGATGTTTTCATCGGCAGCAACACGGCTCTGGTTGCCCCAGTAACAATCAGCGATGGAGCGATTGTCGGGGCAGGGTCGACGATTACCAAAGACGTTCCAAAAGACGCCCTTGGGGTTGCGCGAGCTAGACAGAATAACGTTGAGGAATACGCGCTGCGTAAGCGCAGGGAACACAGTAAGGACTAGAGCGAACTATGTGCGGAATTGTTGGTTATGTTGGGCCTCGCGATGCGGTTCCGATTCTAATCGGCGGCTTGGAAAAACTCGAATACCGCGGGTATGACTCAGCTGGTGTTGCGTCGTGCGTTGGCGGCGAGTTCGACGTCTATCGCAGCAAAGGCAAGCTAGCGAACTTAAAAGAAAGCCTAAAGTCGCGACCTGCTCCCGCGGAAAACGGCTCCGTCCCGCGCGTCGGCATCGGACACACCCGCTGGGCAACTCACGGCCGCCCATCCGAGACGAACGCCCACCCGCACGTAGCGGGCAACGTTTGCGTAGTTCATAACGGCATCATCGAAAACTACGTTGAACTGCGCGAACGCCTGCAAAAGGAAGGCTGCCGCTTTGCTTCCGAAACAGACACTGAGATAGCCGCCCATTTGATTAACAGCTATTTCACCAAAACCGGCAACCTGCGTGACGCAGTTCGCGACGCGCTCAAGGAACTCCAAGGCAGCTATGCGCTCGTTGTTATTTCCAAGGAGCAGCCAGACCGCATCGTAATCGCCCGCAACGCCACCCCGGTAATTATCGGCATCGGCGAAGGCGAAAACTACATCGCCTCGGACATTCCCGCTCTGCTCGATCACACCCGCAAGATGATGATCGTCGAAGACGATGAAATTGCTGAAATAACTCCGGACGAAGTGCTGCTCGAGAAGGACGGGCAGGCGCTGGAGCGTGAGCCGACCACTATTACCTGGGATCCCATCACCGCAGAAAAAGGCGGCTTTCGCCATTTTATGTTGAAAGAGATTCACGAACAGCCCCAGGTTGTGACGGACACCTTTCGCGGACGAATCGACCAACGCGCCGGGACAGTTTTCCTGGATGATGTGGTGCTGAGCGATTCAGATTACGCCTCATTCAATAAAGTTACGATTGTTGCTTGTGGCACTGCTTGGCATGCCGGGCTGGTAGCGAAGTTTTATATCGAACGTCTGGCGAAGCTTCCGGTGGAAGTCGACTATGGCTCCGAGTTCCGCTATCGCACCCCGCTCGTTGACGATAAAACACTGTTTATTGTGATCAGTCAGTCCGGAGAGACGGCCGACACATTGGGTTCGCTTAGACTGGCTAAGGAATGCGGCTCGAAGACACTAGCGATTTGTAACGTAGTCGGGTCGACGATTTCGCGCGAAGTTGGCAGTGTGCTGTATACGCACGCCGGACCGGAAATTAGCGTTGCCTCGACGAAAGCTTTCGTGACCCAGCTTACCGCTGCATATCTGCTTGCGCTGCAGCTTGCGATTTCACGTAAAGCCCTAAACAGCGAAGAAGTAGCAGAAGCCCTGCAAGACTTAGTGCACCTGCCGTCGGTGATTACTTCGGCGTTAACCCTTGATCGCCCAATCGAAAAAATCGCCAAGAAATACGGCCGCAGCTCTGATTGGTTGTATCTGGGCCGCGGCATTCTGTATCCGATTGCACTCGAGGGGGCACTTAAGCTGAAGGAAATTTCATATCTTCACGCCGAAGGCTACCCCGCCGGGGAAATGAAGCACGGACCGATTGCCCTGATCGACGAGGAAACTCCGGTCGTTGTTGCGATGGGCCGCGACGGAGTGAACTACGAAAAGGTCATGTCGAACCTGCGCGAAGTTGAATCGCGCGGCGGCAGAATTATCGCGATTACCGATGTTGCTGACGCGGAACTGCGTGAAGTCGCCTGGGAAGTAGTCGAAGTCGGGCCAACAGCTCCGCTGATGCTGCCGATGGCGCTGACAGTTCCGCTGCAGCTTCTGGCTTATCATGTGGCAGTTTACCGCGGCACTGACGTCGACCAGCCGCGCAACTTGGCCAAGAGTGTGACTGTAGAGTGATTAAATGAGTTCTGAGAAAGTGAAGAGTTCTAAGCATTCAAGCAAGGATAATCAGGAGGGACCAGAGATGTACTCTCGAAACTCGAATGCTACTCGGGGAGGCACTAAGCCGCTGCGCAAGATTAGCCCCTTGGGGATGCGCGTGCTCGTGAAGATTCGTAAAGACGACGACACAACCGATTCAGGTTTGTATCTTCCGGAAGGCTCGCGCGAGCACCAGGAAGAAAGTTTTCTTGGTGAAGTGCTCGAAGTAGCAATCGCCCTAGACGACGAGACCGATGAGGAAGCAAACATCAGCGGAGTCCCGCTGGGTGCGCTAGTGTTGATCCCGAAGGAAATCGGCGTGCGCGTTCCTTGGGACGATAGCCTGCGAATCGTTGAAACATCAGAAATATTAGCGATTGTTTATGAAGTGAGTGTTTCGTGACAGCTCAACGCAAACTACCGTTAGTTGCATTATTTTGCTTGTTGGCGCTGCTGATCGCCTGCAAACCCAAGACCAAAACCGAAACGGCCGCCAAAGATCATCCGTCGACGGTTCTTCCGCCCGATCAAAAACCAGACCAGCATGTCGACCCCTTCCCCGATCCAAACAAAGACCCGAAGCAGGGTGATGAGCAGCAGAAGGAAATTGTCTATCCAGGCGGCGTGACCAATACTGAATTGCTTGCAAAACTCCAAGAGTCGCGGGACCAAGCCGCCCCAGCACAGCGCCAGCTAATTGAACGTCAAATGGAGATGGTGCGAAAGTTCGATCCCAAAGGCATGAATGAAGACATGCTTAGGGAAGTCGTTGAGCAGTCGATTGAGCTGATGCTCGACTACGGCGAAATTCACAAAGATGACTACGAAGTTCAGCTCGACATGGCGACGACGATGTTTCTTGCAGGCTTTACTGCGCACAATGCCGGCGTCGACGAAGAGCAGTACAAGCAAAAGGGCAAAGACATGTCGATTGAGCTAGTGAAGCGCTTTCCGGACAAGGCTTCCGCTCATGCCCAGCTCGGGTTTGTGTACTTCCGCACCGGCGAAATGGAAAAAAGCCGCCAGTCCTTTGATAGGTGCATCGAACTCGAGCCGGAAAACGGCTTTTGCCGCGCCTACCTCGATGAAATGAAAAAACTTGCCGAAGAAAAAGCTGCAAAATAATCAGTAGGTGGCAGCAGCAAGTGTTACCAACCGTACTGGGAAAGAAGCGAATTCTCTCCAACGAACCGTGACAGGGTCCTGACAGACTGATCATCCGACCGGCCTGGGTACTTCCTGACAGTCGAGCAGACCTTCCCAGGGCTCCGGTTCTCCCAGCACAGGCGTGAAGCCGAGTGCCTGGGCGATGCGAACCGGGGCGAGGTGGTCGATGCACACGAGACCGTAGGTGCGCTCGTCGAGCTTGCCTCGCACGCGCTCACCGATCTTGCCGATCGCCGTACCGCGCAAGCGCAGGTAGTAGGCGAGCACGGTCCACCAGTGCCACTGACGCAACCACGAGGCGAGCGAGATCCGCCGAGAAGTCCTGGGGGACGTCTGGAGGAATCGCAGGGCATCGGGTTCGACGTACTCGAGCCAGGCGTAGAAGGCCGTCTGGAAGTCACGACCTTCGAGACACTCGGGATTGCCGAACGCGCACACGACCTCGTGGGTAACTTGGCGCGTTGTGAACATCCCGAAGTCCATGGTGCCGTCACCACCGCCACAGGCGATGATCTGAGACGTGCTGTGCCACTGCGCCGCGACGAACCCTTCGCTCTCGGGGAACTCGGGGTCGATGTCGAGCAGGGCGTACTCGGTAGTCAGACCGTCGTCGACATGCGGCTCGATTCGCACGAGGCGAACGAACTGCGGATGTGTCGTGTAGAGACGGGCGACTCCATCGAGCGACTTCTCGGAGCCGTATTGGTAGCCCCACGTAGAAGTGCGTTTTACTGGAACGCGGATGATCATGTGGACTCTCCATCGTTGAGGGATGAATCCCGTGCATACTCTGCCCGGGAATTGGCTGAATTATTGAGGAACCGCTCCTCACGCCACCGCAGCTCTCTGAAGCAGAAAACTGCAGCGGCGCGAGACGCGAAACTCAGCTGAGAGTAAAAATCCTTATTTGTTGCTGCTGCCCCCGACGACTGCGGCTGCACTCGTTGGGGACGCTTAGAATCAGCTCATACTGGAAATGTGAAAGAGCGGCGAAGCGGAATTTATGCCCAATTACGCACTATATAACTTAAGATTGCATAATGCAACAAGCGCTTAAAATTCAGCCACTTAACTTGGCAGTTCGGCGCGGGGGAACAGCGGGTCGCCCGCTGTCAGCGCAGAGCCGGCCTCGAGAACGCCCCAGGTTTCTGCGGCGGAAATATTTGTGTCTGAAGCGCCGAGCCGCTCAAGCAGCTCCGCCATTTTTAGCGGCATTACCGGCGAAAGCAGAATTGCCGAAATGCGCAGCACTTCAAGTGCTGCATAGAGACTCTCAGCGGCGCTGTCTTTGTCTTCTTTAACTGCTTTCCACGGTGCAAGCGCATCGAGATATTTGTTCGTCGCATCGAGCAGGTCGACTATGTGACCGATTGCGGTGTTTGGAGACATTGCGATGATCTCTTCGCGAACCTTGCGCGGAGTTCCGAGTGCTAGTTCCACTAATGCGCTGGTTCTTGGGTCTTTTGCACTGCTTGGCGGAACGCCGTCGAAATTTTTGCAGGCAAGTTTCACTGTCCTGCTCATCAAGTTGCCGAGGTTGTTTGCCAGTTCGGCGTTAAGTTTGGAGACGACCAGGGCTTTTGAGAACTTCGCGTCATTGCCGAGATAAATCTCGCGCGAGAGGAAGTAGCGCAGTCCGTCGACGCCGACGATGTCTTTCATATCGAGCGGGCTGACTACTTTGCCTTCAGATTTGCTCATTTTGGCGTCGTCTTCGTTTAGCCACCAGCCGTGGGCGAAAATTTGCTTCGGTAGGGGGATTTCGAGCGCCATCAGCATGGTCGGCCAGTAGACGCTGTGGGTAGTCAGAATGTCTTTGCCGATTAGGTGAATTGCGTCCTGCCAGAACTGATTAAACAGCTCTTCCTTTTCTTCACCTTGTCCGTAGCCGAGGGCAGTAACGTAGTTAAGCAGAGCGTCGAACCAAACGTAGGTTACGTAGTCCTTGTCAAACGGAAGCTCAACGCCCCAGGCCAAGCGGCTCTTTGGGCGGCTGATGCACAGGTCGGTCAGCGGCTTGGAGAGAAACCCTAGAACTTCATTTTTCTTGGTGTCGGGCTGAATGAACTGCGGGTTGTCCTCTATGTGTTTCAGGAGCTGGTCCTGATACTTGGACATTTTAAAGAAGTAGTTCTTTTCGGTGATCTTTTTGACTTCTTTCCCAAGCGGACTTTTGCCATCGACAAGTTCACGCTCGGAGTAGAACATTTCCTCACTGACCGAGTACCAGCCTTCGTACGAGTCTTCGTAGATTTCGCCTTTGTCGAAGAGCGTTTGGAGACAGTCCTGCACGACCTTCTTGTGAAACGGCATTGTGGTGCGAATGAAGAAATCGTAGTCGATTTCCAATTCTTTCCAGATTTCGCGAAAGCGCTCGACGAGTTCATCGACGTGGACCTGAGGGTCTAGTCCGCGGGCTTCTGCTGCCGACTGCACTTTTTGGCCGTGCTCGTCGGTGCCGGTTAAGAAGTATGTCTCTTCGCCGAAAAGCTTGTGATAGCGAGTGAGTACGT
>JAGRAN010000023.1 GCA_020434585.1 Bdellovibrionales bacterium
AAATTGAGTGCGAACGGAGATTATCTGACCGTCCAATCTCGCGATGACCTAGTTGGTTCTAACCCCGATGCTGGAGTTGAAATCTTCTTTGCGGACATTCGTACCGGTAGCGGCATATTCGAGCAAATAACTGATGCAGGCGCTGGTGCTGCTTACACCGGTGGCGTAGTTTCAAATGACGGACAGGTATATTTTGCAACGACTGAGAGTGTCACAGACTTGGATGCAGGTGGAAATCATGCACTGTATCAATATAACAGCGTGACAGACAAATATGAGACGTTGCTAACGCTTTCCGGAGCGAACAGATTTGCCAGTCTGCAATCATCTGCCGACGGGCAAACTTTATTATTTATTACTTCGGAAGATCTTGTAGGTGAAAACGCGACAGGATCGCGGCAACTGTTTCGCTATGATATCGACCTTGATACCGTGACGCAAATTACGAATTATCAAACCTCCCAACTAAAAATAGCCAGTTTTATCTCCGCTGACGGGAGCATCGTGGCGGACAATGGCGGAGTCTTTGATATTCAGTATTTTGACACCAAGCAGACCAACTCTAGCATTGCAATCGATACAGGTGACGGGGCAGTGGGAGTGATTCAGACAGAATTGGGTGCGTTAAGATCTGCTCTCGTCGGGTTCGGAGCGTTCTCGATTACGAGTGCATTTGAAGCTAGGCAAACTCTGGACGTCTTAGAACAGAACCGTGCTCAGCTGGCCGGTATCCAGGGAACAATTGGTGCAGGGTTGAGCCGACTCGAGACTGCGCACAGTGTGCTCGGTCAGCGAAATCTTGAGCTAGACAGCGCCAAGTCAAGAATCGTGGATGTGGACGTAGCGGACGAAGCTGCTCAGCTTACGAGAAATTCAATCCTGCAGCAGGCCGGTGTAGCGGTGCTCTCTCAGGCGAATGCTCAAACTGAGCTGGCGCTGCTGCTGCTGAACGAAAACTAGCTTCTCTAGTTTAGCCTTGAGATAAATTTGTAATTTAGTCGGTGACTTGATTAAGCGCGGCTTCGGTCTTTTTTTCATCAATCTTTTCCTAATCGACGTCACAATAGCCAGTGGATGTAGTTATTCGGTCCTGCAAAGAGAGGTGCAGAAGTTCCGAGCCTGGTAAAACCAGATTTATTCAAAAACTATTTATATAAACGAACACTTAAGTGTTCCAATAACTCTTGTCAGTCATCACATTCGTCGATCAGTGTTCAGGAACCGTTTCAGCGTTGTAATAGTACTCAGACACCCCAGGCGCTCCGTACACCTCTGATGTTGGCCAATAGGCCTTTTTCTATTGCTGCCTATGAAACGGTTCCTTTTTTCTTCCCTTATTTAAGTCGCAAAAGAATCTGCCGCTTTAAATTCTGATTTAGTATCGGTGTGTTAGCCTCCACTGTGAGTGGGCTTTTTCGGTCACCAATAGTCGTCGTTTGCTCATAACGTACTATCACACCGGGAACTCCCGTGTTCTCTCAAATTTCTAGTTTACGGTAGAAGGCGCGCCGCAACTCCTTTCTAAGGCTCGAGCCTTTGAAAGGAAGACCGTGCGGTGCAGGTTTTTTTGGGTCTATTGCTCAAGGCTCTTAGGCAGCTGAGCGCTTTGAGCAGTAGACCCCTCACACACAAACCCCGATAGAAGGAGACTCGACATGTGGAAAGCGATGAATGCTGGATACCGCGTGCTGTTCGGGTCTCGAAAAGTTCCGCGTCAAAAGCGGACTATCGGGCCTGATGGCAAGTGGAACGGACCGAAAGGCCGTCTCAAGATCGTGCAGCCTGGACGCTACCGCGCCCAGATTGCAGCGCTGGAAACCATCGGACTGCTCGCTGGACTGGCTCAGCCTTTCCTGCTCGCGTTCTTTGGTCTCTTCAACGGCGCATTGCTCGTTCTGATCTCCAAGTGGCTCGGTAACCCCTGGGCTGCTCTGGTGATCGCTGTGATCGTGTTCCCGGTGCTCTGGATTTCGCTGGTGCTGCGCACCTGCAAGTTCAAGCGACGGGGTCCGATGTTTGGATCGCGCAGCAAGAGAAACTGGTGGCTCACCTCCCTGGTGGTCCTCCTGCTCTCGACGTTCGCGCTCGTGCACACCGGCCACATCATGTTCACTATCATGGTATGCGGGCCGATGTTCTTTGCTCTGCTCATCACAGCGTTCCTCTGGTTCTTCAACCCGTCGATCGAACCGCTTGACCTGCGCTCCAAGAAGCAGCGTAGGAAGGATCCCGACGGCAAGATGAACTATCGTCCGCTGGTGCTGGCCTTCACGTTCGGAACGGAAGCTCTCCGGGCCAAGCTTGAGGCAGGCGTTGACAGTGCTGTCGGCAAGGTCGCTCACCTCGGTGAGATGGCTCAGCTGCGCAGTCTGTTTGACGTAGATGAACATGAGCTGAAGCAGCTGCACACCCGGATTCAGAAAGACAAAATTGAATCCGGGAAGCATGTGCTGCCGCCTCACGCACGACGTACGCTGCGTCCCGAGCGAGCGAACAACTGGAGGCGGGCATTCAAGTGCGCGTGAGTAAAATCCGCGCACTGCCCGCCGCCATCAGGGCAATGTGGTTGACTGTCGTCCTCGTGACGGCCCCGTTTATCGGTGCACGGTCTTCCGCATTTTTCTGCTGATCTACGCTAATTTTTGCAGCTTTCTTTGCAGCGACCGACGATGCATTCTCAGCGCTTTTGCGGCTTGAGTGATATTGCCTTGGTATTCGTAAAGAACTTTCTGAAGATGCTCTCGCTCGACCTCGTCTAGAGTAGGGAAGGAGCTGGAAGCGCAGGTTTCCTTCGCAGCCTCGGTCGCTTCGAAGGCGAGAAGGAGTTCGTCTACTTCAACCGGTTTAGATAGATAATTATCTGCACCGAGCTGCATTGCTTGAACTGCTGTACGAACAGTTCCGTATCCAGTAAGCACAACAACTTTAGCTTCTGGCAGTAATTCCTTTAGAGGGTTGATTAAATCGATACCTTTCTCAATGCCTATAACAAGATCAAGCACAACTCGACCGGGTCGATTAGCTTCAGCACATAACAAAGCAGACTCCGAGTCCGCGGCCTCGAATACTTTAAATCCTCGCAGGGAAAGCGAACGAGTCAATGCTTCGCGCAGCTCTGTGTCGTCGTCAATGACCAGTATCTTATTGTCGGCGGAAGCAGCTTCGTTAAGCATTGGCGGCGAGTTCCTCCAATCCGGTTTTGACCGGCAGCTTTAGGGTAGCGGTGGTTCCGACTCCAGGTGCAGAATCAATTGATAACTCGCCGCCAAACTGCCGTGCATATAAATCGGCGAGAAACAGACCCAGGCCCATGCCGCTTCCAACAGGCTTAGTAGTAAAAAAGGGCTCCTTTGCTACAGCCAGCAGCTCCGAACTCATCCCGTGCCCGCGATCTTTGACTGTAACCACTATCTGCTCGTCAATGCGTTTGGCTGTAATGTCGATTGAGCCGGCGGCGCTTGAGGCATCAACTGCGTTTTGCAGGAGCGAAGTCAGAACTTGCCGCAGAGACTCCTGAATGACCGATATTTTTGAGTCACGGGAATCGACTGTGATGTTAAGTTTCGTCGAGCGGCGGTTTCTAAGCTGCGCTGCTGCGTCCTCGATGCAGTCTACGACTCGAACCAGCTCAGGCGCCTCACCCCGAACGGCTCCGCTGCGTCCTGCCATGTTTGCGAGGATGGACTTGCACCGCTGAACTTGATCGCCAATGGTGCGAGCGGCTCGCCGCAGCTCAATTGTGGGAGCTGGAGCACGTTCGAGTAAGTCGCTGATTTCACTTTTGGTAACGGCAATCGTGGTCAGCGGAGTGCTCAATTCGTGAGCAGCACCTGCCGCGAGGGTGGCGAGGGAGGCGAGACGCTGCTCGTTCAATTTCTGAAGCCGCATTTCGCTAAGCGCACGTTCGCTGCGAAGCAGTGCCGAAGAAAGTTTAGAGAGCATAAACGAAACTAGCGCTGCGGTGAATACAAAAGCTATCAGCATTCCATACAAATGCAGTGAAAACGGGTCGTCGTGATGCATCGAATGTGAAGACACCGGTGCCGCAAGGATAAACAAGGAGTAAAATCCGATTGAAGAGAATATCGTCAGCAGCCAGGCCCAGAGAGGCTTGAGCGCGACGGCGGCGAGTGAGATCTGTACAAGATACAGGATAGTGAACGGGTTGTAAGGTCCTCCGGTCCAGGTAAGTAGGAGCGTAATTACTAATGTGTCCGCAAGAAGGAAAAATCCAAGAAAGTTAGGAACAGGAAGAGAGCTGTTTCGCAGAGAGAAGGCAGCAACCGTGTTTGAAAAAAGAATTAACACTCCTAGCATCAGCAGCCGCGGCGCTGAAACATCGAGCGGGATAAAATAAGCCGCGGCAAGCAGTGCAAGCTGAACGCCAGCACTGAGCCAGCGAATAGCTAGCAGCCAGCGCAGCGGCCTCTCAGCACTGACTGAATTTACGGCACAGGAATCCAAGTTACACCCTTAATTCGCTCTGAACGGAGATTACCTATACGAAAGGCGCGGTGAAATGGAAGAGCAGACGACGCTTAGGAGAAGAGATTTATCCGAATCCGTGAAGTGCAGTAATTCGAGTTGAGCATTTATCGCTTAACTTCAGTTACTTAGAATGCAAATCTGCCGTTTTTTCTTACTAACTTCATCTGTGATAGTATCACTGCTTCGTGTGTAAAACCGAATTAGCGCGCTAAAAATCTTAAGGGAAGGTTTGGAATCATCCTCAAAATGGATCATTGCCAGCAACCGACTCCCATTTAGCTGGGATCGGTCTGAGAAGAAACTTAACCGTAGTTCAGGCGGTCTGGTTACCGCAATTAGTGGAATTCGCAGCGACGTCGAGAAAGTTTGGGTAGGAAGCGCCCCGGAGGGTTTGGACGCGAAAACCTGGGCTGCGCAACCGGAAGTGCGCCCCTCAAACGGTCAGTCCTTTCAAGCCGTTTTTATCGAACCCGAAATCTATTCGCTTTACTATAACGGCATGTGTAACGACGTGCTGTGGCCGCTGCTGCATTACGAGAGCGGGATGGTCGATTTCTCAGACGAGAGCTGGCAGGCCTACGTCGATGTGAATCACAAGTTTGCGCAAGAAATCCTTAAGACCGCCCGCGAGGGCGACTTGGTTTGGATTCATGACTTTCATCTTCTCCTTGTACCGGGGCTGCTGAAGGCGCAAAATCCTAAGCTGCGGGTGGGATTGTTTCTTCACATTCCTTTCCCGAGCTCTGAAGTTTTTCGTCAGCTCCCGGTTCGCAAAGAAATCCTTCGCGCGCTGCTGTGCGCGGATCTTTTGGGATTTCATGATTATTCTTATCTGCGCCACTTTTGCAGTACAATTAAAGTTATGCTCGGAGTGGAATCGAGCATGCTCTCGATCGAACGGGAGCACCATACAACTCACCTTGGAGTATTCCCGGTCAGCATAGACGTCGCGCAGTTTAAGCGTGAATCGGCGATGCCCGAGGTTCGGCGCACTCGTCGTCGCTTTCAGCGCTCGATCCCCTACGAAAAATTAATTCTTGGAGTCGATCGGCTCGACTACATCAAAGGGCTGCCGCTAAAGCTGGAAGCATTTAGGACTCTTTTGGAAACGCACCCTGAGCTTCGCGGCAGAGTAGGGATGCTGCAAATTACCGTTCCTAGTCGGACTAATGTTCCGGTGTACCGTCAGCTGCGGCAGGAGATAGAGCAGCTTGTCGGAGAAATAAACGGTCAGTTTGCGCAGCCTGGGTATGTTCCAATTCAATACATGTTCCAGTCCGTGAAATTCGAAGAGCTTCTTGCGTTGTATAGGCTCTCTGATGTGCTCTTGGTGACTAGCAAACGCGACGGCATGAATCTGGTGGCCTTAGAGCATATTGTTTCACAGCGGCCGAGTGACCCTGGAGTAGTTGTACTAAGTGAGTTTGCTGGTGCGATATCCACGCTAAGTCATATCATCCCAACCAATCCATGGGATTTGCGCGAAACCGCTGAGGCTGTTTATCAGGGTCTAACGATGGACCGGGCGGAGCGAGTCACGCGGCATAGAAGCATGCTGCGATACCTAGATACATACAGCGCGACTGACTGGGCAGATTCGTTCATGTCGAGCTTGGCGAAGCGCAGTAAGGTAGCAAAGCCTGAGCGAACAGTTAATTTATCCCAATTGGCGCCAAGTGGTTCGAAAATGTCGGATGTGATGGCGCTGCTGAAAGACAAAGAGCTACTGGTATTTGTTGACTACGACGGGACATTGGTTCCGATCTGTGATCAGCCGGAACAGGCTGTTCTCAAGCCCGCCACTAAAAACATGTTGAAGCAGATTGCCGAACAGCCTCACGTCCAAATGGTCGTGGTTAGCGGACGTGACAAGGGATTTCTTACTGAGCAGCTGCAGGGCCTTCCGGTTTCAATTGCCGCGGAGCACGGAGCGATTTTTGCTGACTCACCTGAGGGGACGTGGAAGCGTCTGGCACACGGAGATCGGCGTCGTTGGTATCGCGCAGCCAGGCAAGTTATGTCGGACTACGCTTCTCGGGTTCCAGAGAGTTTCGTGGAGCGCAAGAAGTTTGCCATCGCTTGGCACTACCGCAAATCACCGAAAGAGTTTGCAGCCTACCAGGCGCGAAAGCTTAAGCATGATTTGGAACTCGCTTTGTCTAATTTGCCCGTGAGCGTTATTGCCGGCAGGAAAGTGGTGGAGGCCCGATCTGCCGGAGCTAACAAAGGGACTTTTGTTCGTTGGTACCTTGAGAATCACGCCGAGCACAGGCGTCGTTTAATCGTCGCTTTTGGCGACGATCAAACTGACGAAGATATTTTCTCAACGATCGACAGCCCGGGTATCGGTATCAAGGTTGGCCACGGTTCTACTGCTGCAGACTATCGAATTGACTCTCAAGGTGAGGTCCTGCCGTTGTTGGATAAGATGGTTAAGTTTGGGGCAAATCAGCTGACCCTTCCCGGTCTGACTACTGCGTTGCGCGCAGATCACGCTGAAGACTCTCGTGCGGATTATCGCTGGTAAATGCCAAATTTGTACCAATTTGTGCAGCCGATTGCCCTAAGGATTTGCGCAACTTGCAAATGGTGATGGAAGGCGGCTTCCTAGAATGGCTTTACGGAGTGCAAACTTTGCGTGATTGCCGTACAGCGCGCGAGCTTTGTTAACGCCATACAATAGGCTAGAATAAGTCTGTTGGGCTTAAATGTAACGTAAAAGCTCACTGGGTGGGTGCTGCAAATACTGCGTCTGAATTGAGGGCCAAACCCTATGAAACAGAAAACTAAATATTTGACCCCGCTAATGAGGGCTGCTGCGATTGGTCATACCGCGGCCGTCCAAAAACTCCTTGAAGATGGTGAAGACGTAAATGAACGAGGCCCTCGCAACTCGACTGCACTGATGTTTGCTGCAGGCAGCGGCCATGTCGAGATTGTTCGTGCGCTTCTAAACAGCAACGCGGACGTAGATGTCGAGGAGGAAGGTGGCTGGACTGCTCTGAAGCACGCCCAGGAAGAGGGCTATTCTGAAATAGTTCAGCTGCTGAGTGGGCCTAGATTTTAGCTCGATTTACCAAATACCGCTAAAGCTGAAACCGCAATCGTTGATCCAGTAAACTGTTCGAAGCTCAGGCTTTTCGCTCCCTGTTTGCGTTCGTCTGCAGTGACTGGAAAAACGAGCCAGCGACCGTTATACAGCCTGTCTGCCAGCCGAGTGATATTGCCCGACTGAATTTTGGACATCCGCCAGAAGGAATCTCCGTCAGTCATGAACAGCGCAACCGCAGTGGCGCTGTTGGGGGGAAACTTAATCGAAATTTCGCCAGAGCCGGCCGCATGCACAGCCCAACTAACCGGGCGCTGCCAGTTGTCGCTCGCACTAAAATTCGCAAAAGACAGAGATACGTCTGCGGCACTGCTGCGCGTAGTTACCTGTAATCCGGCCTTACCAAGCTCAGCGTGATAAAGGAGTTCGCCCAATCCACCCGATCGATCATTCAAAAATTGTTCGTAATTCTGCTGATCCGTCAGGGTGGGAGGTGTGGAATAAAACGAATAGCTGGTCTTAATCTCGCCCGCGCCAAAATATAGCAGCGCCGCCAATGCAGTCGCTGCAAGTAGGTCTGCGATGAGAGGTCGGTAATACGAAAGTAAGTGGCTCTGCTGATCAAGTCTGCCCTGGCCGCGCCGAGCAAGGCGAAGGACTTCGAGCAGCTGCAGTTTGTCTCGCCGGTCAATTTCAACGTTTGGCCGAGCAAGTCTGCTGATAGACTCTGCCGCACCGGGGACGGCGCGAATCGAATCTGACTGCAGGCCGCTTCCGCTGCTGTTGACGCTTTCGCCGCTTATTTCGCGAGCAGCGGTGTGCCAATACCGGTTTGAAGTGCTATCTAGACCCGCGCGGTGGAGCACAGCGGCAGAGCGAGCAAATTCGACTGTGCGACTTATGCTGTCGATCATAATTCAGGATCCTTCAGCCCGTTTAGCGCTACCGCGGAAACAGCGACACCTCCCGCTGTTAGCGTCGTAAAATTTACCTTTTTGTATCCTTGGCGACGTTCTTTCTCCGTTAGGGGGATTCTGATCCAACGTCCATAATTGTCAGCCAATAAGATCTGTCTAAAGTCATCCGACTCGATGAGTGAGCCCCGCGAATAGCGGTTAGCGCCCCAAGCAAAAACTGAAACAGCTTGCAGTGGTGAGCCTTGCGGAAATTTTAAACGCAAACTCCCATCGTGATCGGCGGTGATATAATGAGAAACAGCCAAAGGATTGCGCTGAATGATGCCAGGACGGACATAGAATCCGTTTACGGAGAGCTCGTACCGTTCCGGAAGCGAGAATCCGCGGTCTTCCGTAATCAGTTCACCGTTTTTGCCAAGAAATAGGACTGACATCAGATCGTCCATTCCGGTATTGAAGAAATGCTCTTGCGCAACAGTTGGAGGGTCTTCACGGTGCTGCGATGTGAAAATCAGCATATGAGCAGAGCCGACTAATACGACCACAGTTAGTATTGCCGCGAGTGCCCGCAAAGCGCTGCTCCGGTCGATCCACTTCCGTCGCTTCAAGCCGTCGGCTAGCTGAGTCAGCATCGCGTAAGCATCGTATAATCCGCGTCGAAAGTTTTTATGGTCGAGTTCGTTATGGCGAGGCGGTATCGTCGGCTGGGGAAACGCAATGCGGAGTCCGGCTTGAAGGCTCTTTTCGCTCTCATTGGCCGGCAGTGTGTGGGATCTCAAGAGCATTCTGCACAGTCTTACGCAGCGTCTGTAAGATTGCGCGGCTGCCTGGTCCAGACCGTTGTTGAGCAGAATCTCGGCGGCAAACGCTTCGCTTCTTGCAAGTTCTGCGGCAGCGGCAAATCTACTGTTCATGAGAGAGCTCCTCGGAGTCGAGTGCTTAACAGTAGATCAAACGAACACAATACCGGCATGGACAGGAGCATAATGTGAAACTGAAAGGGAACTAAGTATCTAGGCTGGCCCATGGAAACAAAGGCCATCGCGGCAATTCCCAGCAAGGGTATGGTGATGAAGCAAATTTGCCACGTCCACCTGCCGCGTCGAACAGCCAAAGCAAGACCCCAAGATCCCAAAATAAAAGAGACCCAGCTCCAGATCCACGCGGACCAAGCCGCACTCTTCTCTTGCTGTTTCACGTCTCGCAGCGGCCAATAGAGCTCAGGCAGGAACAGTTCACGGATGTTGTTGAGGCTTCGAACCAACTGAATTAAAGGCTGGTCTGACCATAGTTTTAGTGTTGCACGTCGGAAGTAGTCGCGATCTAAAATCGATGCTCTGATTGCCATCGGAGCAGACAATAGCTCATTAAAGTACGAATTATTATTATGAAAAAAGTAGAAGGTATTGCTGCTATCATCGTAGCAGCCAATTCCGCGGCGCTGTGACTGACCGAGATACGAGTTGAACATATCGTTGGCGGCAACGGAGAGCATCGGTCGTCCGGCGATATTTGAGTTTATCGCGCTGATACTGACCACTGGCAGCGCAGCGCCAAACACGAATAACAAACTTAAGCGCCGCACGTGTCTAAATCGAGGGAGAAGCATGACTGCAACGGCACCAGCAGTAAACGCAAGGGCTTGGCCTTTAGTGATAATTGCAAATCCAAATAGCAAGCCTGAGACGTATATGGCTGTTCGACTTGGTTGCTTGGTGAGCGCATGCAGCAGCAGTAGCTGGCCAGATGTTATGAGAAAAAGAAACAAAGGCTCCGCAACGTAGAAACTGACTAGTGCGACTCTAGGTAGAAACACGCTGAGGACGCTAGCTAGAACAAGAGCCGCTCGATTATTGGAAAAGAGCAGGACCGCGATTTGATACGAGAAAACATTCGCAGCTGTGAGGAATAGAATTTGGAGTAGGGCGATGGTGGCAAACCCGGCAGAATACCCAAACACTGCGAAAACTAATGCGAACAGATAATGAGTCCCAGGCGGATAGAACCTTTCGTAGGGTACGACCGAAGGTGCGCCAACTAAATCCCAAGCCCGTTCGATATAGCCGCGCATATCGGCGTAAACAGATTCGAGCGGGTGGTGAACGTAGTATACTTGATACGCAGCAGCCGCAAGCGACAGGACTGCGACAATGATAATGTGAACTCGGCATTCCCGCATTGGGGGCCTCAATTCGCTTCCATGCGTTTCAGGGTTGTACTACCTTTTTTCCCCAGCCGGCTTTTTCACCGTATTAATCGCAATCGAGCGGATAATCTCGGTTTGAACCTGCTTAGTTTTGCTGAGCTGGGTGTAAAGCAGAATTATGCAAAATAGGGTTCCAATTGCAAAGAGGTACAATACTAAATCGACCCCTCTGCCTACTCCCAGCATGTTGGCGACGGTTGTTGTTGAGTCTGGAAATAAGACGGCAAGAAACAGCAGTAAAAACACCACCAAGGCCGCAAAACGATCGAATAAAATAGAGCGAAAAAAACTAAGATAAGTCAGAAACGAACCAAAAAGGCCTAGGATCAGGATGATTTGGATGCTGCTCATTTTTTAAACATCTCCATTACTGATTCCCAAGCAATGTTAAACGCGTTGGATAACCGCTGCCCCTTTTGTATCGAGTATTCTGTGTAGGTTATCGTGACAGGAACTTCCTTCATGCGAAGTTTGTTGCGAGAAATTTCAGTTAATATTTGAGTCGCATGAGCCATGCCGTTTTGAGTAATCGAAATAGCAGATGCCGCTTTGCGACTCATTGCACGAAATCCATTGTGTGTATCAGTTAGCGGTAGGCCTGAGGCAAGTCTGCTGAAGATGATAGCACAGCGCAGGACAAAATTCTTGGAGGTAGATATGCCAATTGCCGACCCACCTTCGATGAAACGGCTGCCCAACACAATGTCGCAGCTGTCGTCCAATAGCGGCTCTACTACACGGGATATTTCATCTGCGCAGTGTTGGCCATCTGCGTCGAAGGTAACTATGTAATCTGCCCCCGCAGAAAGCGCATAGCGAATACCGGTTTGCAGGGCCGCTCCTTGCCCAAGGTTGACCAGATGCCGGCATACGTGAGCATTGGCTGTGCTTAACTTAAGGCTTGCTTCTTCCGCGGAACCGTCATCGACAACTACTACTTGGTAGCCATGTTGAAGAACGCTGCGTACTACTGAAGGTAGTTGTGCACCCTCGTTATAGGCGGGGATTACGACCCACACTCCGGCAGCAAATTGTGGCTTGGCTTCAGGTTCCATTGCTTGTGTCACTGTGCGCAGCTGTCTGCTATTTTTGATGCGTCGAAGCCGGCGGTGGTTCGTTTGTAAGTATAGTGATTTTCAACAGTTATGGCTGTAGGCAGCGGATCCACAAGATGATTTGACGGCGGTGCGTAGAATTGAGGTAAAAGTAATTAGTATTATTCATCATTTATGGTACGACCGGGCATCTGGGGAGACGGCAGCATGCTGCGCAGAATAGCACTGTTAAGCATATTGTTTTTGTCGGTTTTTGTCCCACAATGCCATGCCAGTGACATCGCGTTTTCTATGAACGTGGTTGCCCAGGAAGACTCAGTTCGCGTCTCGTACCGCAATACAGGGTCAGATCCGACTTCCAAAACTCGCGTTACCCTGGAGCTCGCAGGCAAAACTTATGACTCCGGCCCGCAGGGAACGCTCCCTCCAGGAGCATCGGGGAAAGTTGAGTTTAAAGTCGAGTTTCCTCCAGTTGCCGGCAGCTATCCGCTAATTGCTCGGTTGTTGTACGACAATGACGGAAAAACCGTTTCAGTAATCAATGCTGGTTATTTCAATTACAGGGACAAAGTCACCCCGACGGTTACGCGCAGTATTTCGGACATTGTTGTTCGCGGGACTACTTCGTTCTTTGTTCCTCGGCAAAGCGACTACGAGCTTTCGCTAGTTTTACCGCAGGGAGTGCAAATTAGTAATAAAACTGAGTCACAGCACGGGACGGTATTTGAACTCAGCAATCAGCTTCAAGGATTTTCCCTTAATTCACCTTATTACGCGGTGTATCAAACCAAAGACGGTGTGAAGCCGCATGGGACTGCAATCGTCGCTGCTAGACTGACAACACAGGATGTAGAGAAAAGGAATTCAGTCATTCCAGCTTGGCTTTATCCGCTTGCGGCGTTCGTAGGGCTGTTGGCGACGGCCTTGCTGCGAAAGCGCTTCCCCAAACAAGAAGACCTACTCAGCGAAACTCAAATCGCTGCTTTGCGCTGGACATTTAGCGTATTTATTGTCTCGAGTTTGTACAGCATATTTTATTTTGCACATATTCTGCCAGACACTCTTCTTGCAGAAGTCGGCGCGCTGAACCTTCGCGAAACGTCCGGTGGACGATACGCAATTCTAGTCCTGGAGACGTTATTGAAGTGGATGTATTTTGACGGAGGTAATTATGATTACTTTGCAAAGTACGTCGCTGACCCGCTGTATGCTTATATGCTGCTGGGTAACTTCTTTGTACTGCGTTGGATTATTAAGCCACAGCCCTCTACGGACAAATACTGGCATTTAATGACATCCGTGCTGTCGCTTGGAAGCCTCTCGAAGAAAGGAGTTTTCTGGTCAAAGTATTCGAAGGTTGCGGTGCTGACGCTGATGGTAAAGGCTTTTTATGTGCCGATGCTCTCTAGCTGGATGATTAACGATATCTTTCACCAAGGTTATTTGACCCGGTCTTTTCAGTGGGAATTTTTCTCTATACAACGTTACGTCGTTGCCGGCCTTATCCTCATCGACGTTAGCGTATTTGCGTTTGGTTATTTGGTTGAGTTGCCTCAGCTGAAGAATCAGATTCGTTCGGTGGAGCCCACGGTGCTTGGCTGGGTTGTTTGTATCATGTGCTATCCGCCTTTTAACACTTTTACGTTTATCCCGTTTGATAAGCCGCTGCACGAACATTGGGGATCGCCGAGCGAGTTCGAGCGCTATCTAGCATTCACGTTGATAGCACTGCTTTGGGGAATATACTGTTGGGCGACGATTGCGCTTGGACCGAAAGCCTCTAACTTAACCAATCGGGGAACAGTCGACTCAGGGCCGTACGCTTATATTCGTCACCCGGCGTATGTCTCGAAAGTTGGACTATGGATAGTTTCGAGTTGGTTTCTCGGGGAGAAGCACTTTTTTCTGATAGTCGCACTTGTGACAGTTTATGGTCTACGCGCATGGACTGAAGAACGCCATCTCTCGCAAGATCCCGATTATCAGGCCTACAAGAAGAAGGTTCCCTGGAAAATGATTCCCCGATTTTTTTAGATACGGGGGGAGTCCGTCGCAGCTCAACACTACCAGCAACCGTTATGGGTTGTGGAGGCGCTGCGCTAACGAGCGGCATCCCCCATCCTTGCATCCCCTAAACTATCTCAGGTCCTTCGCCTCGCGGACGACGTCCTTCGACAGTTGACGCAGTGCCCACAGAGCGCCGAGAGCCCAGAAGACCCTCATGTACTCTGCGTGACTCTTGCCGCTGCACTCTCGCTCTAGCCGCTTGTACTCCTTGTCGCCAAGCACCTCGGGGCGGTACAGCCAATGCTGAACCAGTTCCGCCCGTCGAGTGTCGGTTTGGTGGAGCACCTGGATCTGCTGGGGTAGACCGTGATCGCCGATTGCGCCGTGGGGAGTTGTCATCCCGCAGGCGAATCGCGACCGGTTATCCCAGATCCAAAGTGCAGCTTCGGCATAGAACGCGAACTGCCGGTTCAACTGAAACTGCTTCCCCGCGAGCGCGCGCCGATCGTAACGGCGTCCGACCTCGTGGTGAAACGTTTCCACCGACATCCCCCGCGTTATCGCGCTGGCAAGATCGGCAACGCCGAAACGCCGCATTGTCTCCATCACCATGTGCGCGAACGAGGGATCGTTCGCGGCGGCGTTCATCATGGAGCCGAGGCCCCACATCGTGACGATGCCGAATTCGTGCATCGTCAAGCCGCGGTAATGGGTGACTATCGGCGCCGTCTGCAGTCCGCTGAGTCCTAGCGCCGTGGCGCAGACTGACGCGATTTCCGCCTTCTCTGCGAGAAGCGCGTCGCACAGCAAACCGTAGGCAGGCGTACCAATCTGAGCCAAGATCGCTGACAGAGCGAACCGATACGTCTCGTGCGACGGTTGTCCGGCTGTCCGAAGAACGACTTGCGCGGCAAAGGCGCCGTGCGCGACGAACTCAGCGAGTCTTGGATGCGACGGGGGGTGGGGAGCAGCAAGGATCTGCCTTAGCAGCAGCTCCGGACTACTCATGCTTTCCTCCTATTGGAAGGATTCAGGGATTAGGAACAACACCGTCTCTGCGTCATGGCTAGCAAAACCACGGCTGTCCCGTTCAAAGGCGCACCACAATGCAACTTTGAATGAGACAACCAAAAACCTGTAAGCTGCGACAGCTCCCTCTGGCAGCTCGCGGCTGACAGAGGTAACGTGTCGTCGTTCTACACGTAAATCGAGTAATTCAAAGACCGAACAAGTCCAACGGCAGATTTCTGCCGGTGGTAATATTTTGGATAACTCGGTAAATTCTGTGACTATTATTCGTTCCGGAATTTTGGGGATGCATGGACTGCGACCGCGTAGGTAAGGTGTGAGAATCGCTTCGTTTTTTGGTGTCGGGGGATGCGAACTGCGTTTCGCTGCGGCTGATGCAGTGCGACGTGCGAGGCAAGCTGCCCATCGTGCGGTCTCGAGCCGCCAGCTTGATGCGGAGCGTCGCGTGCAGCTTAGGCGCTTGTTGATTGCTGTGCCGAACTGGTCCCGTGGTCACGTGCTGCTTGCTAGAGCTGAAATAAGTCTGATGCTGCTGAGCTCTGAGGGGCTGAATCATCGACTGAAACGGGCTGTGCTGGCGTCTTGTCAGGCTGTGAAAGTGCTTAGCGGCAAGTCCGATTTTATGGGCGAAGTTGAGGCTTACGAACAGCTGGTGCAGGCCCTTGCTGCGTCGGCTGTGCATCGCAGCGCTGCTGCTTTGGACGCGTATATCGCGTTCATCTCTACTGGACGGCGTTGCCCCGGAGTGCCTCGGGCGCTTCTAGCAGAAGCGGCAGAGCGGGCTGCTGCGGCAGCTGCTTCGCTGGGGGACAAGGCTCGAGCATCAGCCCTGCTAGCCGCGGTCCCAGAGGAAAATCTAAGTTCCGAAGCCCGCTTGCTGCTTGGACACTTGCGCGGAACAGCCTGATTTAAGGTCGTAATTGCAGCAACTTACGACTTTCTCGATTATTTTTCAGATTTTTTGAAGCAATATCACGGATCGGACTGATTAGTTGGAGGAAGGGGGAGTTTGTTCGATGCTGCGGGTTTTTTTGGGGTTACATAACGATGATGAAGACAATTTATTACAGCCTTCTACTTTTAGTCTTAACAGCTAGTCCGTGCTTCGCTCAGGGCTTATCTCAAATCGATTTTGACGGGCGTGCTAGTGCCAGACTTGCACTAGATGGAAAGGCGGATGCCAAGCTTATTGTGCCAAAGCCGGATCAGTCTCAGAAGCCGGCTACCGCAAAAGTTATTACGTCAGTTCAGGACTTGAAGGAGCAGGTTGAGTCTAGTGCTCAAGCCGTCAGTCCCGAAACAGTTTCAATTTCGGCTGCGGCCACCCGCGCCGCACCTAGGGCGCGCTTGAAACCTGTCAGCTGGCCACAGGGCGTTGTTGGCAATCATTTTATTACTCCCAGCCTTAAGGGTGTTCTAACCGATGACCAGAAAGGCTATCAGCACTGGGTAACCAGCAAGCACGCGTGGAAGAAGCAGGCGAAAAAAAGCTGCGGCGAGCCGTTAAACGAAGCTGAAGCGCTTGTAAAGTCAGAGGCTGTTCGTGAAGTCCTTTTTCGCTTTAGTGGAAATGAAGAGTTTGCGTCCAGTCAATGCAGTGGAAAATGTGAGCGCGAAGGATACGAGCACACCTTAACGGGCGTTAGTTTTAACAACCTCAAGGGCGGCACGTTTAAGTTTGTCGAATCGAAGAACGAGTGTCGCTACCGTTTGACAAAACATTCCGGCAAAAAATGGGAAGTACTTCAGCCGACTCGCGTCTCCTGCGCTTGTTTGCCCACTAAGTAAGCTCGCATAATAGCGAATTCCCGGCTCAACACCTTGCGCCCTTGGCGCGTAATCGGCACAATATCCGACTGAGAATTCTCTCGAAAAGGAATTTCAGCTGGTGACGTCGAGCGAGTATCGCTGCCAAATTACGAAGCAACCATTTCTCGTCTCCGATCAGGAGGCGGATGCCTACGGGCGTTTTGAGCTTCCATCTCCCACAGTCTCGCCGGAGGAGCGTATTCGCCGATTACTTGCGTTCAGAAATGCCGGCAAATACTTCTGGCGCACCTCAATCCAAACAGAGGAAAGGGTATTGAGCAGCTACGCTTCCGGCATACCTTTTCCAGTCGCTGCATCTAGCGACGAGCTGTGCGGCCGCTTTGACCCCAAAACCTTCGGCAGGCCGTTTGACCTCAGTGTTTCTTTTTTTCAACAGCTGTATGGGCTTTGGGCAGCAGTTCCTCGCCCGGCGGTATCGTGCTGCGAACTCGAAGACTGCGTAGCCGTTCAGAACTCGTATCGCGCTGCTCGCTGCGTACTTGTATCAAATTCTGTAGAAGTCGAGCGCTGTATGTATTCTGATTCGCTGTATGACTGCAGCGACTGCTGTGACAGTCTGTTTCTCCGCCATTCGAGTGGCTGCCTAGAATGCATAAATTGTAGATATTGTCAGAACCTTTGCTACTCTGAGCACTGCACCTATTGCAGTGATTCTTGGTTTCTTTCCGGCTGCGAAGACTGCCGCAACTGCGTATTTTGCGTTAACCTCTCTGGGGCATCGTATTGCATTTTTAACAAACAAGTCTCGCAATCCGAATATGAAGAGTTTATCCGCAGTTTGATGCTTAACACCCGAAACGGCCTAGACGCGGCAATAGAACGCTTTTCAGCCTTCGCTAAGGATCATCCGGAACCGCACATTTACGGGGAGCCGGCCGAAACAATCAGCGGCAACTATTTGTACGACTGTCGGGATGTGTTTGGCAGCTTTGAATGTGACCACGCAGCAAATTTGATAGGGTGCTGCTCGCTTGTGTCTGCCGACACATGCATCGAAGGCTGCGGCTTTGGTGCGGAGCTGCGAAATTGCGCGCAGTTCGTGTCCGTAGGGCTAAACGCGCATCATGTCGTCAACTCCCTGAACTGTTTCAATAACGTGCGGTACTTGACTTACTGCATTGATTGCACGGAATCTGCTAACTGCTTTGGCTGCGTAGGTCTCAACGGAGCTGAATACTGCATATTGAATCAGCCCTACACCAAGCAAGCCTATGTTGAGACGGTCAAGAAAATTAGAGCAGCTCTAGAGGCCACTTCCCAGTGGGGCTGCTTTTTTACCTATGCTTTCAGTAGTTACGCATACAACAATTCCGCTGCTGCACAGTATATGCCGGTAACAAAGGTCCAAGCTTCAGTAATTCACCTGTTGTGGGACGAGAGTGATGAAGAGGTCAAGCCGTCCGAGCTGCTGGGTGACTTGGGTTCGGCGGGTGCGGGTCGTTATAGTGAACCGATAGCGTCGCTCGAGGATGTTTTGCAGTCAGACAAACAACAGCTTGTTCTGCTATGTGAACTGAGTGGCAGACCGTTCCAAATTCGACGCGAAGAAGTGCAGATGTACCAGCACTGGAAAGTAGTTCCGCCCAACCGTTGTTTTGAGGAGCGCCAGACCCG
This sequence comes from Bdellovibrionales bacterium, assembly GCA_020434585.1. GTDB lineage: Bacteria > Bdellovibrionota_C > UBA2361 > SZUA-149 > JAGRAN01 > JAGRAN01. The sequence continues at coordinate 18,196 of JAGRAN010000023.1, forward strand.
TCGAGTTAATCGTTTGACACCTAGGAAGCTTGGCAGGTTGATCGAATTCGAAGGACAGCAATTGGAGTCATCATTTCCTGAACGCTGGAACCGCGACGTCGTTGCGCATGATAAGTGGCGAGTGTTGGTCGATGAGAATTCCCGTCGTGCCTTGCGGAGCTGAAAACTATGTTGATGGAGCTGCTGCGAATCCTACCTCGAAATTTGCTGAGCTGGTTTATTGGCAGGCTGGCACATCTGGAGCATCCGAGCTGCTTAGTGCCCCCCGTTATTCGCTGGTTTATTCGACGCTACAATATTAATTGCAGTGAAGTAGCTGCCGATGTTAGTTCGTTTCAGTCGCTTGGCGCATTTTTTGTGCGAGAGCTTAAGCCCGGTGCTCGGCCAGTAGGAACGGGAGTGGTAAGTCCGTCCGACGGGAGGATAACCGAGGCCGGTCTGATTACTGACGGGAAATTAATTCAAGCCAAAGGCCGGCATTACACAGTAGAAGCCTTGCTGCACGATCCCGTCGAAGCAGCTAGATTCTCAGCAGGTGGCTCCTTTGCGACAATATATCTCGCCCCGCCGGACTACCATTGTGTTCATGCTCCAGTTTCCGGAAGGATAGACAAGTTGACCTATATTCCTGGAAGCTTGTGGCCGGTGAACGATTGGTCAGTAAGCAGAATTGAAAATTTGTTCCCGCGCAATGAGCGCATCGCAGTTTATCTTGATTCTGAAATCGGGAGAGTGGCTGTGGTGATGGTTGGAGCCACGAACGTGGGTGCGATTTCTGTTGAGTTTGACGACATTACAGCAAATCAAAACCCTCCCATTTTTATCGATAGACGGTCTGTGATTACTCGCTCGTATGCCGAACGTTCAATTGAAGCAGGAGAAAAGTTAGGGGAGTTTAGGCTGGGCTCGACTGTGATATTGCTGTTTGAGCCGGGAGCGGTAGAGTTAAAAGTTTTTGATGAACAGGTCAGAGCAGGTCAGACCGTTGCCGATCCGCTCGCAAAGCACTAACGTTCTGATTGGACTGAGTTGGGGTCGGATTAAATTCCTTTGCCGACCTCTCCACGCCAGCTGGCTGGGACTGGTCCTTTTCCGCGAGACTCGATAAACGCCTTAACTTGGTCTTCGTCGTCCATGTCCATTGTGATGTCGATATAGAGCCACATCCCACCAAGTCCACATAGCGTAATAACGGCAAGCCACAGTTTCATTTTTGCACCTCCGAGGAAACCTGAGTCGCCTCGAGCATCCTGAACAGTAAATTCCCTTATAAGAGTTATGATTTGATTTGAGGCAAGCGTTGCACCCAAGGCACTTGCGCACGTAACTGGTTGAAAATACTAAGGAATCGAGAGGGTGGATTCCAGGCGGCTGCGGTAGTTTTCAACAGCTACGGAGCTGTTAAGGCACCCAGGAATTAGTTCGGCGATGCGCGTAATAACATCATCGACAGTCCGATCCGGACAGCTCGCACCTGATGTAATTGCCACGATAAGTGGATTTTCAGTAGTAGCGGGCGGCAGCCAACCTTCTGTCTCGATAACGTCCTTCGCCTGCAAATCGAAATGGCGAATACGATGTTCGTTGATGATCTCACCTGCGTTCTTAACATAGAACGTGGGCATTGATTCTTCGCAAAGTTCGACGAGATGAGAGGTGTTTGAACTGTTGTAGCCTCCGACCACGACTGCCATATCAGCGCCGGCCTTTATCAGATCCTTAGTTGAGTTCTGGTTCTCGTTTGTCGCGTAACAGAGTGTGTCTCGCGTGTCGGCAAAATGCTCTTTGAGCAGTTCTGCTCCGTATTTTTTTAGCATGCCGCTGCGAATTGTTTCGGCGATTGCATGAGTTTCGGTAGCAAGCATTGTGGTTTGATTTACAACACCAATACGCTTCAAATGTATTTGCGGATCAAAACCATCAGACACACCGTTTGCAAAGCGGTCCCAGAACTCTGCGGTGCTGCGTGTGCCGGATATATAATCAACTAAAAATATCGCGTCACTCATGTCGAGGATAACTAGAGTCGGTGCTGCGCACTCGCTATGAGAAAAGGTAGCGCGAGTCTCTTCGTGCGTGCGTTTGCCGTGGACTACAACCGTAAATCCATCTCGGCCTAGTTCCTCTGCTCGTCGCCAAACTTTCTCCACGAACGGACATGTCGTGTCATAGTAGTAAGGATCGATTCCAATTGCTGATAATCGTCCCTGCAGCTGGACGGTAGTGCCGAATGCCGGGACGATAACGATATCGTCAGGTTTCAGCGAGTCGAATGGAATTTGCTCAGTTCCATCCGGACTCATTAAGAACTTAACGCCGCGCTGCTCAAGGTCGGCGTTTACGTCTGGATTGTGAATCATTTCGCTGAGCAGAAAGATCCGTTTGCCGGGGTTCTCCTCGACGGCGCGATAAGCAATTTCAATCGCGTTCTCGACGCCAAAACAAAAGCCAAAATGCCGAGCGACTCGCAGCACTAGCGGTCCGAAATTGAGTTCGGACGGGCTAAAATCGCGCCGCTTTGGATCGTGGGTCCGCCGCAGCAGCTTTATCTGCGCAATGGTGTCAGACCGATAGAAGTTAGGGACTTTAAACGCTCGTGCCATGGGCGTGTATATGAAAGAAATTGCTGGAAAAAGTAAAGCGCACGCAATCGTGTACCAACTGCGTGCGCCTCAGCAAATTAACTTGGGTTAAAGAAAAAAGCGTTTAGTCCTCAATGAGCTTGGCCGAATTTTCTACGGTAGCTGGCAGCTGTATCCATGCTTCCAAGATAATGTGCTCGGATATTCCTGACCGGGGCAATAAACTCACAAGTCGGGGATACGTTTTTTCGCTGCTCGGAAATTGTTTTTAAAACTGAATAACTGCGAGTGGGCAATTGGTGTTTGCCTTCTTGTTTGCCCTGATGGGAAAGTGCTCGGACTGGCTCTTTAATTGTAAGGTCGACGTAGGAAGATACGGCGTTTCGAACAGTAGCAAGAAGGGGCTTCATCATAAGTTCTGCTTTCTCCGAAAAGAGAGTTTCACAAGCACTTAGTGTGCTGCTGGGCAAAACCTATGAAAAAAGGAATAAAAAAAGAAAAGAATAATTAAGTGGTTGAGAAGACCTGTGCAATCGCAATAAGCTTAATTACATTGGCTATCCAAGCACTAAATGGATGCGTTAAGTGTAGCTAGCGCAGAAGACTTAATCAACATAAGCTATAAGAAAAATCGAAAATTTAAATGTAGTGATTACAGCTAGTTATCTAAGAAGCTAGGATTATGGCAGGCGGGGTTGTTCCAAGCAGACAGAAGTATCCTCCAGTAAGCGAGGCTCATGCGAAGTCGCTTGGGCTGTCTGAGGACGAGTGGGGCAAGATTCTACAAGGCGTAGGAAGGGAGCCCAACGAGTATGAGTGCCTCATATTCGCTATACTTTGGTCTGAAAAATGCTCCAACAAAAGCAGCTCCTTGATGCTGCAGACCGCATACCGCCAAGGCCATCATGTGATTCGAATTCCATGGACTCTAGCCGGCGTGGTGGATATCGGCCTGGACGAAGCGATTGCGATCAGTTTTGAGCACAATAATAATTATGTCGTTCACGATCCTTATCTTGGCGCACAGTCGGCGCTTGCCAATGTAACTCAGCGCTTGAATACAGTCGGCGCGAAACCGATCGCGTATCTGAATTTCATCCGTCTTGGTCCGATGGAACGGTCAGAGAATCAGCTTCACTTAAGACAGACCTTGGCCGGGCTCTCGGACTATTCAAACAGAATCGGAATCCCGATCGTGGGCGGAGACCTAGGCTTTCACCCAAGGTACGAAGGGACTGAGTTAATTGGTTCCGTTGGAATTGGATTCGTTCCCAACGAGGAAATTCTGAAGCCGGCCCAAGCTGAACTGGGAAGTCCAGTGTTGTGTGTTGGCGCAAAGACAGATTACGCCGGACTGATGATGGAACATCAGGTAAAAACGGAAAAAGGCGAAAAGACTGTTGAGAAGAAGTTTCATTTAAAGTTTAGCGATCCATATTTCTCCCATGAGCTAGGTGAACTAGTTCGAGAAGCTGGGCGCCGCGGCTTGGTCAATTTTGTCACGGCGATTGGCGACGGCGGATTGTGCAAGGCTCCTTTTGATTTGGCGAATGCTGTGACTAGCGGAGTTAGAATTGACCTTGACCGCGTACCCTGCGTGATTGAAGAGCCAAATCCGAATCAAATTTTGCTGAGTGAGACCGGAGATCGCTACATGATGCTGGCGACCAAAGATCGCTACCGTGAGCTTACAGACTTGTTTTCCGAAGCTGGATACCGCACGCAGCAAATAGGCGAGTTAGTTGATACCGATGATGTAGAGTTTCATTGGAGGCACCAGGCAATTGCAGTGATACCATACGCGTTTGCTGCCGGCGAGACGATCGAAAAGCATTTTGATTTAGTAAAATTTCCGCCAATGTTGAAAAACCGCTCCTTTGATGACGAAGAAGACGACACTCCGGATTCGCTTAACAGACCTAGGCGAGATGAGAAGGATGACTGGAGTAAGCTGCTTGGGGCAACGGAGGCAAGAAATAAAAAAGTTACTCGCCGCGATCGCGATGTTGCTGGAGTATTGGAAGACGTTTGGATCGATTTACTTGCCGATCCTAATCTTTGCTCACGCGGTTCAATCATCAAAACTTTCGACCAGGGATTGAGCGGTGATGTCGTCGTTCCTAACGGCGGCGATGCAGCTGTAGTTAGGATTAAGCGCCATGAAGAACGGACTGCCGATCGGCCGGAACGGGGCATAGCGATTGCGGTCGACTGCGCTAGTTTATATGGGATACGTGACTCCTACCTCGCAGCCGTGCACTCAGTTGCTGAGGGAATGCGTAATTTGGCCGCGACGGGTGCATATCCGATTTGCGCCGCTCAGTGCTTTAATTACGGAAATCCAAACGATCACAAGGACGTTTCCGAATTTTCTGAAGCTACTCGCGGTCTGAGTGATGCTTGTCGTGTCTGGGATATCCCGTTGGTTTCTGACAGTATAAGCCTCTACAATAAGTCTGATGCAAACAACTTTCTCGGTGCTCCTGTAGCAGCGCTGGTTGGCCTAGTCAGCGATGTTAAAAATGCTTGTTCGATCGACTTTAAAAACAAAGGAGATCGAATACTTTTACTCGGTCAGACTCGTAATGAGGTTGGTTGCACTGAGTATCTCCATTATTACCATAAGCGCATCGCAGGTATGCTGCCCGACATTAATTTCACGACGGAGAAGCAAGCTAGCGAGTTGGTTTGTGAATTGATTCAGCGCCGTTTACTTAAATCAGCCCATGATTGTTCTATTGGAGGCCTAGCGATTACGCTGACAGAATGCTGTGTATCGCGTGAACGGCCCATCGGTGCAAAACTAACGTTGGAGCCCTTAGAGGATCGAGGGCAGCCGCTGCCCCACGAAGCGTATCTCTTCGCAGAGACAACCGGCCGGTTCCTGGTTACGTGTTCGCGTGAAGACGAGGATGAGGTCAGAGCAGTCTGTGCAGAGTTCGAAATTCCTGTTACCGGCAGCGGTGAGGTCGGAGGCAAGCAAATTAAAGTTGACGGCGTGATTAACGCGCATGTGCCAGTAAAGACGGCGGGTAGAATTTGGAGCGATGCTTTAAATTATGCTCTCGGTATTGCGGAGGATTAATTAGACAAAGTGTACACTGAATCCACAGCCGGCCGTAATTCGGCTAAGCTCGCAAAAATCAGAACCTCACTAACTCTTCAGCTCAAAGAAATTGCCAGCTCGCGCGAGTCGCAGGGACTGCCCGTGTATGATTTCGGATTGGGGGAAACTAAAGGCGACTTAGCCGAGCACCTGCGGGCGGCAGGTGAGGATGCGTTTAGAAACCAGGATACAATGTATGCTGATCCGGCTGGACTGCCGGAGCTGCGAGACGCTGTATTAAATTGGCTGGGACAGGCGGGCAGCTATCGCCGCGAGAATGTGATTATCACTGCGGGCGCCAAGCCCAGTATTTTCAATGTATTCCTCGCAGTCTGCAACCCCGGTGATGTAATGCTTATGGAGGGAGCGCCTTGGGTAAGCTACGCTCCGCTTGCATACTGCACCTATACCACTCCAATCATGGTGCTTCCGCTTGAGAAGAAGGAAAAGAATTTCCTAAAAGTGACACCAGAGGATCTCTTGAGAAACATCAAGCTGCGTCCTCACGCACGTTTGTTTTTGCTCAATTCTCCATGCAACCCCACTGGGCAGCTTTACTCGGCCCAGGAAATTGATACGCTGCTCAACATCTGCGTTGAGCACGAAATGTATTTTGTTATTGATCGCTTATACTGGCGAATCGTATTTGACGGCGAGTCCTATCCGGAGCCTAGAATCGACGACAAAACAAAAGATTGGCTCGTTCAGATTGACGGACTATCAAAGAATTTTCGCCGCACTGGAGGACTGCGAATGGGTTGGACAGTTGGGCCCGCAGATTTAATAAAGCAGTGCATCAGCCTTCAGAGTCATTACACGTCAGGGCCGGCGGTTCCGATGCAGCGTGTTGCCCAAGCCGCAATTACAGCCGACTATGACGACGAAATGGTGCGAGACCTGGAACAAAAGCGTAATTTGCTTCATGAAGGCGCGCGGGATATTCCCCATGTGAACATTTTTCCGACACCTGCTGCTTTTTATTCTTTTTGGGACGTGCGAGATGCTATCGGCATGAAAACACCTCAGGGAGAATTGCTGGCCTCTTCGGACGACGTAGCGTCTTATTTGATGAATTCTGAGGGTGTGATCACTGCTTCGGGCACAGGATTTTTCCAGGACGGCTATTTACGGCTGTCGTTCCACAATTCCGAAGAAGTTATTACGCAGGGGATGGCCGCTGCCAGACGCGCTTTCGAGGCCTTAAGCTAAGCAGCTTCCAAATGCTGCTCGAATATAGCCGCAACAGTCTGCAAAGCCATTAGAGAGTTTTTCACCTTCTGCGGGTCTTTGGCGCTGCGGAGAACCTCCCGAGAAGTTTTTAAGCACTCCTCCAAAGTGGAACGCGCCGAACCGCGGAAATACCCGCCCTCCGTGTCCAGCTTGAACTGAGTGATAAATACCATCGACTTAAGGTCGTGCTTGGCCTTGCTAAGATCGTCGTCTGCGAGGTCTTGGTTACGGTCATAACCACCGCCCCCGGACATTCGATCTTTTTGGGCCTCGTTCATCCGGTTCTCTCGCAGGAGCTGATCGATTTCAGATTCGCTCAGTCCGGAGCTCGCGACAATTTCAATTCGTTGCTCTTCGCCGGTTTTAAGGTCTTTGGCTTCGACGTTAACCATGCCGTCGCCGTCGACTTCAAAACTAATTTCGATATCGGGTTCTCCGCGCGGTGCAGGTGGAAGTCCGGTAAGCTCGAAGCGTCCGAGTGATTTGTTGTCTGGAGAAAATTTACTTTCTCCTTGAACAATGTGAACGCTAATCTGCGACTGGTTTGGAGCCGATGTTGTGAATATTTCTGAAATCTTACAAGGGACCTTGGTGTTTCGTGGAATAAGTGTGTGGCACATCCCGCCTGCGACTTCGAGGCTGAGGCTGAGCGAGGTTACGTCCTTTAAGCTCACGCCTTTCACCAGACCTTCCAAGAGTCCGGCTTGAACGGATGCTCCGAGGGCAACAGCTTCGTCGGGGTCGACTGTATCCAGCGCCTCTTTGCCAAATATCGTTTTGCAGAACTTTCTGACCGCAGGCATTTTGGTCATGCCGCCAACGAGGATTGTGTCATCAACGTCCTGTGGGCGTAGTCCGGCATCTTCGAGGGCGGCCAAGCAAGGGCCTTCTAGACGGTCCATCATCGGACGAACTATCTTCTCAAGCAGCTTGCGGTTGAGGGATGTTTGAAATTCCGGGATTGCCGGAGCAAGGTTGCTAATCGAAATCACAACCTCGTTTTCATCACTCAAGTCGTGTTTAGCTTTTCTTGCGGCGAGCTTCATGCGCTGCATTGCGCCTTTGTCTCTCGTCAAGTCAGGGCCGCCCTGCTGCTTAAACTGATCGTGGATCCAATCCATGATCGCGAGATCGAAGTCTTCTCCGCCGAGAAAAGTATCGCCATGCGTTGAAAGCACGTCGAACACGCCGTCGCGTAGTGCAAGAATCGATACGTCAAATGTTCCGCCGCCGAGGTCGAACACGCAGACAATCATGTCCGACTGAGCAGCCTTTGCGCTTTTTCCAGCGACTGCTCGATCACTTGTATCTACAATGTCTAGACCGAATGCTAGTGCAGCGGCAGTCGGCTCGTTGATGATCCGCAGCACATCCATACCCGCAATTTTTCCGGCGTCCTTTGTAGCTTGCCGCTGAGCATCGTTAAAGTGTGCAGGAACTGTGATTACGCAGCGATGGACCTTTTCGCCCAGGTGAGCTTCTGCGATTTCCTTTAGGTGAACCAGTACGTGGGCAGAAACCGCTTCTGGACTCGTTGGAACTCCATCGATCTCAACCCAAGCGTCACCATTTTCAGCGGGTATAATACTGTAAGGAAGCTTTTCTCGAGCTTCCGTAACTTCCGGAGTGTCGTACTTGAGTCCAATCAAGCGCTTTACCGCAAAAATTGTGTTGGTGCGGTTGCGATCCTGCTGGTCTTGAGCTGTGTAGCCGACCAGGTGATTACCCGTGGCGTCGATTGCAAAAATTGAAGGGGTAGTTTTTCTGCCTTCCTGGTCTGCAATCACATAGGGCTTTCCGTCTTGAATTACGCAGACGCAAGAGTTTGCAGTTCCGAGGTCGATGCCGATTACTTTTTTTGCCATATGCCTTGAGCCAGCCCGCGTTCTAAAAGGGTTAAACTGCTGTAATGATTACCAGAAATGCACCTGCCGGGTTACCGTACTACCTTTGTTATGACAGCTTGGACGAGAAGTGTTACACCTGACTGTGCTTGTAAGTTGTTGAAATTGTGATGTTTTTGAGGGGCTATGGCGGAGCGTATCGGGTTCATTGGATTGGGTATCATGGGCGGTGCGATGGCCGAGAACCTGCTTCGGGCAGGCTTCGAACTGTTTGTGCACAATCGGACTGCGGGTAAGACCTCTCACCTCGAATCTGAAGGCGCTGTTGTTTGCGATTCCCCGGCTGCAGTAGCCGCCGAAGCTCAAGTAGTTTGCTTATGTTTGAGCAACGACTCGGCGGTTAGAAGTGTCATTTTCGGAGATGGCGGGATTGTTCAGAATTTGCGCTACGGGTCCTTAATCATCGACTTTTCGACGATTTCGCCAGGCGCCGCACGCGAATTCGGCAGCGAACTAAGCAAGTCTTATAAGACAGCCTTTATCGATGCGCCGGTATCCGGCGGTGATATCGGTGCAAAAAACGCAACTCTTTCGATAATGGCGGGCGGTGCAAGCGATGATTTTGAACGTGCAAAAGCAGTGTTTGAGGCTGTCGGAAGGAAGGCCACTTTAACCGGTCCGGTTGGGTCAGGTCAGCTGACCAAGGCAGTTAATCAGCTGGTAGTGGCCATAACGGTCGCCGCTATGACCGAAGGGCTGATGTTTGCTGATAAGGCCGGACTCAATCTCGAAACGACACTTGAAGTTATTAGTTCTGGTGCGGCTGGGTCGTGGACGCTCGATAACTACGCACCGCGTGTTCTGGCGGGGGATCTCAAGCCAGGGTTCCACGCGCGCAATATGCTTAAAGACCTCCGCATTGCAATTCGGGAGGCGGACGACTTGGGGTTACCGCTGCCGGTTTCAGACCTGTTAAAGTCTCTGTATACTGGATTGTGTGCGCATGAGCGACCGGATTTCGAGCTCGGTAACCATGCCTTGATCGAACTTTACCGAAACGGACTAATGACCAAATCTAACTAGGTTCACGGAATGATGCGACGACCAAAAATAATAATGCTTCTAATTGTGGTAGCTGCTGCTGTCGGATGCACAGGCAACGCGTCTTCTGCAGGCCCTTACGGTCCATGCAAGTACAATGACGATTGCCGTGACGGGGATCGCTGCATAAAGAATTGGTGCGAAGACATTTACAATCCCGACAGGGAAATTCATCAGCGCTGATCGCTCGAGGCTTGCACTAATGCACATAAGAATTCTTGCGTTGTCGCTATTTTGCTTGCTGTCTACTGCGCCCGCTTTCGCTCAGCCGTTTTCTCCGCCTTGTCACGAGATAGGTGGAAAAAAACGACTGCGTCAGGTCTTGTCGGTTGAAGCGGACGGCACACTGGTTTTAGACGGCAACGAGCGGATATTTCTTGCTGGGGTTGAACTGCCGGAAGACAAGGCGTCTTCTGCTACGTCCGTTAGCTGTTTGGAAGAGTCGGTCAACTATATCCGCGCCCGCATCGGGCAGCGTCCGATTTTTGTAATTCCCGCTGCGATGGGACGGGACACGAAATACCGTGCTCCGTCTTACGTAACTGAATCCGAAGGTGGACTCCTCAACCTTGAACTGATTCGCTACGGCTTTGCTACCGCGTCCAAAGTCCTTCCAGGAACGACGAAGCCGCTTTCATGTGCACAGGAATTTTCGGATGCCGAAAAAGGTGCGCGACAAAAGAAGATTTCGGGCTGGAAATCTGGCTGCCTTAAAAGCGATCATCCTGAAGAGCCGGATGAAACAAAGGACGAGCCCGAAATCGATCTCGGTGGGGAAGTTATTGATTTTTGAGAATGCTTTCAATTAATCCGATTCTACGGGTTAGTTCATGAAGCTCAAGTTCCATCGTGAGTGGCGGGGACGTTGTTAGTCCAAATTCACTTTCTAAGCGTCGCAGCTGTTCGATTGTTGCTGGTGATAGTAGATCCCGTAATCTGTTTTCAAGAACTTGTGCGCGTGTGGTGCGGACCTCAAGCAGCGTGCGCAGCGCTTTTTCATCTAGACTAAACAGCTTTGTAATCTGATCGCTATCAGGTCTTGACTGGCAAAGCCTGTCCTTAGGAGAGAAAACTTTTTCAGGCTCTGAAATCCAAGAAAGCGGACCGGGAATCACGGCTCCGCTGGCGGTAGTTGCAACGAATGTAACTCTGGTTTTGGGCAGGATGTCCTGGTCTTCCAGCGTCACGCTAAGCTTCCAGATGGAGTCGCCCATGTCTGTAAATACTGCATCTCGAATGACTGCAGCAGGTTTCTGTGGATCGATGACTGGCTGGTCCGCGGCTCTGTCTGGGAGGTCAGTTCCCGCCGACTCGCGAATAATAACACCGTACGCGTGAACGATGGGGTCGTCTGAAACTATTTGAGCCTCTACTATCTGAGTAGATTCCTCAGCCGATGCTGGGCCACTTAAACAAATTGCTAGTGCGACCAATGCTAAGACTGTTCTTGAGAGTTTAAGCATCACTCAGTCTCCTGATTCTTATCAGGGGCGGGCCGAACGAGATTCTTAATCGTGTTGATCAAGTAGTTCATGCGGTGAATATCTTCAAGCTTGCGCGTCGCATCGAGCGCAAGACTTCGCTGCCCGCTGAACTTTTCTGAATTCTTGTCGAGCAGACGATTCAATTCTTCATCGCAGCTAGGGTTTACTGCATATGTGTCGGAGAGAACTGTTGAACCATCTTTTCGAATCAACTGAAATTGATATTGGAGCGAATCTTTTGGGGTGGGCAGTTGTGCAACGAAAGCGTCGAAATGCTGGTCGTAGCGCAGCGGGAGTGTCAGCAGCCTGCCGTCTAGCACCATCAGTGCTCTAATCTGCGCCATGTTAGTCCTTATGTCAGAGTCTGTTGGCATATCCAATTCAACGATCGATGGAAGCTGCGCCATCGAATTCAAATTTAGCTTATGGTTGAACTGAATTCCTTTGGGTTCCCCTGCTGACTCTGAGGTTGGTCTGCGCACTGTCTGTTTAGGTGCACGTTTGCGCTGCTTGCCGAGTACTTTGTCCCATTTGCTGCGGTTGGGTTCAGATGTTTGTGCCAAAGCGCTTGAAGGGACGACGGAAACTAGCAGGCTGGCACAAATTGCCAAAGCAAATATGAGGCGGGGGATGTTTACTGCCAGATGACCCAGCGTCCGCGTCGACCGGTAGCTTTTTCGTGATAGTAGCCGTTGGCTAGGCTGTTGGGTACTTTGTTGATCTTGTCTTGCCATAGAGAAAATTTCAATCCGCCAGAAGCGACCGCAACTGTTTCACCGCTTTCCCATGAGCTAAGCTCAATTTGCGGCGGAACCCATCCGGAGACACCGATAGAGATGACCGCTTTGTCACCCTGGGAGCTGTCGACGAAAGCCACTGCCAGAGGCGTTTCGCTTCCTTTTCCAAGCAAATCATACATGACTCCAGCCTGAGCGCGAACAATTATTGCAGGTGAGGCCACGGCACCTGCTTCAGTCTGGCGAATGGCAGCATCTGCTCCACCGTCAGACGTCATAGTTTTGAGTCCCACAAATATGCAGATAGCTAGAGTACTGAAAGCGAGCAGCGTGCCTCGGCTCAGAGGAAAACGCTTGTTCTGGGTGCCGGTTTTAGCGATGCCACGCCTACCCAAAATTTCACCGAGTCTGCTTTTCAGCCGCTGTGCTCCTGAAGGGCGTCGAATCGGTTCGAACTTATCAGGCTCGAGTTTTGGTTCAACGCTGGTAAGAGCGTCCGTTTCTGCAGTTGGAGCTAGGCCTGCTGCCTTGTCAAGAATGGCAGCAACTTCATCTTCGTTCGAAGTTCCACTGCCGTCACTTGAGGGTTTCTTGGCGGTTTCGGGCCGGCGGGCCTGATGCAGAGATTCGGCGGTCGATCGCGTCTCGCGGTGATCGGGCGTCCAACTGCCTTCAAGAAAGCGTTCGATGGCGATACCAAATGCATCAGCAGACTGAAATCGCTTAGTGTAGTCCGTCTCCAACGCTTTTCCGATCAGAGCATCGAGATGCTCAGGAACTTCGTTGGAGTACGCTTCAAGTGAAACTCGGTGCCCAGCCATTTTATTTTCGAGCTGCGCCGCTACAGTTTCTCCTTCAAACGGAAGATACTTCGTGAGCAGCTGGTAGGCAGTCACACCAACCGAATAAATGTCAGTCGCGGGAACACTGATTCCGGATTCAAGATATTCCGGTGCTAAGTACTCCAAAGTGCCGATTCCGCGATTCACTTCTTCAAAAGGTTCGCTCTCAGTCGGCAAAAGTGCAATTCCAAAATCAGTAATTTTTAACATGCCGCGAGAAGTTAGCAGCAAATTTTCCGGCTTAATATCTCGATGGAGAATTCCACCGCGGTGAATTGCATCAAGTCCTCTGAGCAGCTGATGCATCAAGTGTAATACTACTTCGTAGTCGAGTGGGTGCTCGCTTTGCTCCAGTTCGTGACGAAGGTCGCCCATATCAGCGTATTCCATCGACAGATAGCAGAGCTCTTCGCCCGCCACGTAATCATGAAGTTGAATTACATTCGGGTGCCGAGCTGAAAGCATCGCTAACGCTTCGCGACGCATTCGATCATGGTTAGCTTCAGGAGCGCGATTGCTTGCGGTTAGAACCTTTAAGGCAACGATTGCTTCAGTGCTCAAATCGGCGCCCGAGCCTGAATGAGGGGTAACGAGCCTCGCTTTGTAAACAACAGAATTCCTGCCACGGCCAACGGTGGACAAGATCTCGTAGCGATCGTCAAAAATTGCTGATCTGGTAGCTGAAAGCGGCTCTCGTGCAGCCATAATGGATTAACCTAACTTCTCTCACCATGCCGACCAAGCCCGCGTGAGGTATGACGGCAAAAAAAACCTAAACCTGCTCTACGCACCGGAACATAAGTCCTTGAAATTATATTCATTGCTCGGAATGAATATATAAGGAGCCCTTTTGATGTCCAGTAGTGTTATTACACGCTCTTATGCCTTTGTTACCTGGAAAGCGGGGCTTAATCCAGTATTTCCGCCAATTTTTATCCGAATAGTGGTTCTAGGCGAAAAGGCACGTAGGTGTGGGCACTTAGATGAACTACTCAAGCACAGAGCCTACTCGGGAGCTGATTGTGCTCTTATCGCTCTCGATTATGTCTAGGCAAAGCGGGACGCCGCTCAATTCGCTTCGTGTGTGCTCTTTGTTGAGCACAAGATCAACCGCTGAGCCCACCCCATGCCCGATTTTAGATACGGTGCCGCGAGTAACTCCTTCAGCGGTATCAAGGACGTCCGCCGCCACCCCAACAGGGTTGGGTAGAGCCGTTAGTTTACCGCCGAGCTCACCAAAAACCTTAAAAGGGGGCAGGAGCGCGGAGAGCGACGGCATCGTCGCTCTTGAGTAAAAGTCAAAAGCAAACCGACGCTTTACAGCGTCCAAGCTGCCGTTAGCGAATACGTCTAAATTTCCTAAGCGAGCCACATACTCGTTTACCTTAAAATTTCCGTGGTCAACATCAACCTTGAGCACTGAACACTTGATTGGTACGGCTTTACTTTCACCTAGAATCGGCTCGAAAATATCGTGCAAACCACTCGACAGCAGTTTTAGATTTGAATCTTCAAGAGTGCCCCCAGGAGTGGCAGCAAACAGTTTTCCGGAAACGCTTTGCAGAAGCTCTTCGCTGTTGTCGCCCTTCGCGCTTAAGTCGACTTCTATATCGCCTGTGCCGTTAATCACACCGCGTATGCCGAGCATGCGTCGCAGCTCTGGAAAGCTAATTCCGTGCCCTGCTGCCGCAAGTGTAATTCCTTCCTTAGAAAAGCTTCCTTTGCCGTCGAAACTCCCTTCGAGCCCCTTAAGTATAAGCTTGGCAATTTTCAGTTCTCCGCCGTTGATCGCAGCGGAGATATCTACGTCACTCAGGACTAAGTCGTCTCGCGGTTCAAATTGTTTGGCAGTCAGCTGAAGGTCGCCCTGAAGTAAGGAAAGTGCTTCATACGGAATTTTTGCTCGCTTAGCCTGGTCAGATATCTGCGAAGAGTCGCTTTTTTCAGCAGAAGGGCCCGCGAAATCTGCGACTCTGATGCGCTCTGAAGTTACTTTGGCGTCAATTTTAAGCGGCTGATTTTTTATGCCGATTGCGACACTTCCTGCCAAATCTGATTCGCCAAGCTTTGCCCGAAGATTGCTGATATCAACACTGCCGTGTGCCCATGAAACGCTGGCGGAAATATCATATGCTTCTGCCGACGGCAGCTGCGCCGAGACGATTGGACTCAGTTCGCTTAAATTCGGACCGTGTAATTCTACAATAGCGTCGACCTGAATATCTTTGCCGTGTTCAAGCAGCAGTTTCGCGTGAATTTTTGCTTCGTGGGAATCCCAGAAGGCATTAATATCGAATGGCGTATTCTCGCCACTGATTAAGGAGTGCAGGGGAGAGTGGGAGAAATCAAGGACGAGCTCTTTATCCTTGAGCAGAATTTTTCCTGAATGCTTCCCACTGCGGGGAGTGCCAACATTTGTGAGATTGAGCACGTTTATGCGCAGAGGTAAATATGAGTTTATGTCGTGATTGATGTGGAGAGTTGCGTTTTGTATTGTCAGCTTGTCCGTCTCAACTATGTCTGTTTGACTCGTCGTTCCGGAATCTGAATCACGCTGTTTTCCCCCGGTGCCCCAATCCTCCCAGCTTCCTGTGCCCTGTTCAGATTCTTCCAAAAAGGCATTAACGTTTTCAGCGGCAATCGAGCTAAACTTAAAGTCGCCGCGTAGGAGCTTTTGCAGTGGGATCTCAGCTGAAAGCCGATCTGCTGTAAGTAGATTTCGTTCTGAGGCCCAACCAGGATTGCCAATTCGAACATCTCGAAGACTCAGACCGATTAATTTTCCTAAACGAAGTTTTGCGTTCGAAAAGCTCGTGCTTCGGCCAAGCAGTTGGCTTAGGTATTCGCTGCAGTGCCCAGCAAAATATTCAGTCCCCACAGCGTAGGGCAGGGATGCAATACAGAGTGCGCTTACTACTACAAAAGACGCGAACAGCTTTAGCGTTAATTTCATTTTTGAATGCGATTTTTCAAATCTTACGGTTCGATGAGGCTAGGAATCTAACATGGAAAAGCGGCTTAAAGAATTAATCGGGCGGATTGTTCACCTCAGCAAATCGCTGAAAATTCCTTAAGTTATTTGAGACTCGACGAATTCGTCATCATCTGCTTAAAGTATGGGGTTTTCGCCAGCTGTGCGCCCATAGCTCAACTGGATAGAGCAGCGGACTTCTAATCCGCAGGTTTGAGGTTCAAGTCCTCATGGGCGTATTCACCTAACTCCCGCAACGACTCATTAATTGTCTGGCCATCTTGTTGGTTCTAGGGAAGAATACCTTCCAGCTCCCTCAGCTAAATGAAGCCATGGTGAACGAAAATCAAGCAACATCACGAAATCTGTTCTTTCTGGGTTTTGTAACCCTCTTTTTGGAACTAGTCGCCATTCGCTGGATCGGAACTGAGATTCGCGTTTTTGCGTATGTACAAAACATCATTCTCATCGTTTGCTTTCTTGGACTTGGAATGGGAAGCCTGAGGCCCGCCAGATCAACGCATTGGGTAAAGATAGTCCTGCCGTTGATTTTCCTCCATCTAGTTGTAAGCCTTCCATTTTTGGAGCCTCTGCGTGAAGCGATTACGAAGGCTTTAAGCTTGATAGTTGATTTTTCTATCTGGGAGAAAGGCAAAGCCAACTCAATTGCAGTCACAGTGTGCTTAGCGTCTTTAGCATTGGCAATTTCGTCTTTCCTGCTCCAGCTCCTCTGAAAACCGTTTTCCGAGCTGGGTTCTTTAATAGCTTACAACTTTTCAGTCAGCGACAAGCCGATCGAAGCGTACTCGTCCAACATTCTTGGAAGTCTGTTCGGGGTAGTCACTTTTCTTGTGATGAACGCCTTTGCCGCTCCACCGTTGTGGTGGACGGTGGTGATATTTGCCTCACTGGTTCTGGTGCTTAGAGGGAACGTTGCGCCGATGCCCAGTTATGTTTGGGGGGTTTTCGCTCTGCCTTTTCTTTCCCATGCTGTTGCGGGGTATGCGACGGGTTCGCTTGAAGTCTTATGGTCCCCCTATCAGAAACTAGAGATTTTCAGCTCTGATGATTTTGTAGGAGGGTATTCAATTGAGGTTAATAATGCTGGTTATCAATGGATTTCCAATCTTACCCGAGAGAACCTAGACAGGCATCCTGACAAGTTTAAACTTGAAAGACGCGGCTATGGAGGAAACGATCTGCCGTATCGCTTCGCTCCCGAAGCAAAGTCGTCGTTGATCGTAGGTGCTGGGACCGGGAACGATGTTGCCGCAGCCATAAGGTCGAATATTTCTCGAATTCTTGCCGTGGAAATCGACCCGGAAATTGTTGAGCTGGGAAGAAGATACCACCCGGAGAAACCTTACGAGTCAAGTTCTGTTCAAGTTGTGGTTTCCGATGCTCGCGCAGTTTTTAATACGACAGCTGAAAAGTTTGATGTCGTCGTCTTTGGTTTGCTCGACTCGCATACCACGAGTGGCCGCACGAGTCAGAGACTGGACAGCTTCGTCTATACGAAAGAGAGCTTGGAGCGGGCGAAAGCGCTGCTGTCGGAATCAGGAATTCTTTTCCTTAAATTTGCTACCCCCGAGCGCTATATCCACCATCGACTTTTTAATCTGGTTCTCGAGGTGTTCGGCGAGCAACCTTTGGTATTGTCACTCCCGAGAACCGCGGGTGACGTGGGCGGGGTGGTCTTCCTCTCTGGCAGCAAAAGCACAATCGAAAATGCTTTAAGGAATAATTCTGAGCTGCGTCAAATTGCCGAGCAGATGTCTTTTTCTCCAAGCATTGACCTTAACGTGCCGTTAACCACGGACGACTGGCCATATCTGTACTTGGAGTATCCAAAGATTCCGCTGGTGTTCGGCCTCTTCGGAATTATTTTGATAGGCCTGTATTTCTTTAATGCCAAGCGCAGTCGAGCTGATATCAAGCTCTTTCCGTTTTCGACGGAAGACGCGCACTTCTTCTTTCTCGGCGCTGCGTTTCTTCTCTTTGAGGTGCAAAATATCAGCAAAGCATCTTTAATCCTGGGCAACACCTGGGAAGTGAACGCAATGATCATCTTCAGCATCATGATGCTAATTCTTTTAGCAAATTTCCTTGTGTCGAAGTTTCCGAAGATTCCAACATTGCCATGCTTTCTGCTTCTGCTGGCGAGTATCGCCTGCTTGTATTTTACAGACCTGTCGTCGATTTCTATTGAAGACGCAATGCTTCGCGCGTTTACAGTTACGTTTTTGGTCACTTCGCCTTTGTTTTTAAGTGGTATTTGTTTCATTCGTGCGTTTGAACAGAGCGAAAGACGTGACCGCGCCTACGGAGTAAATATGTTTGGTTCGCTTGTCGGCGGACTACTCGAATTTTTCAGTTTCCTTTTTGGAATTAAATTTCTTTTGGTCCTCGTCTTCTGTCTTTACTCGTTTGCGCTCTTATCAAGACCTCGATGACAGCCTTTCGGGAAGCCGATTGCTTGTTCAATTTCCCTAAATAAACTCGTAATCAGAATAAGCGTTCTAAATCGCTTAAAACTGCTCTCACGCCCTGACAACAGCTAAAAAATTTCTTTCTGGACTAGCAATCTTTGGAGTCAGATAATGGCTTCAGGTTGGATGTGTTTTCCCCTGAAATTGCCGAATGGCAAGCAGTTGGGTTGGTTCTTTAAACGGTTTTTTTTGGGTTTACTGATAGGATTTGTCTCCCATCGTGCTGGTCATTCCCGCGCTCAGACCTATACCCCTAGATAATAGCGTTCAACATCTTGCGGGCTTCGACCAGCGCGCTGAGGGGCAACCTCTCCTGGTTGCACCTATATCGAGTCTCTGCGGCACGCAAGCGGCCTGACGATGGTCCATCCTCGTCACACGCTTAACTCGAACATACCACGCTCGAATCATGTTCATGCCATGGTCGGGCCGCGCCCGTGCCCTTTCTTTTAGTCGAATCTTAACAATTGGGAACTCGCAGTGACGGATAATTGGTTCCGCTCGTCCTGTATACAGAGTGGGTATTCTGATTTTGTATTGATGACCCTGCGAGAAACTCCTATCGACCCTGAAAATATCTCTGTTGGGGATACCCCGCAGCTAGTTGCTGAATACGGCAAATTTGATGCGATCTGCTTGAATCTGGGGCGGTTAATTTATGGTAACCTAGCCGCCCTAACAAGCTTTTCTCGGCTGGCACGGGTGCTGCATAACAGGTTGCGTTCATGCGAATCGCCGTTGCTGGCTGCGGCATTGTGTATCCGGGGGAATTTGGAACACAAGCGGTAA
Organism: Bdellovibrionales bacterium; assembly: GCA_020434585.1. Classification (GTDB taxonomy): domain Bacteria; phylum Bdellovibrionota_C; class UBA2361; order SZUA-149; family JAGRAN01; genus JAGRAN01. Next base: position 37,371 of record JAGRAN010000023.1, read on the forward strand.
AGGACAAAGACGGAATTAGAAATTTGAGAATCGAATGATGGTTGATACTTCAGAGGCGACTAAAGCCGACATATCTCGAGCCTCGGCATTGATGGGCTCAGTCGATCCAGATAAAAAGCTGGCGATGGTGCTGCTAATCAAGCAGTTAATGATCCAATTAAACGAAATCGCCTACCTTAAGTCTAAGGGCTTAAAGGCTGACCTTAGCATGTATCTCTTTTCCGAGATGTGCTCGGTTCTCAAGGAGCTTGAGCCGGATCTGGTTGCTCTGTATTACGACTACGTCTTGAAGTTTATGTGCGATGACTCGCCGCCGAAGAACCTCAAATATAGCGAGCGCTACGCGCAGGCAGCAGCCGGCGCGCGCCAGCGATTCATCGATCGCATGCGCACCGAACTTGCTGCCAAGGCGGCTTAACGCCAGCGTCCAATTGCGATAAAGTCACCGCTGCCGCCGGAATAACTTCCGTTCATGTGAAAGGTTTGAGCGGCAAAGCCTGTCGTAGTCTTGGTAATGATATTCGTCACCCGGTACGGTGAAATGTACTGAGGTGTGAGTGATACCGAGTAAGAGACATCAACAAACGGTGCGGGGAAACTAGTAAAGGCCAACGTGCCGGCGCTGGTGCTCCCGTATCTCCCCCAGACAATTTGAATATCTCCGAGAACGATGAAGCCACTTTCTGACTGATCCCACGGACCAGTCAGCTCGTCGACAGCCAGAGTTCCTCGAACGTCAAGGTCCGCCTGGGGCTGAGTGGTGCCTATACCAACGGAACCGCTTGATGGAATGTAGTTGGTGCCTAGCAGTTCAGTATTTGAACTCCCGGGAGGCCCTTGCGGTCCCTCAGGTCCTACTGGACCAGCGATGCCTTGAGGTCCTTGCGCTCCGTCAGCACCTGAGGGTCCGGCAGGTCCCATCGGTCCAACGGGTCCAGCGACGCCTTGAGGTCCTTGTGCGCCGTCAGCACCCGCGAGCCCCAT
>JAGRAN010000024.1:0-4773 GCA_020434585.1 Bdellovibrionales bacterium
CTTCAACGTTCACCGTCTCGGTGACTTGGGAGATCTCCATACCCGACGAAGCGTGGATCGATCCCGACACAGTCGAAGTTCGCTGCCAACACGACGATCGACGACCAGAATCGCGCTCCGATTCGAGCCTCGACGCACTGGATGAGCGACTGCGCTTCATCCAGGAAAAGCTGCTTCGCGCAGCTTGCGGCCGCAAAGCACAGTCCTGAACCAAGCACGACCACTGCGCCCCCGCTCAAACTGTTCGTAGAACATCTTTGGGCGCCTCGCGGCACTCAAGGTTTTCACGCACAGTTTGGGCGGCGGCACAGTCTTTCACGAGCACTTATTTTCGTAACCACCACACATTTCATCAAAAACCTTATCTCGCACGATTTTGTCTACAGCCCACTCCATATATAATCCCTCAACGCTGCAGTTTCGCTTTTACAAGAGCACGCGTGCTCGCTAAGAAAAAGCTTCGTAATCAATTTGGATTTGCTGTTAGAGGGAAGAACACATGACATCTACAAAACGAAACTTTCTAACCCGGGCAGTTGCTGTTGTTGGCGCTGCAGGGCTTGTGCTAACGCCAGGTGCAGCAATAGCTACGCCGAAGAGTATGGCTGGTTCGAAGAGCGCTACCTCAATGCAGGCACGCTCTAATCAGTATTGGTGGCCAGACCAAATTGACCTAACACCACTTCGCGATCACGATGCGCGCTCAAACCCGCTAGGCGATAACTTTGATTACGCAAAAGAGTTCAACAAGCTTGACCTCAACGCCGTGAAGAAAGACATCAATGGATTACTAACCACTTCTCAGGACTGGTGGCCGGCAGATTGGGGCAACTATGGTCCATTCTTTATTCGCATGGCATGGCACAGTGCAGGAACTTACCGCACACTTGACGGTCGCGGCGGCGGTGACGGCGGTCAGCAGCGCTTTGACCCACTCAACAGTTGGCCAGACAATGGCAACCTCGACAAAGCGCGCCGATTGCTCTGGCCGGTAAAGCAGAAGTACGGTGAGAAACTTTCCTGGGGTGACCTGATGGTTCTTGCTGGAAATGTCGCGCTTGAGAACATGGGCTTTGAAACATATGGCTTTGCAGGTGGCCGTTCGGACGACTGGGAGCCCGACCTAATCTACTGGGGCCCCGAGCTAGAGATGCTAGCTAGCGATCGTGAAGAGCGAGACGGACAGCTGCAGCGGCCTCTCGGTGCTACTCATATGGGCTTGATTTATGTGAACCCAGAAGGACCAAAAGGTAAGCCGGACCCCGTCGGTTCCGCCAAAAACATTCGCGTTGCTTTTGGCCGTATGGCGATGAGCGACGAAGAAACTGTTGCGCTTACTGCCGGTGGTCACACCTTCGGCAAGATGCACGGGGCGCACAAGCCAACTAATTGCATGGGAAAGGAACCTGGTGGCGCACCGATTGAGGAGCAAGGACTTGGCTGGAAAAACAAGTGCGGCAAAGGACACTCTGAAGACACTATTACGAGTGGCCTCGAAGGTGCCTGGACGCAGTCACCAACAAAGTGGAGCACGCTCTATCTCTCGAATCTGCTTAATTTCGATTGGAAGCAAACGCGAAGTCCGGCTGGCGCCATTATTTGGGTTCCAACTGACAAATCGCTTCACAAGGTGGTTCCCGACGCTCACGTTAAAGGAAAGTTTAACCCTCCGGTTATGACTACCGCCGATCTCGCGATGAAGTTTGACCCAGAGTATCGAAAGATTGCTGAGCGTTTTCTGGCTAATCCTGAAGAGTTTCAGAAAGCATTTGCAAAAGCGTGGTTCAAACTCACTCATCGCGACATGGGACCACGCGCACGCTACCTTGGTGCGGAAGTCCCTGCTGAAAGTTTGATTTGGCAAGATCCGATTTCCGCGTCTGAGGGCAAACTAATTAGTAAGGGAGATGCAGAGGACCTCAAAGAAAAAATTCTTGAGTCTGGACTGACTGTTCCCGAGCTAGTACGCACTGCGTGGGCTTCTGCTTCTACCTTTCGCGCTTCCGATATGCGTGGCGGCGCAAACGGTGCACGAGTGGCACTCGCGCCTCAGAAGGATTGGACGGTGAACAACCCTGAAGAGATTGCCAAGGTGGTTGCGAAGCTCAAGGAAATACAAGCTGACTTTCATGATTCTTTTCTTGAAAGCTCACGGGTTTCTTTGGCTGACCTGATAATACTAGGAGGTGCTGCAGCAATTGAAAAAGCGGCTAAGGATGCCGGGGTTAAGGTCAAGGTTCCATTCGCTGCCGGACGGGGAGACGCGACGCAGGAGCAAACTGACGTGGTATCTTTCGCTTTGCTTGAGCCGAAGGCTGATGCGTTCCGCAACTACTTCGACCATGCGGGAAGTTACCGTTCTCCGACTGAGATGTTGGTTGATAAAGCTGACCAGCTAAACCTTACGGTGCCGGAAATGACTGTGCTACTCGGCGGGATGCGTGCACTTGGCGCAAATGCCCAGGGTTCAAAGCACGGAATCCTTACTGACAAACCAGGGGTTCTTACGAATGATTTCTTCGTAAATCTTTTGGACATGTCTACCACCTGGAGAAAAGCTTCAACCGATGGAGTGTATGAAGGCTTGGATCGCAAGAGCGGAGAAGTAAAATACACCGCGACCCCGGTTGACCTCGTTTTCGGATCGAGTTCCGAGCTTCGAGCGGTTGCTGAAGCCTATGCGTACGACGGAGCGAAGGAGCGTTTTGTAAACGACTTCGTCAATGCATGGGTTAAGGTAATGCAGCTTGATCGTTTTGACCTAAAGCACGACCTTTAGATTTGTGTGGGGCGCTGCCGTCATTCCTCGACAGGCGGCGTCCCATGCTTGATAAATTACTCCTCGCACCGACGCGAATGGTACGTAGCTGGATTTCGCACCAGAACCTCAGTCCACCTGTCTTCATACAAACGCGAACCCAGTCTCTTACCCGATGAGGCATCAAAGTTCTTCGCGTCGACTGGATTATATACGGTCACAAAGTTTTGTTCAGTAAGGAATGACTTATAAGGCTCGCGGAACTGTTCCTCAATCTGGCTCAAAACAGCGACATCAATGTCTCCTATACTCTCCTTCATGCCTTCAAGGGAAACGAGCTCGTTCGAGTAGGTTCCAGATGGGCTATAAGTGTCACTTAGAGCGTATAGCATCGCGTTTCTCAAGATCCACACACGATTGGACTTCGGCTCAGCGTAACACCGAATAACTTTCGCACGCTGCTCCTGCAACTCACGGTAAGACACAATTCCACCAGGATTACCCAACCAGTATTCAAATCCCATGTATGATTGCGGGAGAAGAATCGAAAAGGACAGTGCAGATGAGAGATAAATGAGACTCTGAAACTTCGGCAAGCGCCTCCCTAGGTGCCAAAGCGCGGGAAGCGCATACAGAACTAAAATCGAAGCAGATTGAAGAAAATAGTGCCCGAACGCATACCGCAAAATCGGATATAGATTAAAAACAAACACCAAAGAAAGAAAAAAAATGAAGGAATCGTAGCTTTCGCGTTCAGACAGCTTTTTCCGGGCTGCCGCTAGCCCCTCAACAAGCAGCAAAAGAGAAAAAAAGCCGAGCCAAGGGCTATCCACGAAGGACTCCTTGATTCTAGGGGGCAAGGCGCTAAGCGGTTGTGTAAACTCGTTAAGCGACACGAATGCCGACATATTTAGTACCGCAGATTGATACCACCTTGCAAATGTTTCAGCAGAAAACGCGAAGTAAAGTATCGGAACACCCATGAAGGCGACTAGTAGTTGTAAGATTATTCTAGCCGAGATTCGCTTCTCTAATAACAACCAACAACCAAATGCGAGGCAGGTAAATACCCCACTCTGCTTTTGAAAAAATAGAACTCCTAAGAGAATGCCCGCATACGGATAAAAGAACTGAACACCGCCGCGATTAACTTGCCAAAAAAGCAAACTGCACAGGAGCAGAAGAACAGTTACCTGGAAGGGTTCAATGATGACCTGAGCACCCGCGTAGTGCGCACTAACAAGAAAAAAAAGCGCGGCACCAAAAAAAGCAAGTGCGGTTGAGCGCGTTTGAACGAAAGTAAGCCAGGACACTATTAGAGCCGACAGACTTGTTGCGAGCAAAATGCTCACCTCAAAGACACTTGACGCGACTCCAAAGTGTGAGATCAGAAAGGAAAAAAAGCTAAGAACCAGTGGATTATACAAGGCGCTGGCAGGGTGATATAGATGCCCCGTCTCGGAAAGGATCTTAGCATTTTGCAGAAGAAATCCTTTGTCGGTCTGAACAAAAATAACGAACAGCACCGACGAGAACACCATCAAGGCATAGACCAGTACAATTACTGAAAGCACCAGAGCCAAATGTCCTAAGGGTCGATACATAAAGAAGGCTGCACTCACCTATTCAATTGCCGAATTACGAATTTCCACTAACGAGCATATCCTCGAATCGACATGCTCAGAATAGCAGGATTTATACAATTGCTTGTAGAAGGGATGTTCCTGCAAATATCTATCGTTAAGGCTGTTACCTTCAAAATACACATACTCGATTCGCTGACTCTCAAGAACATCCAATCCTTCGCCGAACGTTGTGTCTGTATTGATTAAGACTAATAGCTCTGGGCTCCAAACGGGCACAGCTTGAATTCCGCTATCGAGTAACTCAGCATGAAGCATCGAATTGTGCATAAGCACCCGTGTGGGTTTTCCAAGTTCATCGCGAATACTTGCTGCAACCTTACTATACTCGGAAACAGACTCATCAATTCGATCGAAGGTATTCGATAGCTG
>JAGRAN010000024.1:4897-17879 GCA_020434585.1 Bdellovibrionales bacterium
AATCGGACCGGCGACAACCGCAAAGACAGCAAATGCTGGAGTGATTGCTTTCAGGTGCCCAAACGCGCCATAAGAAAATGACGTGTGCTGGAACCAAATAGCAAGCCAAGCGACCGTGACTAGCAATGCCAAGCTTAGCTCACCCTTCTTGCTTAAGGCAGCCCCGGCGAGACCAGCAAAGATTACGACCCCTGATAGCAGAAGCATCTGAGGCAGCGACGCGAGCAGCTTCTGACTCAAACTGATCTGCGAATTGTAAATGGGATATGCTTCGATGATACGAATGAGGAGTTCGTTGCTTGGTGCGCCTAAATACCACTCAATCGGAAAGAAAAAATTCCCAGTAATCAAGTATGTCCTAAAATACCAAGGCGCAAGAAAACTGACCATTACTCCGACAAAGACCAAAAGGCACTTCGAAGGCACTCTCCGTAAGAGCAAGTACAGCAGAACAACCGCGCCAAGAATCAGTCCGTACATTCGGGAGAGTCCAGCGAGTGCGCAAGCGATCGCCAGCGTTGCAGTCTCTCTTGATGTAGGCTTGTTAGCCTTTAAAACTGCAGACTGCTCGATAATAAGCAACGTTGCAAAAATCAACAGCGGTGAAGCGTCGACAAGTGCGAACGTAGACGCAACCTCATAAGAAGACAGGAAAACAAGCACGCTCAGTAGTGCAACCGTTGTCGAAAACCTCGCGTTTACGATGCGAAAGACCAACGAAAGGCACAAGAACGCGGTAAAAGTAGAATGAAGAGTTGCTATTGCAGGAACTCTCTGCGCAAAGGCCTCGTAAATCCAATATGTCTGAAACTGCACAAGCGGAGGAATTGAGTCGACATAAAAGTATGATACAAAATCTTCGGAAACAGTCGGCGGGTAGAAGCGAAAATTACCCAGGTCAAACATTTGCCGCGGCAGAAGTTCCCAGCGAAAGAGATGATCGGGAAAGCGGTATGCTCTGATGTAATTACCGACACCAAGACAAGTAAGAAAAAAAGCCGGAAATAGTCCGAAAAGAAATGGCCAAACTTCTTTAAGATTCGAAAAAGGTGAAACTGTAGCAGCCGGGCGACTCGGCTCGCTGAGCCGATAGAGCATTAGGAGTAAAATGAAGCTCAGCAACCCAAGTAGCAATCCGACGGAAAGCAAACTCAGCCGCACACCGAACGCTTCAACAGCCATTATGCTTGCGTAAAGCCACAGCACCGAAAATACATATGCGTATGGCATGTCCCAAAAACCGCGAAGGAGACGACTGGAGACGAGCCCAGGGACAAAAAAGAGTAGGATTGCTAAGAGCGTGCTCATCCATATTTGCCGGCCGCCGAAAGGCACGCGCAGCTCATCCAGTCAAATGCCAAGCGCTCGATGCGAGCTCTGAAATTATCGCTTGTTTCCCAGGAAGAAGGAAGAACTGTTTCACCTCTTATCGAATCGTATGATTTAAGAATGTGAAGCTCTACCCTACGCTGGCCACCACGAGCACCTGATATGCATCGTTGCCTTGCATTATGATTAGCTAATTACGATCGCGAGAATTAAAGTATCAATCATCCCCGGATGATTGACTGTCATAAGTTTCGAGATAAATTTTCCTGCGTCATTCGCCACCTTACTCAAAGCAAAAACGCTATAAGATCTAATAACTTAGTCAACTTATGTGTCATTCACACATTTAATGGCATAACACTTTTATCGGCTGGGCTCGAAACTCCAAGGAAATCTCGATAGCCCAATACTGTTCTTAATCGGTCTGTAGCGGAGAATCGAATTCTCCTTCGGAGGTTTATATTATGAATAAATTAACAGTACCTAGAATATTCAAGCTTTCATTAATCTGTTTGTGCTTTCTCCTGCTTGCCCCTCACCATCTTAGCGCCGAAGTACTTCGCGCCTCGTGCGGAGGCAAAGCAACAATGAAGGCCGTCGGCGAATACACCTTGGCAGAACAACACGAGATCCTCCAAAACGCGCATGTTTTTAGCACCGAAAGTAGCGAAGATGTTTATAGGGACGAGCAAACAACCGTTCGCACTTCAACCGCTAGTTTTCAGCTAGAAAAGGATGGACTAGGGTCCGAAACGCAAAATCGGATTGAAGAGTACACAGTGGCATGCACTTTCAGCTGCAGCGGTCAAAGTTGTAGTCAATCTGGCTGCCGAGCGACGCTGCAGGGCTGTTCGGAGTTTTCCTGCACAGGCACTGGCTGTACCGGAAGCTGTTCTGGCTCTTCAGGCATCAGAGCGAGCGATTAACGCGGTATCTACATACACGAAGGGGAAACAGCCCCAGAGTGCCCTACCACATTGGCACCTCGTTGCTTATCTCTCCAAAGATGCAGCAAGGTGCCAATCAAGCGATCTACTGAGAAATTTGCAACTCGGTCCTCGCACAAGACTGTCAATCGAGCCTTTTTTCAAATTCTCAAAACTACCGCCAAGAATCCAGTCTCTTCTAGGCCCCTATCTAATGAAAACTCCCCAAAACCTGCATCGTCTAAGTTGCAAAAATTACTAAAGATCGTAAAATTTTTACGATAAATGATTCGGCACAATCCTTCGGCCGTATAACGAATGTGACAAGACTACCGGACGTACGCAATGGGAGTTCCAAGGGATTCCCTACCCGTTTCGGCCCGTCTCACTGCTTAGATGTAAGGGAATAACTTTGGAGTTTATTATGCGATTTAAGGTTTTAAGCATGTGCTGCCTTCTTCTTTTTGCCCAGCCAAGCTTTGCAAATTCACCATCTTCTCCAAGTGGCGGTGGCTGCGAAGGGAAAAAGGTTTCGAGTGCAACCCAAGAGGATCTCGATTACTTCGGCGATACCGATAATCGCCTTGCTCCAGAGGTGGGAGATACTTTCTATGCCTGCATCCCGACATGGGACTGCGTGATGCTTAACAACGTGCCACCGGATGATATCAGCTGGGAATGGGTCGAGGGTGTTCATCCTTGGACCGGTCGGCCAGTAACCTTTGCAAAATGCAGCATTTGCGACGGCGTGAATAGCTTCTTTTGTAAGTGCAATGCCGGTGGTGGTGATTCCGAGAGTTTCTCCTCAGAAGGAAACAGCCCTTCAAGCCTGCCCCAAAGAGCCTTAGATGAACTTGTAGATGAACTGCTAGCTCAGTAGTTCGACCTAATTTTTTGTAAGGAGATTAAGATGAAACGCTGTTCGACTGCCTTTATCCTGATTACTCTGCTGGTAGGTGCGACAAACGCCGCAGCGACCTCGCCAGCTGCACCAGCCGCAGATTGCGATCATAAGGAAATCGAATCGATTACCCAGAAGCAGCTTGATACGTTCGGTGATACCGACGACCGCGAAGTGCCCAGTGTTGGCGACAAAGTCTACTACTGCAATCCAGATGACGACTGCCGCCGGCTTCATAATATAGAATGGTCCGAGATAACCTTCGAATGGGAACTAGACGCATTTGGTAGACATTACGCGAACTGCAGCATTTGCTCCGGTGGAGTTAGTGCATGCAACTGCAGTCAACCATAATAATATTAAACAGGCACAGCGCTGTGCATCGACTGCGCCTACCGTGGGGAAGCCCTTCCCGTCGAGGTCAAAGAGACATTAAGGAAGCTAGCTGTTGTTGAAAAACGTATACGGCCGCTAGCGGAGATTCACTAGCGGCGGTTGGTCACGTCACCGTTCTGTGGTGCTGGGACGCGCGTGCGGAGAACAGTCGCAACTTCGGACTCAGTCCTGGGGCCGTCGTTGCCACTTCGATGCACCAGCCCGAATTGGCTTGGGTGTCTTCGCCAGTGGCGCAACCTCGTACCAGAACGACCCTCGCGGAACTCCTCGTTGGTCAGCGTCGGCATCCGGCATCAGACAGGACTGAAGCCGCGCGGTCAAGCGAGCCGAACCGCGCTCCAACTCGACGATCCTCATCAGCGCCTGCGTGAGCGCGATCAGTTCCGCGTTCGAAAGCGGTGCGAACATCTGCTGCCAGACCTCGTCATCGCCGAGTCGCTCGAGCTCCCAGGTGAGGCCCAGCGTCCTATTCCCGACGGCGTAGCGCGGCGCGAGGCGCAGACGATCAGCTTCGAGATGCAAGCCCACGTCGGAATTGTCCAGCGTGGCCAGGATCGAGAAGGTGGTGTCCAGTCGCCCGAACGACCAGCACAGTTCCAACATTGCCGCTTCGAGGTTATCGGCACCGATCTCCACCGCCTCTGCCGGTATTTCACGGCGGGCGCGATCGAAGATTGGTTGAGCATGCGGATGGAAATGAAGCGTCATCTAGACCTCCGTAAAAAGGGTACGAATGGGAAGAGAAAAAGAGAACAAGAGAACAAGGAATAAGAGACCAGGAAATTTGCAAAACCTCTGATAGGTCCTTTGCAAACAGCTAGCCTCTCGCCTAAATGCTCAGGGGAGAGGCAAAGCGTGAAAAGATCTTCAATTTTGAGAATTGAATGAACGGTGGAGAGCAAGTCGCCCAAACTAGCATGAGTTGGGTCAGGTTACAATCGCCGGCCCTGCCGGGGGGCTATCATCCTGAAAATTGAATGGTGGAGCCTAGCGGGCCATGACCGCATCGGCGTGGATTGCCGACGAGGTCATGGCCCCTGGACCTAGCGTCGCTTTAAATTGCTACGCAGGTGGTTCCATTAAAGGTAGTGCCTAGTGGGCAGTTACAAGTGTATCCACCTCCAAAGAGTTCGGAACACGTTCCAGCACCACAAGGATTCCCTGCACATTCGTTAATGTCCATGCAGGTTCCATCTACGCACTGGTATGCTGAGTATCTTCATGATCTTTCTCTTAATTCAGCTTTTTATGAATTTCTTTGGCGTACACGTAACCTTTCTTGATCGGTAACGAACTAGTCCATAGCGAGTCTTTACCCTAAACGGCCAAGGACTTCGCAAAGTATCTACAAAAAACAGCGAGGATATATTATGCGACTAGCTGGCATGTGCCGAAAATTTAAGCCCTTCATTTTTGGTCTCACGGCCCTATCAGTACTTATCTTTTCCGGCTGCGGTGGTTCAAGTAGCGGGGAGCTAATCCGATTTTTGATAACGATTGATAATATTGGCACTACCTTCCCGACTTCCCAAGGCGATGCTCCGGTCGTCTGGGCTCCTACAGCTGTAGCTGTGCATAGAAGAGGATTGATGCCCTACTTTACAACCGGTGGCACTGCAAGTGCGGGACTTGAAATGGCTGCTGAAGATGGCGCAGGAATGGCACTTGCGGATGAGGCAAACGGATCCTCCGGAGTGCGAAGTAGTACGCTCGTTGCTATGCCACTTGGGGAGACTGAAGCTGGTCCAATTACCCCTGGTAAGACTTACACGATTGAGGTCGAAGCGCGGCAAGGAGAGCATCTTTCCTTTGTCTCTATGTTTGGACAGTCAAATGACTGGTTTATGGCACCAGCTGATGGCGGTATTGAGCTTTTTGACAATGATGGCAATCCGATTGTGGGAGATGTGACTTCTCAAGTAGTTCTTTGGGACGCTGGTACTGAAGTGAATGAAGAGCCAGGAGTAGGACCGAATCAAGCTCCGCGCCAATCAGCACCAAACACTGGAGATGATGAAAATGGAGTGGTACGCACTCTGAACGCGAATGATTTCCCACTTCCAGCCATCGAGACAATGGTTCAGGTAACTATAGAAATTGTGGGATAACTCGTTTCTTAAAAGGCAAGCTCATTTAGAGCTTGCCTTTTGTTCGCCTCACAAATCGAAACGCAGAGAATTTTTTCAAAGCATAACTGGCATAGCAATTGTGGAGCCGAGCGGGCCATCAGCGCAACCAGAGATAAACCCTCTATACTTCAAGAAGTATGATTGGTTTTCCTATCCTTCTATTTGAATGGTCGCCGAATATAATTAACTACAGCTTGAAAAGAAACTGCCCTCGAGTGCGGAAGAGTAAACTCGAGGGCAGCAGTTGGTTGTTAGTCAGTGTTTTTGTTGGGTGTAAGTTGATTTGTTTTAGATTTAAAATACCTCGTGATGACCTGCGGTTCCACCGCCAGTTGGAGCAGGCTTCTTTTCCTTGCAGTTAATTAGAACTCCTGGTTGACTGGTTGAGGTGATACAGGTAGTTCCGTCAGGGTTGCTAGGTGAAGTAGCTCCGTGACCGGATTCTAATTTACAGTTAGGACATCCATACTTACAATCGCAGGTCCATATTTTGTCAACACTAGCTGAGTCTAACAGGTCTATAATTGCATCCAGCGTGGCATTGTCGAGCTCAAGTTCCGCTTGGGCGGCACTTGGATGCGACAAGCCAAAACACAGTGTGAAGATAGAAACCATAAGTGCCAATTTTTTCATTTTTAACCTCTTTTAAATTAAGTAATAAACCTTCCTCGTTGAACTCAACGAAACAACTTTGTCTTAAAAAGCAATGCGCGCAGCCCGTTGGGGAAGCATGCCGAAGATTGACTGTCTGCGATCCTACTAATAAACGTTAAACCGCGATGCCGATGCACACATTGCTCGCACACTAATCTAGTTATGCGCAGGCCAATGACGAGCGTGTGCTAATTTGTGCATTCTGCACGAATATTTTTCTCAAGACGGTAGCCTGGGCCTTCAATAGACAATAATAACAGGCCATTACAAGTCCCTACGGTTTGCGTGGCCTAATAGGCTTGTGCTTGGGAAAAACGCACGAAAGGGCTACCATGGGTTCTAACTAGGCCTTAGGCGTGCATGCTAAACCGTTTTTCTGGTTGATCGCGGCTTATTGAGACCAGGGGTGGGGGTGCAGGCCCAACGCGAGGAAGTCTAGTACAGAAATAAAGCGAGAATAGTCTGGCCCTGGCCTAACTCAGCTGATGACGGAAATCAAACTTCAGTCATTAGAAGAGTTTTCATTCAATCTTACGAACATGAGAGATCGTCTTCTAAGCTTTCGCACTCTTCTGAAGTGAGGTCGGCTACGCACGCGGTGCCCGCGTGAGTACCATCACCATAGTCTGCCAAATAAATGCAATGCGATACCCCAGCAGGAGCTGGATTGAACCAGCCTCTCGCAATGCCATTTGCAAGAGCGGTCGAGGGTAAGAGTACTAGCGCCATAAAGAAACCAATATTTCTCATAGAACCTCCTGAGAAACCTATTTTGACACTATCATTATCCGTTCAAGGGGCTCGCCCCCTTGAACGGTTAAAGTTATCAATAGACTAGTGAGTAAAAAGCTCTTCACACTCCCATTTAACCTCAAGGCAATGCGCCCATGCTGGTTGCCCGATGGTGTTAAACGCTCGCTCGCGGCAGCGCTGGTAGCTCGCTCTGTGACGTGCACGACATACTGAGTCGGGCTCATGATTCCAATCGTGAGAGGGCAGAGTTAGGCATGCCTGCGAGCGGTCCAGCGCATTTGTAGCGCAACGCGTCATGTTATAACCGGCGTCGTCTATGCATTGGTACCAAACTGTAACGCAGTCTACAGGGGTTTCAGAGGACAAGGCTGCTGCTGATCGAACTCCCGTAAGAAGTAAACAGACTGTTGCAAGTATTAACCCGACCGTTATTTTTGATTTTTCAATATTCATTTTTAACTCCTTAAATAAAAGTAACAAACTAAAAACCAAGTGGATTAGCTTCTCTTTTGGGTGGGGCAATAGAAGAGCGTGACATTCCCGCAGCTCCACTAACTCAAACGGTCACGCGTTTTCAGGTATACCGGCTCCAATTGCTGAGAAAGGATCGTTTAACTTTCGAATTACGGTGTGCACGTGAAGGAACACTCGCAATTTAGCGCGGCGCCGCCCGTCTAAGCGCCTTTTCACAAGGCCTTTGAGAAAATCATGGGGGTAGACAACTCGGCCCTAGCGGCTCGAACTACCCAGTGGTTGACTCGACTACTAGAAGGTGCGAGTTCTTGTACTCGTTCATTCTAACCATTATGGGAATTCGTACTATTACAAGGAAGGTTATTTCCTCGAGTAATCCTCTGAAGCTTGCAGCTTTGGCGATCCAGTTGGGGGGTTGTGCTCTTCATTCGTGTGAGTGAGCGAGCATGTCCCTTCAACCTCAACCGAGCTGCAAATGACAAAGAAAACTAGCCAGCAAGACTTTCCGCCGCTCCCACCCACGTGGAGCTGCGGTGCATGCGGACACTACGAGACTTGTAGTTCTCAGGACTTCCACGATGGCGGGCGCGTTTGTGCGGAGTGCTACGCAATCGTGAATCCGCCGCCTGGGACATCTCTGGCTGAAGCGGTCAAGGCTCTCTACGGCGAGTACAAGTTCGTGCTCGCTCGCCGCGCTTCGCTGGACGAAGAGCAGGTTGAAGAAGCCCGTCGCAAGGCCGAACTGCCTCCCGGAGAGGACCCTGCCGAGCTCGCGGAGTGGACCGTCGGGCTCGTGAAAAGGCTCCAGGATGAGATCGACAACCCCAAGTACTGGTACTGCACGTCGCCTTCAGGCAACTACTACCTCAGCCTGGTTCTGTGTTGGCTTAGTTCCCCTGAATCCATGCGCGGGTAGTCGAGAGTAACTGTTGTCGGAAGACAGGTTGTTGCCCCGTCGGATTTCGCACAAGCGAGATCTGGCGGGGCAACCTGAGTTCGTAAAACGTGGTACGAATTCCCTCTCTTATCCTCCAAGAATATTCTCAGGGCGTTTGCGATCGGTCAGTTTGGCGCCTCGTCGCAACTTGAGCTGCTCATTACAGGAAGAATGATTTCAATCAGATAGGGCTCTCGTTTATAAACGCCCTACCCCAAATGCCCTGAAGACTCATACATGATGAGGTCCTTCCGTCACACAATCGTGACACAGAATCGCCACAATTCCTTGAGTAGTGATTTTGCAGGCACTATTCTTGACAACTTGAACAGGTAAAACGAAAGACCATATATAGGTGTGCAGGGTACACTATAGATTAGGTAACAGCTAATTGAGTTTGCCCCTGTGTCCTAGTGACAAGCGGAAAGACTAATGGAAGATTACTACAACAGCAAAGCAAGAATTGACGGCATCTCCTTGCTTGTCATCTTACTCACTATTGATCGGCTATTGCAGGGCTTTGGCGTCTATTAGTCGAAGAAGCTGCAGATGCGAGTTCTGCCACACAGCTACCGCGATAAATCGACAGGTAAATCCTGGGAACAGTTTGCCGGGTTATAGTTCAACGTTGATAATTAAGGACACACATGAACTATTACAACTCACAAAAGCACACAGGGATTACTCGATACGCTCCTCCAAAGAAGTGGCGTAGCAGCCAGAACAACGAATCTTCGGACTCATTTAACTACCGATTCTGGACCTTCATGCTGGCATGGGGATTCCTTGTTCAGATGCTTTTGTTGCGAATTTTCGATCTTAGAGACACGCTCGCCGTTTGTGGGGTAGGCTGACCGACTAGAGCTCGCACGACTCCTCAAGTCTAACCGACTCGTTTTCATTCGCTTTAGTACAAGATAAGAGACGATTCGCTTGCTCTGTAAGTCTTTGTTCTTCGGTGCAAAATGGCAATTCGAGGTAGCGAATTTTCTGCGACAGGCGAATCGGCGCGAACCTCTGAAAGCAGTTGGTTTCCGGCAATTGTTGGTGCACGAGTCGCACGTATTCGCTCACCCGCAACTCGACGCAGCAAAGCAGCAAACGGGAGCCGTTTGTTACCTATAGGTTACCTAAACACAAATTTACGAGATGCCTAGCGCGGAAAAAGAGAAGTTAAGTTACTAAAATGTAAAGTGGAGCCGATGGGGATCGAACCCACGACCTCATGACTGCCAGTCATGCGCTCTCCCAGCTGAGCTACGGCCCCTGAACACGAAGCGCGGATTATAGGGAAATTAATTGAAAATCAAAACTCTTAATTAAACCTATATATTCACTCGCTTTTTTATTACTTTCCAGCCTCGGCGCTAATTCATATTCTTGCGACATGCGCCGCCTTGTTTTGCTCATCCCTGCCCTACTGCTTGCGTTCTTCACCGCACAAGCGGTCACGGTACCTGAGCGACCGTCCTGGCCTGAATTTGTAGTTGATGATGCTGGTGTGATCGACGAGGGCGATCTAACCAAAATCGAGATCATCTGCCAGGACCTACTCAAGGAATTTCAAACCCAGCTCTACGTAGTCACAATACTTTCGACCGGTTCAATGGATGCGGCGGCGATGCATACAGATGAGTATGCCGAGACTCTGTTTAACAACTGGGGCATCGGCAACCGACAGAAGAATGACGGAATTCTATTATTAGTTTCAACCGGTGACAGGAAAGCCAGAATTGAACTCGGAGCAGGCTGGCAGCACGATTTCGACCAAGATGCAGAAACGATCATGAACACGATGATCATTCCGAAGTTCAAGCGCGGACTCTATAGCAAAGGTATTCTTGAAGGTGTTCGCGGCTTGGAGCAGATGGCGCGCGGAGAGCCGATCAAGCGACCCGGAATTCCAAGCGGCGCTTGGAACTGGTTCATTCCGCTATTGGTATTTGTTGCAATTGTGTTCGGCAGAGGTTCGGGCAGGTATTACCATAACTCAGGCTGGCATTCCTCGGATTGGGGTGGAGGTGGTGGTAGCTTCGGCGGAGGGGGCGGCTTCAGCGGAGGCGGTGGTGCCAGTGGATCTTGGTGATTTATGAGACATGCGAAAGACTTTTTAACTGAAAACGAGCAGCAAGAACTGCGAGATGCGATTAAGCAGGCTGAGCAAGGCACTAGCGGAGAAGTTGTCCCGGTGATCGCGGTCAGCTCAGGCCGATACGACCGAGCTGAAGATATCGTCGGCTTGATAATGGGATGTACGCTGCTGTCTATCGTGTGGGCACTATTCCAGGGCGTGAATGCACTGCCTGGAGACTGGGGGCCGGACTACGAGTTCCGAATTAATTTACCGCTTGTAGTTGGATTGTTCTTGTTCGGTTTCGCGGGTGGCGGACTGGCCGCTACGTTTCATCCGCCATTATGTAAAATATTTATTCGCAAGCGGGAAATCGAAGAAGAAGTCAGGCGCCGAGCCGCAGAAGCCTTTTACCGCTTCGGGATTGCCAACACCATCGGCAAAACCGGTGTGTTGATTTACATCTCCCTGTTCGAGCGCCGAGTCGTCGTCCTAGGAGACAAGGTTGTAGCAGAAAAAATCAGCGAAGGAGAATGGAAGAGCATTTGCGCTGACATCAGCGATGGCATTAAAGATGGCAAAGCATTTAGCGGAATAAAAAAAGCGATAATCGACTGCGGGACTCTGCTAAAAAAACATCTACCCGCCGCGGACAGCGATCTCAATCAACTAAAAGACGAGATTCACTTCGTGGACTAGTAAGCTGGTGTTAGGTGCCTTCTTGATGGGGGTTTCAGGGCTAGACAATCGGGAATTGGCGCTGTACAATATTGTGGGGAGGTGCTTTTAGTGCTATTTCGCGTAGTTGCGTGTGTTGTCGGCCCCAAATTGCATGTACCTGTAGCCGCCTTTCGTCCACATGCCGATTTTAAGGTTAACGGACGGCACAATACTCGTCGGTAAGTTTACCGCCAGATGCAGAAAGTTGCGGAGTTTCAAGATTAAATGCGAGCATTAATAACGGGCGGCCTAGGTTTCATCGGCAACGCACTCGTAAAACGGCTTCTAGCTCAAGGCCACGAGTGTCACATCGTAGACAACTGCATTAACAATTGTTGGCAACCGGACGACGCCGCAAGGTCTGGAGCGGTTGTTCACGCGCCTGTTCCCGTCTCCGAATATGACTTAGCCAGTGGCCCCGATTTTGACGTAGTTTATCATCTCGCCTCTCCCGTCGGCCCTGTCGGAGTGCTGCAGTGGGCGGGTGAAATGGCCTCGATGATTGTATCAGACACCCACGCGCTAGCTCGGTATTGCATCGAGAAGCGGGCGAAGCTAATCAATATATCAACAAGTGAAATTTACGGACAGAACGTCGATAACCAAGCTCAACGAGAAGATATCGACAAGATTGTTCCTGCTGAAGTAACGATTCGCCTAGAGTACGCCGTTGCGAAACTAACAAGTGAGATTTTGCTGACGAACCTTGCAAAAGTTCACCCGCTCAAACACGTTACAATCCGTCCTTTTAATGTTGCTGGACCCAGCCAGAGAGGTGAAGTTGGCTTTGTAACTCCGCGCTTTATCGAGCTTGCGCTTAGCAACGAGCCGATTACTGTTTTTGGCGACGGTCTTCAGGAACGCTGCTTTACCCACGTGGAAGACATTGTCGATTCTATATTGGCGCTTGCAGAATCCAAGATTAGCAATGAAGTCTTTAACGTTGGCAACCCGCAAAATATAGTTTCAATTCTCGATCTCGCGAAAATGGTCAAGGAAATGACGAGTTCACAAAGTTCTATTATCTTTGTCGATCCCAAAGAGTTATTTGGACCCCACTACGCTGAGGCGTACAATAAAATTCCTTCAATAGAAAAAGTGACCTCCTTAACAAGCTGGCGCCCATCCCGCTCGTTGCACCAAATACTTGTCGATGTTATCGAGTCAGTCCGAGGCTAGCAGAACAGGTGCTGACACTTGAAGATCGCTGGTTTAATTCCTGCTTACAACGCAAGTAAAACGATCGCGGGGATTGTCGAACGTATCCCGTTCGAACTTCTAGACTGGCTTATTATTGTAAACGACGGCAGCACCGACTCTACCAGACATGTCCTGAGTGAAATCAAGACCCCGATTCCCCTTATATTACTGGACCACCCGCGAAACCTCGGGTACGGGGCGGCGCAAAAAACACTTTTTAGCAAAGCGCTTAGCATACCCGAGTGCGACGGTGCGGTAATCTTTCATGCCGACGGCGGCCACTACCCGGAAGAACTTTCGATCTTACTGAAACCGCTGCTTACCGGCAAGGCAGAGCTCGTTGTAGGCTCTCGCACGCTTGGCATCTTACACGAGAGCAAACCTTTGATGGGTTCGAAGCATCTTGGAGCAGTGTTTCTCGGGCCAATGCCTGGGTATAAATTTATCTTCAACAAGCTACTAACTATGGTGCAAAACCTCTGCTACGGCACC
>JAGRAN010000025.1 GCA_020434585.1 Bdellovibrionales bacterium
GGAAAGAAGGAGACAACAGAAAAAAACCATGAATCTCACTGCCGCTTTGGAACACACTTCCGTCTGCTCCAAAGCGCAGCTATTCACAGATTTGCAAATGAGAAAGAATCAGAATGCTGTCCGAACGCCGCTACATGTTACGCCTGTATTGTCCGCCAACTTCGTACAAAGCATGAGTTATTTGACCTAAGGTGCAACCCTTAACTGCTTCCATCAGCGAAGCAAAGATATTTGAGTTTGTTGTTGCCGCACCTTTCAGACTTCCCAGCAAGCTAGCTGCACGACCTTTGTTGGCCTCATGTAGATTTTGAACGGTATTTATTTGAAAAAGCTTCTCATCTTCCGTGGCGCGAATTACCTCTCGCGGCAGAACGGTCGGGGATCCCTCTGAGGAAAGAAAGGTATTTACCCCAATAACCGGCAGCTCTCCACTATGCTTGAGATTCTCGTAGTATAGCGATTCCTCTTGAATCTTGCCGCGCTGATACATTGTTTCCATTGCACCAAGCACACCACCTCGCTCGGTTAGTCGGTCGAACTCTGCAAGCACGGCCTCTTCAACAAGGTCAGTCAGTTCTTCAATGATAAACGACCCCTGCAGTGGGTTCTCATTTTTAGCCAAACCGAGTTCATGATTTATGATCAGCTGAATTGCCATCGCACGACGCACTGATTCCTCAGTCGGTGTTGTGATGGCCTCATCGTAGGCATTCGTGTGAAGTGAATTGCAGTTGTCATAAATCGCATACAATGCCTGGAGCGTTGTACGGATATCGTTAAACGAAATTTCTTGCGCGTGGAGAGAGCGTCCGGAAGTTTGAATATGATACTTCAACTTCTGTGAGCGTTCATTCCCGCCGTACTTCCCCTTAATTGCCTTTGACCAAATGCGACGCGCCACTCTTCCAATTACAGCGTATTCCGGGTCGATTCCGTTTGAGAAGAAAAAGGACAAATTAGGTGCAAACTCATCGATGTGCATGCCCCGTGACAAGTAATACTCAACAAATGTGAAGCCGTTAGATAGAGTAAACGCGAGCTGTGTAATCGGATTCGCACCTGCTTCGGCAATGTGATAGCCGGATATCGATACTGAATAGAAGTTACGCACCTTGTTATTAACAAAGTACTCTTGAACATCACCCATCAACTTAAGTGAAAACTCGCTTGAAAAGATGCATGTGTTCTGCGCCTGATCTTCTTTCAGGATATCAGCCTGGACTGTGCCGCGAACTTGCCGCAGGGTGTCGGCCTTAATTCGTTCGTATTGCTCGCTCGGCAAGACTTCGTCGCCGCTTACACCCAGCAGCTTTAAACCAAGTCCATCGTTGCCCTGCGGCAGCTCGCCGCTGTAGCACGGGACTGGAAGACCCGCCTGCTCATACTTCTTTCTGCGGTATTCCTCTGCTTCGGCTAACTTACCCTCCTCTTCCAAGTAACGTTCGCACTGCTGGTCAATCGCTGCATTCATGAAGAAAGCTGCTACAATTGCAGCCGGACCGTTAATTGTCATCGAAACGGAAGTCTTCGGGTTGCAAAGATCGAATCCGGAATAAAGTTTCTTCGCGTCGTCTAGGCAGCAAACCGAAACTCCGGAGTTACCAATTTTGCCGTAGATATCTGGTCGCTCATGCGGGTCTTCGCCGTATAGGGTTACGGAATCAAACGCGGTTGATAGTCGTTTTGCCGGTAGTCCAGCCGAGACGTAATGAAATCTACGATTTGTTCGCTCAGGTCCCCCTTCTCCAGCGAACATCCGAGTTGGATCCTCTCCGCTGCGCTTAAACGGGAAGACGCCTGCTGTGAAAGGAAAAGCCCCAGGAACATTTTCCTGTCGAAGCCAGCGCAGCCGGTCACCCCAACTTGAATAACGCGGCGTGCAGATTTTAGGAATACGCTGCTTTGAGAGCGACAGCGTGTGCGTGGGGACGCGAATTTCTTGGTCTCGCACCTGGTAGACATACTCATCCGCTCGGTAACGCTCACAGAGTTTGTCCCAGCCCTCCAGCATCTCAATTGACTCACCATGCAGCTCACCACGCGCACGATTTGCCGCAGCACTCAACTCATCTGCAGCCGTGCCGGAAACTTCACCTACCGCAGTCTCTAGTGCCTGTAAACGATCTGCGCGCGCGCGCTCAAGGTCTACGTTGCGGTTGTAAGTCCTAATCGTCTCAGAGATTTCTGAGAGGTATCGCACTCGGCTCGGAGGGATAATGTAAATCTTCGCTGAAGAGCCTTCGTTTCGTTCCGAGAATTCTCCAAACTTTGTGTTCGCCTTGGATGCCAGCGCTTCAAAAATGCACCGATAGAGTTTGTTCATCCCAGGGTCGTTAAACTGGGAGGCAATGGTGCCAACTACAGGCAGTTGCTCGTCAGAGGCTTCCCAAAGCTCTCTAGAACGCTTGTATTGCTTCTTAACGTCGCGCAGTGAATCCTCTGCACCTCGCTTATCAAATTTATTGATCGCAATTACATCGGCAAAATCGATCATATCGATTTTTTCAAGTTGGGTAGCAGCTCCATACTCAGGTGTCATTACGTATAATGACGTGTCGGAAACATCCACGATTTCAGTATCAGACTGACCGATCCCAGAAGATTCCACGATAACCAAGTCCGCCCCGGCAGCTTTGCAGATCGCTATGGCGTCCTGAACATGTGCAGACAACGACGCATTCGCATTTCGTGTTGCAAGCGAGCGCATATATACACTCGGTGTCGATATGGCGTTCATCCGGATACGATCGCCGAGAAGCGCGCCGCCGCTGCGACGCTTGGTCGGATCTACCGAAATTATTGCAAGATTTTTATTCGGGAAATCGCTCGTGAATCGACGAACCAATTCATCAACAACTGAGGATTTACCAGCTCCTCCGGTTCCAGTAATGCCAAGCACCGGAGCGCTGGATTTATCTGCCTCGTCCTGAACTTTTCGTCTGAGCTCATCCCAGCCTTCAACCTCATTCTCAACGGCTGATATCAGAACAGCAATCGAACGCGCGTCAAACTTCGACAATTTTTCAAGAGCGTCTTCAGCGCCAAGTCCCGTAGGAAAATCGGACTTCTCCATAAGGTCGTTAATCATGCCCTGTAGGCCTAGAGCTCGGCCATCGTCAGGTGAATAAATCCTACTGATACCGTAGGCATGAAGCTCGGCTATCTCATCCGGCAAAATCACACCGCCGCCGCCGCCGAAAATTTTGACGTGACCGCATCCTTTTTCAAGCAGCAAGTCTCGTAGGTACTTGAAATACTCTGTGTGTCCGCCTTGGTACGAAGTGAGAGCAATTGCCTGCACGTCTTCCTGCACGGCGCAGTCTACGAGATCCTGAACAGAGCGGTTGTGGCCAAGATGTATGACTTCAGCGCCGGTGCTTTGAATTATCCGGCGCATGATGTTGATTGCTGCATCATGGCCGTCGAATAGCGAGGCGGCCGTTAAGACGCGAATTTTGTTCTTTGGTTTGTAAGGCTCTAAACTCTTCATCTCGTTTCGTGGTTCGCTTGAATTAATTATAGATACTAATTACGCGTAAATTTGCACAAGGGCAAGCTAAGTGGTCAATATTTCTAAGGAATTACAGCCCTTTGTTACCCAGTCCTTAGCGGAAAGGCCTGGTATGCCTCGCAGCACACTTGTCTCGCTTGTCCCGAGCATTACAGAACTCCTCTTTGACCTGGGCCTAGGAGAGCGGCTCCTCGCTGTTACTGACTGGTGCGTTCATCCGAACACCAAGGTTAAGGGCTTGCCTAAAATAGGTGGCACGAAGAACCCGCGAATAGCTGATGTGGCAGATCTAAGGCCCGACCTCGTAATCGCAAATAAGGAAGAAAATAGAAGAATCGACATCGAACGAATTGCCCGCCGTGAAATTAATGTTTGGGTTACCGAGGTACGGACACTGACTGAAGCAAGTCGCCTCGTGAGCGAGCTTGTCGAGTCGTTTGACGTTGATCG
>JAGRAN010000026.1 GCA_020434585.1 Bdellovibrionales bacterium
CGGCCCCTAACCTGGCAGACGAGCGAGCCCCAACCCGTATTTTCAATGTCACCAGGGCAGGTACAGAAGCAATCGCTAGCTCCGGTGTATATGTTCTGAACCTGAACACAGCACTGGTTCGAAAGGTCCGTCCCAACGGTTTGAGCGCCGAAGCGGTTTGTCCTACCAGCTGTTTCGTGAACCTGACATTGCTGCGCAAACGCCGGACTACCGCAAAGCAAAATGAAAATTAGCGCTGCAATTCTTGAAACCTTCATAAATCCTCCTTCTCTAAGCCCGCCACATGCAAAGGCCCTATCGCTGTTTTGACAAAAACCTCAGCAGATGTGCGCTTTTTCGTGCATTTTTCACAAACCACCTCTTCTCGGACAAAAGTAAATCTACATTACTGCTGTTATTTCAGTAGGTTAACTGGCAACTTACTGCAGCCATAGTATGCCTGCAACGACTTGTGAAATTATCACATAATTTTCAAACTGGTGGCCGCTCAGCCCGCTTCTTGGCAATACTATGGTGCACTTTAGGTAACAAAGCTCGACTGAGGCCGAATTGCTCATGGATGATTTGCTTCCGTTTATTTCCCTGGTTCTGCTTAGCGCTGGATTGGGAATTGATAATGGGCTGCTGATTGAGTTCTCAATTAAGACTCTAAATTTGAGCCCTAAGCGTCACGCGGTTTGGCGCTCTGTCGCTTTGGTGTGTGCTGCAATCTTGCGAATATTCTTCTTACTCATATTAAGCAAACTCTCATTTTTAGAGGATCCACTGCCCGATTCATTTTGGTTCCCCAACCGCTGGTTTAGCGAACATCCGGACGATCTGACTTGGATGAACCTAATCCTTTTTGCCGGTGGCTTGATCATAATCTTCATGGCTCTTTGGGAGTTCTATCATAAGTTTCGCGAAGAGCTGGCCGGCCATCTTTTGCCTTCGAAAAACGGCACGAGTACTGAGATTGGTAAGGTGTTGGGAGTAATCGCGTATTTGATATGCATGAACATCCTTTTTAGCGTCGATTCGGTATTCGCTGCCGTGGCAATGATGAGCATCGAAACTCAATTTTGGTGGATGATTTCTGCGATCCTATTGGCGGCTTTTATAATGGTGTTTGGAATGATTCCGATCAGTGCCATAATCGCGCGTAACAAGCATTTTGGAGTGTTGATGCTTTCGGTTTTAATTGTAATTGCCACCAAACTGCTTATTGACGGGACCGGTGCCCATTTCTCCAACGGCCTGTTGATGTTTATAATAGCCATGCTGCTGATTAACGACGCTGCGCAGGCATGTATTGACTGGGCGGACAAGAAAGGCGAGCGCCTTTCGGCAACCGCGTAATTTTTCCGGCGACGGCGATGACTAGATTTGCATTAATTACTACCCAGCGATCAGGTTCAAACTTTCTCCGCTCGGTTCTCAATTCGCATCCGGAAATATTCGTTTATGATGAAGTCCTGCTGGAAAGCGCCTGGGAGCACGACTGGAGCATCTATCAGTTCATGCTACAGAGCTTGAAGGAAGACCCATTTAATATCACTTACTCTCGAATGCTCTATGTCCAGCGAGCGTACATCGACAACATTCTTTCCGAGAAAGACGGCCGGCAAATTGTCGGCGCAGATATAAAATACGATCAGCTTATGCAATTCCCGAGCTTTCTTGAGCTGATGCGACAAGCTGGAGTCAAGGTCATTCACTTGGTCAGAACCAATGTTTTAAAAACTCTCGTCTCGGCTGAGCGCAATCGCATAATGCGCCAGCAAGGCATGATTAAGCCCAAAACAACATTGGCCGAGAAGTTACCGCCCGTTAAGCTGCCGCTCGAATGTGGGCCGCAGCTAATCAATTCCTTAAAACAGCGCCAGGCTCAGATTCAGCAGTTTAGTGCTCAACTTCCTCTGCATTTCCCCTATTTGGAGGTTCACTACGAGTCCTTCTTTGAGAATGACGAAATGGAATCAAAAACAATTGCTGACTCCGCCCTGCAGAACGTTTACGAATTCCTAGGGGTTAAGCAGCGCAGCGCCCCGACCAAAAGCTACACGGTTAAGCAAAACCCAGCTCGGCTTTCAGATTCGATTGAAAATTTTGAACAGGTTAAGGAATTTTTAAGTCTAAACGGCTACGGGCATTTCATTGATGCTTAAGCGCCGCAAGTTTACCCTAGCGCCTCCCTTTCAAAGGGAAGCGTTAGCAAGTGAGGTATAAAATGCTGTCATTTAATTCATCCGCCAAACATTTTCTCCTCGACGGAGCCCCAATTGAGCTTTCACCTGAAGAGCTTACGGAAATGAATTCCATGCGCTGGTGGCACCAAATTCCGTTTGCGCCAGGTGTGAAGTCCAACGGTTTTTCGGATGGCGTGCGGCATATAAGCGACTACCTGCTCGACGAGGTTGATTTTAAGGGCAAGAGCGTTGCAGACATCGGGTGTTGGGACGGCTTCCAGTTGTTTTTCGCAGAAGCACATGGCGCTCGAAAAGTTGTAGGAATTGACGACTTGTCACAGCGTCACTCGGGTGACAATGCAAGAGAGTTCGCCAAACGCAAGCTGCAGTCTGAAGTAGAGTTCTTGGACTCAAATGTTTATCACCTAAGCCCCGCAACGCACGGCGCGTATGACATGGTGATGATGTTCGGCGTAATTTACCACTTGGTTTATCCGATGCTTGGCATCGAAAAGGCCTGCTCTATTGCCCGCAACGAAATCTTGTTTGCCACTCACTACATCGAATCAAAACCTGAGGTTCCTCCTTTCTGCATACTATATGAAAACGGAGAGCTTGAAGGAGATATGTCCAATTGGTCCGGTCCAAATCTGGCTTGGCTGGAGGCAGCTTTAGCTATTCAAGGATTCGAAATCGTAAAAGCACATCGCTATTTTAACGACCGAATTACGATTCACGCGAAGCGTGTTGAAAATCAACACACTCAAAATTCAAGACTTAATACCGTTCGAGACACAACAATGATTGAAGAATTCCGAAGCAGAATGGAAGCTTCAAGTTAGTCAGTTACCGAGTATTTTCTTCAGAATCGGCCACACATTCTCTGCAATCTTTCTCTGCCCCGCGGCGTTTGGATGAATTCGATCCGCCTGGTTCAACTCTGGCACCGCAGCTACTCCGGCAAGCAAAAAGGGCATTAGCTCCACTTTGGTTTCGCGGGCGACTTCGGGATAAACTTTGGAAAAGGCCTCGGTGTAAGACTGTCCCATGTTGACCGGCGCCTTCATCCCCGCAAGCAGGACCTTGCCATCGGGAGCCGCGTCCCGATACTTGCGAATTATCATCGTGAGATTTTTTCTGGTTTCACTTGGGTCAACTCCACGTAGTGCATCATTGCCGCCCAGGGCCACAACCAGCACGTCCACTCGCTGACGCAGCAGCCAGTCGAGTCGGCGCAAGCCCCCTGCCGTAGTGTCACCGCTTACTCCGGCGTTAATGCAAACAATTGAATACCCGGCATCCTGCGCGAACTGCTCCACTAAGGCAGGATAGGACTGCTCTTCGCTGAGACCGAAGCCCGCCGCTAGGCTATCTCCAAGAAACAAAACTTTCTTGCCGGTGTCTGCGTAAGCACTCAGCGGAAAAATCAGCACATAAAAAAGCAATATTCCAGCAATAACGGACTTGTTCACGGTCATAGGCACAAATAAACTGTCATAAAAACGGAGATCCATGAGTTTAGAAATCTTATCACTTACTGAAGTTTACAAGGAGTACCGAAGCGGCGAAAAGTCCGTTCGTGCCCTAGACACAGTTAGTCTGTCCCTTGGCCAGGGCGACATATGTGCCGTGACGGGTCCTTCGGGAAGCGGAAAGACAACACTGCTCGCACTGGCAGCCGGCCTAGAGCCGCCGACATCCGGCGCGGTAGTAGTGGCCGGGCAGAACCTTGCGGATTTGGACGAGGACGAGCGCGCCTTACTTAGGCGGGACCATACCGGATTCATCTTTCAAGATTTTCAGCTCATTCCGACGCTAACTGCGCTTGAAAACGTATCCCTGCCAGGAGAGCTAAGAAGAGATCCTGAGGCGAAAGCACGCGCTTCTGAGCTGCTAGACACAGTAGGACTTTCCGCTCGCAGCAGCCATTTCCCCTCAGAGCTATCCGGTGGCGAGCAGCAGAGAGTCGCGATTGCGCGCGCGTTCGTCAACCGACCGCAGATTCTGTTCGCCGACGAACCTACTGGCAGTCTGGACGGCGAGACCAGTGAGCAAATCTGCGATCTGCTCCTTAATTTGAACCTAACTCTTGGCACCACATTATTACTTGTTACACACGATCCCCATCTCGCAGCCCGAGCTCCGCTGCAGCTGGATATGACCGTTCGTCCGCTTAAACTTACTGTGCAAATGGCGACATGACGTTATCCGCAATTCATTTCAAGGTAGCTTGGAGAGAGATTAGCCGTCGTTTCTCCGAACACTCGGTCTACGTAGCTGTCATAGCGCTGGGCGTATCCAGCTTGATTGCTACCAGCTCGTTTACGGACAGCCTTGCTGATGCCATAGAACTACAAACCAAGTCTCTCCTTGGCGCAGATTTTGTAGTTAAAAGTAGGCAGGAACTGCCCTTTCAAATTCTTGAAAAATACGACTCCGAAGTGGTGGAGTTTAGCGACCAGACCGCCTTCAATTCAATGGTCCAATTCCTCTCGACTGGCGAAACTAGGTTAGTCCAAGTTCGTTCTGTATCAGGCTCGGCTCCATACTATGGCGTATTTGAAACCAATCCGCCTCAGGCCCGAGCATCTCTTAACGAGTGGCAGCCGAATTCGGACAATCTGCCGCCCGCAATAGTCGATTCTACACTGCTGCTTCAGTTCGACGCCTCGGTCGGTGATACGATTCGCCTGGGGTCACAGGATTTCGTGATCAAAGCAGAACTAGTAAAGGTAGCTGGTGAGATTGCCGCAGTTTCGGTAATCGGACCGCGAATCTATATTCCCCAGAGCGCAGTAGCAGGCACGGGCTTGCTTGAAGTCGGCAGTCTTTCCCGTCACAAACGGTTCTACCGCTCACCTGATCCGAAGGTTACACAGTTAATTATAGCTCGGCTAAAAGATGAACTTCTAGATAGCGCTGCCGAAGTAGAAACTGTCGAGGATCGCAAAGAGGACCTGCAGGATCTGCTTGGCAAATTAAAGGTATTTTTAGGGATCTCCGGAGTAGCGGCATTGCTACTCGGCCTGGCTGGGGTAGCAAGCGCGTCATTCGTTCAGGCTAGACGAAAACGTCCGAATGCAGCAGCTTTAATGTGTATAGGAGCTCGCAAATCTGACGTCGCATTGATCTACGGATTGCAGAGCGCGCTTCTCGCCGCATTCGGAGCCGTGCTTGGGTCTATAATTGCTTGGTTCATCCTGCACTTATTTCCCCTCGTCCTATTGGACTTTTTACCACTTGATATTTCAGTGTCGATTCACATGTCCCCTTGGGCGCTTTTTGTCGGGGCGGCGGTTGGCCTGATTGGCGGTCTTCTGTTCTCGTGGGAGGCGCTGCGTGCACTGACACTTACGTCACCGATGCAGGCACTGCGCACCTCGTATTTACAGAAGAACCCTCGATTAAGTTTTGCAACGCTTTTTGTCGCGGCGCTTTACCTCCTGCTGGCTGGCAGATATGCCACGGGAAACCTTCTAACTTCCCTCACATTCCTGGTCGGCACAGCTGCTGCGATAATTGCAATTGTGCTCTCTGCTAACGTCAGTTTCATTTTACTTAGGAAAACTTTAACCCTGGTTGGCAACAGCATTGTGCGCCAAGGTTTGGCAAATGTTCTTCGACCTAACAATCAATCTACAATCATGGTGCTTTGCATTGCACTCTTAACCTTCATTTTGTCTCTAACGTTACTTCTACAACGCTCGCTGCTGGACGAAGTCGCGCTAAAAGATACTGCCCAACAGCCAAACACCATTCTTTTCGACGTCCAGTCCGACCAAATAGCCCCGACTAGGTCACTGCTGGCTCGACATAGCCTACCAGTCTTAGAGGAGTCCGCAGTTGTCTCGATGCGTCTAAGAAGCGTCGACGGCAAACTTTCTAGTGAATTACTAAAGGACAAAAGTATTCCAAAATGGACGCTTCGAAGAGAGTATAGGTCAACGTATCGAGATTACCTGAGCGGAACTGAGCGGATCATTCGCGGGAAGCTTGTGAAGTCAGTTAAAAACCCCAATGCTCTCATTCCTGTATCTCTCGAAGAAGGCATCGCAGAGAAGCTTAAAGTCGACATAGGCAGCACGCTGATTTTTGATGTTCAAGGAGTAGAGTTAAAAACCGTAGTAACCAGCATCCGCGAGGTCGATTGGAAGCAGGTCCGACCAAACTTCTTCGTTGTATTTCCGCTCGGCGTACTAGAGAAGGCACCACAAATGACCGTCTTTGCGACCCGCACCTCGGATTCTGGTGCATCGGCCCTGCTGCAACGCGAGACTGTCAAACTTTTACCAAATGTCTCCGTCATTGACATCACGCTCGTCCTTGACACCCTGACTGCGGTAATCGACAAAATTTCATTTGTAATAATGTTTCTTGGATTCTTCATCGCCGCGATGGGCGCGGTTGTGCTGGGCGGTGCACTGGCTACTGGAAGATACCACCGCATTCGTGAGCTGGTAATCTACCGACTACTCGGAGCAAGCTTTACACAGATGCGGTGCCTTGCCGCATCTGAGTTCATCGCTCTCGGATTTACTGGAGTCGTTATCGGGCTACTTCTCTCTTTTTCGACTGCCTCATTGCTCGCCGCGGCTGTTTTGAAAGTTTCGCTTCACGGGAAGCTCTTCAGCGCGATTATCCCGGCGACAATTTCGATCTTGCTCGTTGCACTGCTTGGCGCAGTTACGACTGGTCCATTTAGGAAACTTGCTCCGAAACAGGTCTTGTCCTCTTAGCAGAATCACAAGCCGTAGCTGCTGCGTAAAAACCGTACACATTGAGCGGAAGCAGTTCCGTCGCCGTAGGGATTGTTAGCTCCCGACATTTGCTGATAAAGAGCTCCGCGATTCATTAACTCTTCCGACGCAGAAATAATTTTTTTAACATCAGTGCCGACTAGCATCACTGTGCCAGCATCCACTGCTTCTTGGCGCTCAGTTGTTTCACGAAGCACTAATACAGGCTTTCCTAAACTAGGAGCCTCCTCCTGCACTCCGCCGCTGTCCGACAAGATAAACAGTGATTTCTGCATGCAATAAACAAAAGGTCCATAATCGAGCGGGGCAAGAAGGAAGATATTTGGCACGCTGCCGAGAATGCGTCTTACCGGCTCCTGCACCTGAGGGTTTAAATGAACCGGGTAGACCACATCAACTTCAGGGTGCCGCTCGGCGAATGTCTTAAGCGCCAAGCAAATATTCTCCATTCCCTGACCAAAATTTTCACGGCGGTGAGCGGTCACCAACACAAATTCCCTGTCGCTTACCGCATAGCCAGACTCGGCTAGCTGAAGCTCAACCGCCGAACGAAGCTTTTTATCAGCTTTGAGGCGGCCCACTACCTCGAACAATGCGTCGATGACTGTATTGCCAGTGACCGCGATGCTATCTTCAGAAAAGTTTTCTTTTAACAAGTTGGCACGATTGCTTTCGGTCGGCGCTAAAAAGAAGCGACATAGGCGCGAAGTTAACTGGCGGTTTGCTTCTTCTGGCCAAGGGGAGAGCAAATTATAGGTTCGCAGACCGGCCTCAACTTGGGCTACATCAATCTTGCAGTAAAACGCCGCCAAGGCTGTGACAAAAGTAGTCGTCGTGTCCCCCTGAACGATAACAAGATCGGGCTGCTCCCGCTCCAATACCGTCTGCATTCCCAGCAGGATATTCGAAGTCAACTCGAATAAGCTCTGGTTCGCCCGCATCACCCTGAGATCTGAGTCAGGAACGACTTCAAACAGATTTAGAACCTGATCCAACAACTCTCGGTGCTGTCCAGTTACGCAAAGCTTTGTTTCAAATGCGTCTTGGTGGCCTAACAGCTCTTTATAGAGCGGAATTAATTTAATTGCTTCTGGCCTCGTGCCAAAGCAAATCAGCACCTTCTTCACAATGCCCCTCCTACTCCCCTGCCGCCTCAGCAATCACGGTGCTGGCGTTCCCATCTCTGACAGCGTTATACATCGGCGAAAGTATCTCTACTCCGGCTGCATTAAATTCATTGATGATATTGTCAATAAGCTCAGATTTAAGAATTAACATGCGCTTTGGCTGCTTAGTAAAGGCTCGCAGCTCATATGTGATTGAGTAGTCTCCAAGATCACGCTGGAGCGCTCGCGGTTCGGGAATCTTTTCAAAACCCTTAGTGTTCTCCGCAGCCTTTATTAGCATGCTCCTGACTTTTTTCGCTGGAACATCGTACCCAATCGTAATCGGCACTGCCACCGCTATTCCGCGAGCAGAACCGAAAGCGGTGTAATTAACTATTTCATGATTAAGCACAAGCATGTTCGGGATGCTAATTTTCTCATTAGCAACTGTTACGAGACGAGTCACAATTAGAGAGCAATCGATTACATCTCCAACGATGTCGTTAATTTTGACCCTGTCACCTATCTTAAACGGGCGCATAAACGTCAATACGATACCAGCGACGAAGTTGCCCGCGGAAGAAGTCGAGCTCAAAGTAAACAACAACCCCGCGAAGCCAGCTGCTGCCTTAAACTCCAAGGTATTGGCACCCGGCAAGCGGCGAAAGACCGCCACAAAAGCAAACAAAAACACCATCAATTTGGCAACGTGATAGAGCGGCTCCGCCGACTCTGCAGGAAGCCAACTTACTTTGATTCTCTTGTCCTTTACCCCCCGCGCAAAAGCCCGCAAAAGCTTGACCGCATAGGAGGCAATCCAGATGTAAACTATAATCGCAAAGATGTCGGGCAGCGAACTTACGATACCCCACCAAAAAGTTCCTACTGGCCGCAAAATTAATTCCAGCAGCGCACTGCCAAACTCCTCAGTACGGGGAAACAGCTTCATCATATAAGGCAGATAAAGCACGATGATGCTGAGGTAGGTAACAACCCGAACTAAGTCCAACGCCAGAACGGCTAACTCGCTTGCCTGAAACGGCGAATGCGCAGCGACAAACTCACCCAAATCTTCCTTAGGCTTAACCTTTTCGGTGAAGGTGACTTCAAGCTTATCGTTAAGTTTGCGAAAAAGTGCACGCACGCCCACCAAAAGCAAAATCATACCTGCGCCGACGGCGAATGTTTTCAGTACCGCCTCGACTAGGAACTGCCAAAAGTAGTCATCGTCTATGTCAGCTTTGCGAACGGCTATGATAGCCACTGCAACTAGAAAGATTAGCGCACACAGGGCTGCTAGCCGCTCAAACAAGACTATCGCGCCTCTGGAGCGCTCAAGCGCTGATGACTCAGAACTGTTTTGCGGCTCCTGCCGTCCCGTCTCACCCATAGATCACCTGCATTATTCCAACTTTTAGGGGCCTTCTCCTGAAATCTATATCATAGCGCACCCCAACCGGACACCCGCGAGACGCCGGCCCTAGACTATGAAAATCACAATTTTCCACCTATAATTGAGCAAATGCTCCTTTGAGGCTGCGGCCCCATGCACTCTTGAAGCAATGCCAATGAAGCGCTGCAAATTTTCCTTTTCCCGCGTTCTCCTTTCAATTCCAGCAGCAGCGTTCCTGCTTTGTGCCTGCTCCAATAGTCGGAACCCTATTCCGGAAGGAGTTATACCGGATTACGCGGCTGTCACCCCGGAGCAAGAAACCTTCGGGCACGAACTTTTGGGGCAGTTAACGGATAAATTCGAACTCGATTTCGACGACCAGCGCCTAAACGAGGTAGAAAAAATCGTTGGTGAAATAACCAAAGCTGCGGGTGCTGATCAGGAGCCCTGGCATATTCACCTCTTTAAAGCACCTCAAGTAGTTGACGTTCGAGCAGTCCACGGCAATCACCTTTTTGTTTGGTCTGGCTTTCTGGATGCAGTCGAAGACCGAAACGAACGCGCCGCCGTAATCTCACATGAATTGGCACACACCTTGGCCCATCACAATGAACCGGCGGAATTCAGCTTATTGTCTGAAATAATGCTGCAAACATTTTCGATGGCTGCAGCAGTCGCGGTCAGCTACGCGAGTCAAGGAATGGTTGTTATAAATGCGCCGGATGCTGCTAAATGGGCCTATGTCCAAGCGGCTGGTCTGGACCCGATAGATCGTGACTACCCGGACGACATGGAAAAGGAGGCATCTGCAATTTCCCTGCTCCTAATGAGCCAAGCAGGCTACCAACCAGAAGCAGCGCTAGACCTTTGGAGTCGCGCTGCGGCAAATTCTGACTTTGAGGACTTGCTTGATGAGATTTCCCGAGACTTGTCTGCAGACGAACGAGCCGACTTAATCAAAGGTATGCTTAAAAAGCTGCCTACTTGGACTGCTAAACTAGATCGACAAGCACTGGAACGTGGCGACGATTCGTTTGATTTATCAAAGGGGAGCAAAGCTAATTCAAACGATGACGATTCGCCGCCCACTCAAGACAATTAGTCTCTACGGAGCGAGGGCAAACGACTGAATTTTCTTTGCAAATACTTAATATATTAATCTAGTATTACTCGAACAATGGGCATTTGTTAAAAGCACTGCGATACTCTTAATGCTTAATTCAATAGTTTACCTTCAGGACCAGCACCCGAACCTCACCGAGACTTTTGTCAGCGCTGAGATAAGTGAACTCGGCCGACGAAGCTTTCCTGTTGCCGTCGTTACTAAACAGATTAATGAGCAGTATTTGCAGAACATCGACTATAACGACCGCCTAGTCGAAGTACCGCGCAGCGGCGATGAGCAAACTGACATCCAGAATTTAATCGAAACCGTAAAACAACTTCAGCCAGCATATATCCATTCCCACTTCGTTACAGAATGTAATGGAATTGGTTTTCCGGTCGCTAAAGCCTTGGGCATACCGTTCGGCTTTACTGTCCACGCGTACGACATTTGGCTCCGAGGCGCGAGGGTCGAACCTGAAACGTTGAACGCCTTGGGCAACCACCCGCTTTGCGTTACAGCAGCATCGGAAGGAACAAAGCATAAGCAATACCTGCTAGCCTGTGGAATCCCGGAACACAAACTAATCCTCACCCCTAACAGCGTGGACCAAAAACGTCTCCCTTCAGAGAGAAAGGCACCACCTCGTGAAATCAAACGCCTGGTCGCAGTGGGCCGGCCAGTGCCGAAGAAAGGGTTTTTCGTTGCGATAGACGCGGTTAGGCTGCTTCGACTTCAAGGCTACGATGTAACCTTGGAAATAATCGGAGGCGCTGACCCCGGCAAACCGCTTGGCCCAGTGGTCGCTCAGTACGCTTCTCACTTTCCGTTTGTAACGGCTTGCCCCATGGTTTCAAACAAAGAGGCTATTGAGAAAATCCGTTCCGCCGACGCCTTGCTGATGCCATCCATTATCGCCGAAAATGGGGATAGCGACGGAATCCCGACAGTCATGGCCGAAGCTATGCTTATGGGAGTACCGGTCATCGCCACCGACGTCGGCAGCATAACGGACCTAATTATACACGAACAGACAGGCTTTATTTCTAGAAGCGGCGACCCGGCCTCCCTCGCCGAACAGCTGTTAAAGTTGGACACGCTGCTAAAAGACCAAACCCAAGCCGTCGCTTTTCTGGAGCGAGCCTTCAAGCACGTTTCCGGACAGCAGGAAATTCAAGCAAGTGTGAACGTCCTGGAACATCATCTTACAGAACAAATTCCCGGTTTGAGGAGATAATTTGAACGGTCCGTCGATCACTATCGGCATTATTACAAAAGATCGTCCCGAATTTCTCGGCGCAGCGATCGAAAGCGCACTGACGCAGAACATCGCTGCCGACGAAATCCTCATTGTCTTAGATGGGCCTAACGCCGAGACTGAAGCAATACTCAAACCTTTCGAAGACAAAGTTCGCAGCTTCACTATCCCACCATCTGGCCGACCCGCCGCACGCAACAAAGTAGTTGAAGAGTTTCGTTCCGACTTTCTGATGTGGCTCGACGACGACGACGTGCTTGACGCACACGCGATTTCATCGATGAAGACCGCTGCGCTCAACGACCCGTCAGCGGAGATTATTTACTCCAATCTTATCGTTTGCAATGAGCAGCTAGAGTTTGTATCCGAGGATCGCAAGCGCCCGCTGCTGCCCGCATCAATACTTCACAATTTTTTCAAAACCGTCCCAGTCGCAAACGGCGGCACTATGATCCACCGCCGCTGCTTCGAGCGCGTCGGAGCCTATGATGATTTTTATCAGCGAGGCCAGGACTACGATTTCTTTGCCAGAGCCGCATCAGCCGGCGTAAAATTTTCCCACAATAATAATTATTTCTATATGTACCGCAGCCACGGTGGCAGCACGGCAGCTCGGGAAAATCTAGAGAAGTTCTCCCATTTTCGCGTAGCGGTAATGCGCAGCCTGCTTCAGCGTCACAATATCGATCAGATTTTTTCGCATTTACCGTGGAAATCTAACAGCCAGTTTGCCCTGCTTCAGGCTGCCCAAGAAGCTGCGGTGGCGTTCACTAGATACCGTGGATACGACGAAGCTGCTCAAATACTATCCCAAGCCGGCATCCCGCCGTTTGATAAGCTTGTTAGCTTTCTCGTTAATCTAATTCGCAAACTGCAAACCAAAGAGCTTTCGGCTCTCACCGAACTAGCTACTGACCCTCTGTTCTACACAGAAATGGCGCAGCAGTTACTTGATGCACATCTTCCAAACGTTGTAGACCCCGTCAAGCAAGACACCTGGCGTGCTGATTATCTCGCACAGCGGTTTGCCATCAGCCCGATCGAAAGAGTTTTTGCCAGTTACGACTGGGACGACAAGCCCGAAGAATCTTTTCAACTGGCCTGCACCGCCGCTGCTGGACAATTTATTCGCTGCGGAAGCCTTGACGCAGCACTTGAGGTAATCGACCAGCTCGCATCGCTTGATCCGAAAGATTTAGCTCCGTTTTTGGCCGAGTGCATCGAGAAGTTCCGTTCCGGCGGCTTTACTGCAGTTCGAGCGCAGAATGATTTCCCAGCCTACTATGAACGGCTAACTCAACGGCTGGTGGCCGATTTCGGCGCAAGAGAGCTTGAACTAAATGAGCGAGCGAAAGAACAAAGGCTGCTCGGACTTAATATATCAGCTGCGACAGAGTCAGATAGCGTAAAGAGGTCCGCCTCCTATATGGCGGAGCTTGCAGACCGCTCCAAGAACGACCAAATTGCCCAACTGGGGTCGATTAAGCGCATATTAGAAGAGGCGGCTGATACGCTAATTGCCGCAGCAAAGCCGAAATCTGGCAGCATCGAGATTGATCGAGATCAACATATTGAACTTCCTAAAACTAAGGCAGGAAGTCGGGCTAAAGTTTCAGTTGTCATTCCAACCGTCAATCGGCCGGAGCTGCTGCTTGAAGCGGTCAAAAGCTCTGCCGCATCGCACCACTTACCGCTTGAAGTCGTGATTGTTAACGACGGTGGGCCCGCTCTTTCGGATGACTTGAGGTCTGCGTTTGTACAGCTACCCCTGCCCGTGACCATAGTTCGTCATAATAGCAACTTGGGGCTGGCTGCAGCACGCAACACCGGCATTCAGTGCTGTGGAGGCGAATGGATCGCTTTCCTCGACGACGATGACATCTTTGTCGCTGGTGGTCTGGAAATACTATTCAAAGCTGCACTTGAAGGCGGCGCGGAGATCGTCGCAGGCGACCATATCCGACAACTTGTGCGTGGGGAGATTCCGTACCGCGGGGAGTACAACAATGGCTCGGGAACCATTGAGCAGGCGCTTGCGATCGAGAATTCTCATCTTGTCAGCGGCAGCTTTATTATAAACAAGAGTCTTTTGTTAAAGATTGGTGGCTACCGCCAGGACTTAATCGTGCAAGAGGATTATAACCTCAATTTACGAGCTTCATTTGCAGGAAAGTTGCGGTATCTTTCCGTTCCAAACTTTGTCTATCGTGTGCGGGAAGACGCAGATCGCATGAACACCTCCCGGCGCCTGGCCTGGTTTGGAACTTCCGCTTTAAACCATGAAATTTACCGAAAACAATTTGGTAGCAGCGAGCTGACATATCAGCAGCAGCGCAGCAATCAGTACGAACATATCGCCAAAGCAGTCTACGAGGGGCTAGACGAGGATATAGCCTGTCAGGCTATTTCGTGCTGGTGGAACGCGCTGGCGCAAAGGAGCTTGCCTCAGGAGATAGCTCTCGATCAGGCGATCCTCAATCGCCGCATGCCAACCCTGGCGCGGCGGGTACTGCGGTTCTATTCCTCGGAAAGCCGAAGCGCTTCAGCCGGCAGCTAAATCTCCTACATCGCCCGCAAATACAGCCAATTCGCTGAATTGGAACTATTCCCAAAAGATGTTAAAAAATGGCGGTTCATATCTCCATACTCCTGCGGATTAGCGAGTTCAAAAATGCGTGCAGCCAATTGTCGTACCTTTGTATTTATCTTCGCCTCACTCACTCTTCTCGCTTCATGCGGGAAGGACTCTTCAAAGTCCACCCAGCCCGCTCCCGAGATACCAATCGCATCTGTCGTCAAACAGGATGTTCCTGTGCCCATGGAGTTGGTTGGCCAACTAATTGGCTCACTCGATATTTCTATTAGGGCTCGAGTCGAAGGCACTCTGGAGGAAATGCACTTCGCTGAAGGACAGCCGGTCAAGAAGGATCAACTCCTTTACTCCATTGATTCGCGCCCGTTTGAAGCAAAATTGGTCGAAGCACAAAGCCGATCAGCCGAAGCTAAGACTCTTCTTGCCAAAGCGAAAAGCGACTTGAAGCGAATTAGACCGCTGGCGAAGATGAATGCCGTCAGCCAACGTGACCTAGATGCTGCGATAGCGCAGGAAGGCGCAGCGAGCGCGTCCGTTGATGCGGCTGATGCCGCCGTGGATTTTTCAAAGATAGAACTTAGCTACACCAAAATACTCGCTCCAATCGACGGCCTGATTGGAATATCTGAAGCGAAGGTTGGTGATTTTGTCGGCAAACCCCCGAACCCGGTGGTGCTTAACGTAGTATCGCAGATCGATCCAATTCATGTCCGCGTATCTTTGAGCGAAAGTGATTATCTTAAACTTGCTAGACGCACGCTCGCGCGAACTGGGCTTAAGCAGCTCGACCAGTACGAGGAGATTCGCAAAAGTGAAGCCGATCAGCGCCCCGGCTTGGAGTTGTACCTAGCTGACGGTTCGCTCCATCCACATCGTGGTATCTTAAAGGTGGTCAACTCACAGGTTGATTCGAGCACTGGAACCCTTACGATGGAGGCCGCGTTTCCTAATCCGGAGAAGATTCTTCGTCCGGGACAGTTTGCCCGGATACGAGCGGTGACCGAGATACGTAAGGACGCCTTGCTCTTACCTTCGCGGGCGGTGCAAGAACTGCAGGGCACATTTAGTGTCTTTGTAGTTGGCCCTGACAACAAAGTTGAAATGAAGCAGGTAACACCCGGACCAAAAGTAGGGAAACTGATTGTAATAGAAAGTGGAATCTCAGAAGCCGACAAGGTAGTGCTTGAGGGGCAGCAAAAGCTGCGGCCCGGAATGGAAGTTCGACCGATTGAAGAGAAAGCTCCTGCGACTTCGGAGTCGATGAAGCCAGCGCAGACGTAAAGATGAGTTCCTTCTTCGTTAACAGACCTGTATTCGCGATGGTTGTATCCATCGTGATTACGATATTCGGAGTCGTCTCGGCTAGCACCCTACCGATTTCCCAATACCCTAACATTACCCCAGCCGAGATTAAGGTTGAGGCAACTTACACCGGAGCAAATGCTGTCGCCGTCGAGCAGTCAGTTGCCACACCGCTTGAGCAAAAAATCAACGGCGTGGAAAACATGATTTACGTCAAATCCGTCAACTCTGGAGACGGAAAGTTAAGTTTGACGGTTTCATTTGATGTCGGCTCCGACTTAGACAACTCAAACGTACTCGTCCAGAACCGAGTATCGGAAGGCACTTCAAGCCTTCCCGAAGAGGCGAAGCGCCTTGGCGTAACAGTAAAGAAGTCTCTCACATTTCCATTAATGCTCGTAACTCTTCGTTCCCCGAACAACACCTTTGACAACAATTTTCTAACTAACTACGCCACGATTAACATCATCGACGAAATTGCGCGTATCAGCGGAGTGGGACAGGTAACCACTTTCGGCGGATCTGAATACGCGATGCGGGTGTGGGTTAAACCTGACCGCTTAGCTAAACTTGGGCTTACAGTTCCAGACATCACCCGCGCAATCCAAGAACAGAACATCATTGCACCCGCAGGCAAGATCGGCGCACCCCCAGCGCCCCCAGGGACCGAATTTACTTACGCCGTCCAAACTCAAGGCAGACTCGAGACCGAGTCCGAATTTGAGAATGTTATAGTTCGATCAAACCCGGACGGATCCCAAGTCCTGCTCAAAGACGTTGCTCGAGTTGAATTAGGCGCACAAATCTACAATTCCGTCGGCCGCCTAAACGGCTCAGCTGCCGCAATTCTAGCGATCTATCAGCTGCCCGGCTCGAACGGACTGGAAGTGGCCAACGAAATTCGCGCAACGATGGACCGAATCGCAGAGCGCTTTCCCAGCGATATTAAGCATTCGATCTCTCTCGACACCACGCGCGCGATTGAAGCCGGAATCGACGAGATTATCGTCACCCTTTTCGAAGCAATCGGGCTTGTTATTCTAGTGGTATATTTGTTTTTGCAGAGCGCCCGCGCGACACTCATCCCGTTAGTAGCTATTCCTGTTTCTCTCGTTGGAACTTTTACTTTCTTCCCGCTTCTTGGTTTCTCGATCAATACAATCAGTCTGCTCGGCTTAGTTTTGGCGATCGGGACGGTCGTGGACGATGCGATCGTAGTTGTCGAAGCCGTCACTCTCAACATGTCAAAGGGGATGTCTCCGAAAGAGGCCACACTCAAAACAATGGAGGAAGTCTCTGGGGCAATTGTCGCAACCTCGCTCACGCTGGCAGCGGTGTTCGTTCCGGTAGCGTTCATGGGGGGCATCACCGGCCGCCTTTATCAGCAATTTGCCATTACAATAGCAATATCTGTTCTCTTTTCTTCAGTTAATGCCCTAACTCTTAGCCCTGCCCTCGCTGCGCTTGTCCTAAAGCCGGAGTCGGAGAATCGAAGTGGGCTCTTAGCTAAATTCTTCGACAAGTTTAACTCTTGGCTCGAATCGCTTACCGCTAAGTACGTTGCGCTAGCCGGCTTATCGGTTCGCAACCTCAGACGCAGTATGATCTTCCTCGTGCTAATCGTGCTTTGCGTAGTGCTAGTCGGTTCCAGACTTCCTACAGGATTCGTTCCCGAAGAAGACCAAGGATACATCCTCGCGAACGTGCAGCTTCCAGATGCCGCTTCCTTGGAACGCACAGATCAGGTCTGCCGCAAGATTGAAGCTATCATGAGTAAAGCGGAAGGAATCGAAAGCTACTCGACAGTTGTTGGATTCAGCCTCTTGTCTGGTGCGATGCAGACAAACAACGCATTCTTCTTTATCGAGCTAAAGGACTGGGGCGAACGCGGTGAAGCGCTGCACGCGAAGGAAATCACGAGACGGCTCAGCGGTGCTTTTGCTAAGGAAATTCCTGAGGCAATCGCGTTTGCGTTTGGACCACCAGCCATTCCGGGGCTTGGCACAGGGTCTGGTTTCAGCATGATGCTGCAAGATCGAGGTGGAAACACTCCTCAGTACCTTGAGGAGCAAACTCAGCGCTTTATTCAAGCCGCGCGCACGAGGCCTGAAATCGCCAACGCATTTACGACCTTTCGTGCCGGAGTTCCTCAGATCTTCGCTGACATCGACCGCTCAAAAGTCCTAAAACTTGGTGTTAACATGAGTGACGTCAACACAGCTCTTGGCTCGTTTCTTGGCGGTGCATATGTAAATGATTTTAATCGCTTTGGCCGTCTGTACAAGGTGTATGTGCAAGCCGAGCCCGAATACCGTATTTCCGCAAATGACTTGGGAATGTTTTTCGTACGCGGAAAGTCGGCCGATCAGATGGTTCCACTTTCCACATTAATAACAACTAAGCGTAAAGCTGGTCCTGAGTTCACAAACCGCTTCAACTTGTTTAGAGCAGCAGAAGTCTCAGGAGCCCCAGCTCCCGGCTACAGCTCTACTCAAGCGCTGAATGCATTAGAGGAAGTTGCCGCCGAGGTACTTCCTTCAGACATGACGTACGCATGGAACGCGATGAGCTATCAAGAAAAAGCTGCTTCGGGCTCAGGTGCTTCGACTTTTGTATTTGCGCTGTTGTTCGTGTTTCTAATTCTTGCTGCGCAGTACGAAAGCTGGTCACTGCCGTTTAGTGTTCTTTTGGGAACTCCTTTTGCCGTACTTGGAGCTTACGGCGGTTTGTATTTGTGCCGCATCTTTAGCGAAAGTTACGTCAACAATGTTTTTGCACAGATTGGTTTGGTTCTTTTGATCGGACTGGCCGCTAAGAACGCTATTTTGATTGTGGAGTTTGCTCGGCAGCTGACTCATGAAGGTCTCAACACAGTAGACGCAGCACTTGAGGCGGCGCGGCTCCGGTTCCGTCCGATTCTTATGACGGCATTTTCTTTCATTCTTGGTGTGCTCCCCCTGCTTACTGCGACTGGCGCCGGGGCAGAAGCTAGGAAGGTCATGGGTATGACGGAATTTGCCGGAATGATGGTGGCTACCGTTCTCGGAATTTGTCTTGTGCCCGTGCTGTTCGTTTTTATCGAGCGAGCCCGCGGAGCAGACAAGGAAAAAGCTGTTGGCAGCCAGACGGAGGAGCGTCATGCCGCAAATTCGTAAGGCCGTTGTCGTATTGCTTTCTTTGTTGCTAGCAAGCAGCTGCGCACTTGGGCCGGATTTTGAACGGCCGGAGCCCGCTGTTCCCGCAGCGTACAAAGGCGATATCTCCGGATCACAAGCGATTACCAACCTTAAATGGTGGCAACTGTATCAAGATCCAGTCCTGCAAGACCTGGTAAGAACCGCCCTTCGCAACAACCAAGACCTCGCAGCTGCTGCAGCTCGCATTGAAGAAGCCAGTGCCGTATTGGGATTTACTAGAGCCGATCTGTATCCGAGCTTGGGAGCCGCCGGCAGCATCAGCAGGAATGAGTTTAAGAACCCCGCAAGAGACCCTGAAGAGCGACGCGGCTATAGTTTATCGGCTGTGCTTTCTTGGGAGCCCGACATCTGGGGCAAATACCGCCGAGCCAGCGAAGCAGCGCGGGCAGAGATGCGTGCATCAGAATACTTTTATCGAGCCGCGACACTATCACTAGTGGCTCGAGTCGCGAATGCTTACTTCCTCATTCTCGACTTAGATAATCGTATTGCGATAGCCAGTCGAACCCTTCAAAGCCGACGCAAGTCGACAGAAATCATTCAAGCCCGTTTCGACAAGGGATACGTTTCCAAACTTGATTTGTACCAAGCACAAGTAGAAGAGCAGTCGGCTGCGGTAGCGGTATTTTCGTTCACCCGCCAGCTGAAATACGCCGAGAATGCAC
This sequence comes from Bdellovibrionales bacterium, assembly GCA_020434585.1. Lineage (GTDB taxonomy): Bacteria > Bdellovibrionota_C > UBA2361 > SZUA-149 > JAGRAN01 > JAGRAN01. The sequence goes on from JAGRAN010000026.1 coordinate 19,545, forward strand.
TAAGCATACTGCTTGGACGGCTGCCGGGCGACATCCCGCGCAGCCAGTCGCTGGAGACTCGTAAACTTTTACCGGCTGTCCCGACCGGCATGCCCTCAGAACTGCTCCAGCGCAGGCCTGACGTGCTGGCTGCGGAAGAGCTTTTGCACGCGCAAATGGCTAGAATCGGTGTGGCACAAGCCCTTCGCTTCCCATCAATTTCGCTGAGCGCCGCATTCGGCATTGAGACTCTGGCATTTTCTTCGCTGAACCTGGACCGTGATCAATTTTGGAGTATTGGGGGCGATCTGTTCGGCCCAGTACTCAGCGCGGACAGAAACGTCAGTCGTGTGGAGGTAGAAAAGGCCCGCACAAAGCAACTTGCTCTGGCTTACGAAAGCACGGTCCTCAACGCATTCCGAGAAGTGGAAGACTCAATTGCCGCAGTTAATACCTTCGCGTCTGAATACGAAGCTCGGGCATTCCAAGTTGAAGCTGGTCGGAATGCTTCAATACTCTCTCGAGCAAGATACGACGCCGGAGAGACTAGCTATCTGGAAGTCCTCGATACGGAACGATCGTTATTTCGAGACGAACTTGCGGAATCAGAAGCTTTGAGGAATCGATTTAATTCCCTAGTGCAGTTGTACATGGTGCTCGGCGGGGGATGGGAAGCCGAAAGCTCAAGCAACGCAGACGCTAACAGCAACGTCCCAGCTCAAACAACTAACTAGGTGGACATGCATCCTCGGCTGCCGCGTCCATTGGCTCCATCCCTGCCAGAGCAGCCTCAGCTTGTTCGATCATATATATAGCGTACTCGCGCTCATCGTCGGCCGACGTAGCCTTTAACTTTTGTTGATTGCCTTTGATCACTTCTTGCCTCGCCTGCCAATCAAACTTTTTCGATTGATACAGCATCATGCAAGCGCGGCGGCGAGATTCCTTTTCCTTAATTTCCATTGAACGAACCTCTTCCGCCATACCTCGAAGAACTTCTTTAGGAGCACCGGCCGACATTCTTTCTTTGATTAGCGCAAACATATCTGCACCTTCGAGCTTCATTTGATCGGCATCCACCAATGCTTGATGGTACATTTCCTTAGCCTGATCTGATTTCTTTGAAAGCATCGCTGCAATTTGCAAATGGTGATCTGCTTCTGATTTAGCTGGCGTCGGCACCATCGGATTGGTTTCCGCAACTTTCTTGTCGCTGGTGAAGCCGAGCACCAACACTAGAAAAACACAGCTTAATACCGCAAAGTGCTTATAGTGTATTTTCCCCGATCTGTTCCCCTCCATTACATGGGGAGTAGCGAAGTCGGCCTCCGCACCTGCTGGACTGCATGTCTGATGATCGGCAATAAACTCGTCGCCGAGCTGGTTGGGCATAACACTACCTCCGGTAATACTGCATCCGATGGCCCAGTGTTTATATCGACAGAACCTCGCCGATACATAATCCGTAGGGGCACGGAGGGGGGATGGTAGCTACGGGAGCAAGGATGCGGCTCAGGCCAATGCCTGCAGCGAGGTAGGTAACTCTTCGAAATTACTACGCTGTTCAAAAGGTTCAATCTCGACCTTCATTCCATAGCGCATACGCATGGTCGTGCTCGGCATCAACTCGATTGGGTGCCCGGGCATCAAGTCGATTTTGAGCCGCTGGGACAATTGAGCCACGGTCATCTTTGCCTGAAGCATCGCCATAGTGCCTCCAAGGCAGTTACGGTGGCCGGCCGCGAACGGGATGTACGAAAACGGAGGTCGTTTTGCAGACTCTGCTTCTGTAAAGCGATCGGGATCAAACGCCTCAGGATTCTTCCAATACTTCGCGAGGCGGTGAGTAGCAAACAGCGAAACAATTACAGTCGCACCTTTTGGAATATGATAACCGCCGATTGTATTATCTTCTACGGCAACTCGAGAAAGAGAATGAATTGGCGAATAGATTCTAAACGACTCTTGAATGACCCTGTCCACGTACTCAAGTCTCGACAAGTCGGCAGCGCAAGGCAGTTTACTTCCGAACACACTAGCAACTTCAAGTTGAACACGATCTCTAACTTCTGGGTACTTAGACAATAGATAATGTATCCAGCACATCCCTGTCCCAGAGGTTTCGTGCGCTGCAATAAACAGTGTTACAATCTGATCGCGCAGACGCTGATCACTCAACTCTTCGCCGGTAGCTTCAAAATGACCGCTAACCAGCGCCGGCATCATTCCGAAATCAATTGAATCTCCGCCCCTTCTAAACTCTGAGATTATTGCAAAAATGTGCCGATCGAAGTCGCTGAATGCTTTTTTCAAGGTTAATATCGCGCGAATCGGTGGAATCCTGTACGAGCCGAGGGCAGTCCGCGGTGCGACAGGCCAGGCGTTAGTTGCAGTTAGATATATTTCTGCCATCTCATCCGCACGCGCTCTGAAGGGATCTCCCATAATCCAAGAACCCGCGAGCATTTGCGACAATTTGGAAAATTCCGGCTCGATATCGATGAACTGATTCTTAGAGCCCAACAGCTCAAGTCTATCGGCAAAATTAGCGATATCGGAACGCGACCTGTCGACCTGCGCATGAAGCGCCTCAAGTCGAAATAGTGGCTGTGCAATCTTACGCTGACGGCTCCAGGTCTGCCCTTCACTCAGCAGCAATCCTTCGCCAAGAACTCTTGCCAACTGCTTGTAGCGGGTATTTTTAATGTAGCTTGTTTTGTTCTTTATCAGCAGTTCGCGAATAAACTCAGGTTCGGAAACAAGGTAGGAATACTTATTGCGGCCAAATCTTATTTTTGCGACTCCACCGTACTCGGCGGCAACCCTCGTAAAAAAGGCCATCGGATTTTGGCGCATTTCTGTTAAACAGCCAAAAAAATAGCTTCCGTCGGGCCCGGGGGGCTGTTTGAATTCAGGATGTTTCACGGTGATGTTCTTCGTCCAGATCTACAAATACTTCCAACCACCGCGACAGCCGTTTGACGAAGCTACCTGGTTCAAGGCGGCGGTTAACTCAAGCAGATCTTAGTATAATTTGTCAAGAATACGCCAGGGGGCAATTTTCAAGGGCAAGGAATGGTGTGAAAACTAGGCGTCGAACGCAGCCGAGCGAACGACGCCTGGAGCAGAAGTGGAGCACTAGCTACGGCTAACCACCTCGATCACGTGATAGCCGAATTGCGTTTGCACTGGACCAAGCGGTTTGCCTAAATCACCTGAAAAGACCACCTCGTCAAACTCCGGCACCATCTGACCTCGGCCGAATTCACCTAAGTCGCCTCCCTGCTTGCCGGAAGGACACTGCGAATGCTTTGCAGCTAAATCGGCAAAATCTGCACCACCCTCAATGTCAGAAATAAGTGACTCACATTGTTCTTTTGAATCTACCAAAATATGACGTGCATGAGCTTTCATTTCCGATTCCTTTTCGTCTATTAAAATTGAAAACACTATTTTCGCGGCAAATGCTAACACATATATCTCTACTGTCACACATGCGGGCGCTAGGGGTGCCGCGTAAAATTCGCACCCACATTTTTGCTGCAAAGAAGGATAGATACTGCAAGAAATTAATGCTATCTAATTTAGTGCAGAATAACTGCAGTAAATTTGTAATTCGCAACATCGGAAACTCAACATGCACCACGATTCAATTGCGGTTGTCGATTTCGGCGGACAGTACGCTCATCTGATTGCAACCAAAGTTCGGCGTCAAAAAGTATTAGCAGAAATTCTTCAGCCTGAAGATCCGATCAGCAAGTTCAAACAACACAAGGGCATTATCCTTTCCGGAAATCCATCTTTGTCATCTTTCGGTGAAGACTCGGACTACAACAAAGAAATCTTTGATTTAGATATTCCGATCCTTGGGTTCTGCTTCGGCCATCAGGAGATCGCTAAGCACTACGGTGGAAACGTGATGAATGGCAAGCAGGAGTTTGGGCGAGCTCAGTTGAAAATCAACCGAGACCACCCGCTGTTCAAAGGGTTGAGCAGCAGCGAGCAGGTTTGGATGAGTCACAACGATACCGTAACTTCGGTTGGCCCCGATTTCGAGGAGCTGGGTTTTTCAATACTCGGAGAAGGAACTGAACCACACCATTTCGCCGCAATCGGCTCCGACAAGTACAGACGATACGGCTTTCAGTTCCACCCTGAGGTAGATGATACAACCCACGGGGACGAAATGATTCGCAATTTTGCCGTTGAGATCTGCGGCTGCAGCGCCTCTTGGGAAATGGAACAATATCTCGAAGAAGAAATCGAGAAAATTAAGAGCCGCGTGGGCAGTGGATCGGTATTTTTGCTTGCGTCAGGCGGAGTCGACTCAACCGTCGCGGCCAGACTGTTCGGCGAGGCACTGCGCCCCGAACAACTTCACTTACTGCACGTAGACAACGGCCTTATGCGCAAGAACGAAAGTGAACAGGTCCTTAAGGCCTTTAAGGACATGGGACTCGATGCAAATCTGCATTTTGTCGACGCTACAAGTGACTTTTTGTCAGCTCTCGAGGGTCTGGTCGAACCCGAGCAAAAGCGAAAAGCAATTGGTGATACGTTTGTAAAAGTCTTCGAACGCGAAGCACAGCGCCTGGGCTTGTCTAATCATTTGCTCGGACAAGGCACGATTTACCCAGACACGATCGAAACTGGTGGAACGAAGCGCTCCGATACAATCAAAACCCACCATAACCGAGTTCAAATTATTGAGGATATGATCGCTGCTGGGAAGGTTATTGAGCCCTTAGCCGATCTTTACAAAGTAGAAGTTCGAGAACTAGGCGAGAAGCTGAAAATTCCTTCGGAAATGATTTGGCGCCAGCCATTTCCCGGCCCCGGCCTCGGCGTACGCCTGCTCTGCTCCACCGGGACATTGAATGACGCGGCTTTGATTCCTGAAATAGCAGACGAAGTGGCGGCTGTTCTTGTTAATACAAGCTTTGTTGGCACCGTTTTGCCGGTAAAATCGGTTGGCGTAAAGGGCGATCTAAGGTCCTACGAACATCCAGTAATGATTCACGGTACGGCCGACTGGAACAAGCTGGACGAAATTGCAGGTACTGTTCTGAAAAAAGTGCGAGGAATCAATCGCTGCATCTGGAACCTGTCGCCCAGCATGCCGACTGAATTTCGTCCACTTGCTGCCACAATGACCAAAGATCGACTCGATCTGCTTCGCGACGCGGATCACATCGTCATGGAAGGACTTCGCAGACACGGCCTAGAGACCGAAGTATGGCAGTGCCCTACCGTGCTGCTTCCGTTAGAAATCGACGGCCACGGCGAGGAGCTTTGCATAGTGCGCCCGATCCACTCTGAACGCGCAATGACCGCAACTGCTGCCCACTTGCCAATTGAACTTATCGAGGAGATTCGTAAAGAAGTCCTCGCGTTGCCGAAGATTTCCGGTCTTGCGTACGACTTAACTAGCAAACCTCCCGGCACGATCGAATGGGAGTAATCGGCGAGAAGCTAATAGGTAAAATCAACGTCATGGGCTCCAACAACTTGGAGTCCATATCTCCCCTCTTCCAACTGCGACTCACCACAGCCCAAGCCAACTACAGCTATTTTGAGCCGGCCGGAATCGTCCGCTAAATAGGCCGAGGAATTTCCGTCGTCTCCGCTAAGGCAAAGTTCGTAGCTCCCAGCCGCTGTGACATCGAGTGAGTACTTAGTAACGGCGCCACCGCCCTCCCCGCTGGACTCAGTCGAACCGTCCGCTGAAGTAGCACCAACTTCAATCGCAAACCCTCGACCGTCGTCGCTGACGATCTCTGAATTGTTGCTAAGTGATACTCTTGCAGAATCGCCGGAACAGCCGCAAACAAACAGGCCGAGCAGCAGAACGATTGTCATGTGAGGTGCTTTAAACATATTCCCTTGGGCTTTTCCGAATGACCTATCAACATCAAACAAGATCTTCAAATGCCAGGTCAAATTTAGCGAGATATTTCCTTAACCTGTCTGCATCATTCGCATTCTTTTTCTTTAGTCTGGAGCGGGCAAACAACTCGCGCCCCGCCTCGGAAAGCGTGGCGCGAGTTCGGCAAACGCGCAAGACCTCCGCAAGTTGAACACGATCAAACAAATCAAGTTCTCCCATTCGCTTGTTACCAAGCACTGACAAAAGAAGCGTATCGTCGCTATCAACATCCGTCCCACGCCAGGAATGTCTCAAACGTTCAATCTCTTCTTCAACGTCAACTTCTGTAATCCGACCTCCCCTGGACAAAGTACCCATTCGCGTGACTGCAGCATTAAAATCTCTAAAATTTGCCCGCCAGAGCGCCGTCGGTGACGCGGCAAATTCCAGGAACATATTACGGGCTTCTTTGTTGAAGCCTAGACGCTCGCCTGTCTTCTGCGAGAACCGCTCTAGTTCGTAGTCTAGGTTGGGCTCTATATCTTCAGGCCGTTCGCAAATCCCTGGCAGCTGGAAATCCCACAAATCGATTCTGGCAAGCAAATCTTCGCGAAAAGATCCATCAATTACAGCTGAACGCAAATCACGGTTAGTACCGGCGATAAGTTGAAAATCACTCCCTGCCTCTGTATCCGCGCCGACTGGTAGGAAGGATCTATCTTCAATTGCACGCAGCAGCATCGCTTGTTCATCTAGTCCCAGCTCTCCGATTTCGTCCAAGAACAACATTCCACCGTCCGCCTTGCGTAGCAATCCTTCTCGCGCTCGCTCTGCTCCAGTAAATGCACCTTTGGTATGACCGAAGAGCGCCGACATCGCAGCGTCGCCCCTTAACGTCGCACAGTTAACCTCTACCAATTGTCCGCCCAACTGATGCCTAGTACGCTTGAGTTCGTAAATTCTCTTCGCCAGTTGCGACTTGCCTGCACCAGTCGGACCGCTGAGAAGAATCGGAGAACGAGAAGCAAGAGCAACCTGCTCGATACGTTCGATTAAGCGGTTGAAGTTTGGGTTTCTGGTGTGAATGCCCGACTTAAGATAGCTGCGTTCTTCATCAGCCTGAGCTTCGTAGCGCATTGCAATCGAGTCGTACTGAGATAAATCCAAATCAACAATCGACAAGGAGCCCGGTCCACTGTCTCTGCCTTTCGGCGGTGCCGTTTGCACCAATTTGGCTGGAAAAAAACGTGACTCAGTGAGAAGAAATAGGCAAATTTGGGCTACGTGTGTCCCTGTCGTTACGTGAACCAGATAGTCTTCCTTGTCGGTATCGAACTCGAACTCCCGGCAAAAATCGAGCAGTCGGCCATAAACTTCCTCAAAATCCCAAGGATCGCCAAAATCGACGACGTGTTCTTCGAATCGAGTCTCGGGCGAAATCGCTGCCACGTCCTGCTCGATCGAGCCACTAAGCGATGCAAACTTGCTGCCCCGAAGCAGCACCAAGCGATTAACAATGAAATCCTCCTGCTGGCACAACGAAACCGTAGGACGCCACTTCTCCCAGCGCTTACTTGAAACGCCCCGATTATCGAGTGTAGTGCCCAGTAGACCGATGACTGTTGTGCTCTTTGCCATGCTAGAATTTTATCTAATTAGAGAGATAAAAATCTAGTAAATTCTAAACTTTCACTCTCCCTTCTCAGTCTAAAGCCAGGCATTTTCAACCAATAACATCGCGAAATTATACCCTTTTATAGCGATCTGCGCCGGGGCCACGATCTCTTGGCACACATCCTGCCAATGCTTAGAAAGAATTCGTAACCGCACAAGCCTGAAGGAGGTATGCACCATGGCTAACACAAGCGTATTTCAAAGCATCCGTGGAGTCTTCGCACCCCACCCGACAGCGCTAAATAGCGAGTTCGCCCCTGCGTACGAATTCTCAGCGGAACACAAGCTGGCACAGTACATCGTAACTGGAACTATCAACGACACGTTCTACGCAAACGCCGAAACTCAGCTCGACCAAATTTTAAGTCTCTGTGGGCAAGTGTCACCTGCCTATGTAGCAAAGGCTGCGATCTACGCTCGCAAGCATGCTTACATGAAAGATGCACCTGCCCTGCTGGTAGCGGCGCTAACAGTTCTTGACTCAGAGTTGTTTAAGACGACTTTCCACCAAGTTATCGACAATGGAAAGATGCTCAGAAACTTTGTGCAAATCATGCGCTCTGGAGTTGTTGCGAGAAAATCACTCGGATCGTCGCCAAAGATGCGCATTTTGGAGTGGCTGGAAAGCAAGTCTGACAAAGAGCTGTTTCATATGTCTGTAGGAAATAATCCTTCCATCGCAGATATTATCAAGATGGTTCACCCAAAACCGAGCACAGCGTCCAGAGCCGCACTTTATGGATACTTGCTTGGAAGGGCTTACGATGCGCAAGCACTACCTGAAATCGTAAAGGAGTATGAAGCATTCAAACACGGAGCGACCAGGCAAGTTCCAGATGTTCCGTTCCAAATGCTCACTTCCTTGGAACTGGACAACAAGGCGTGGACTACTATTGCACAGAATGCAAGCTGGCAAATGGCTAGAATGAATTTAAACACTTTTGCGCGCCACGGCGTATTTAATCAGCGGGCCGTGGCGCGCGGGATTGCGAAGCTTCTGAAGGATCCAACAGCGATCAAACGGGCGCGCGTCTTCCCATACCAGCTGTTAGCCGCATACTACAGTACAGGGGCAGACGTACCGCACTGCATCAATGATGCCCTGCAAGACGCACTGGAAATTGCGCTGGAGAACGTTCCACGCGTCGATGGGAAAGTCGTCGTTTGCCCAGATGTCTCTGGGTCGATGTCCAGTCCAGTAACAGGATACCGCCGCGGTTCAACAACTTCGGTGCGCTGCGTCGATGTCGCAGCTCTAGTCGCAGCAGCAATGCTTCGCACGAGCCGTGAAGCTGTGGTTTTGCCGTTTGAACATTCGGTGGTCGACGTCAGACTTAATCAGCGTGATTCCGTCATGACAAACGCGGCAAAGTTAGCCGCAATTGGTGGAGGCGGAACAAACTGCAGTGCCCCACTTGCCTGGCTTAACAAGAAAAAAGTGAAGGCTAATTTGGTTGTGTATGTTTCTGATAACGAATCTTGGGTTGACGCGGGAAACTCCAGGCGCTCAACAGGAATGATGAGTGAATGGAATGCGTTTAAACAGCGTAACCCTCGCGCAAAACTGGTTTGCATCGACATCCAGCCGTACGGGACGACACAGGCTAGCGACAGAAAGGACATTTTGAACATAGGAGGATTTTCCGACCAAGTGTTCAAAGTAATCTCGGACTTTGCGAGAGATCGCATGGACGCAAGTCATTGGACAACCGAAATTGAAAGAATTGTTTTGTAAGAATTGGAGAAAGATCATGTGGGCGAATGCTGTTGTGACTACATCTACGAAATGTGCGCGTCTCAACGACCCCTTGTCGCCCATTTTAAAATATCACGAGGAGGAATGCCGCAAGGGACTACATCTGTGGAATGTCCGGTCTCTGCACAATCTAGTTCTCCTCACTTTTTGCAGCGGCAAACGCAAAACTCTTATTATACTAATGTTTTGCGCCTTGCTCCCATTTTTGTGGCCGAATGCCGATGGGACTACAGGTAAACTGACACTCGGGTTGCGGGTTCGAGTCCCGTCAGCTCTAACAGGAGCTGTAGCTCAATGGGTAGAGCAGAGACGTCTCATCAATACTTGTCGGCCTTCTTTTGTAAACGAAGAAGTAGTAGGAAAAAGATATGGCAGATGAAAAACCACTATACGAAAAGATTATCTCAGAAAGCGACTCAGTCGGAATCTTGCCTCTGCCAAACACCAAGATTAAACCGATTACAGTAATCGGAAACGCTGCGATCCGCGAAACATTTGAGGACCAGTGCATTCAGCAAGCAATCAATTCACGGATGGCTCCTGGAGTCAGCGAACTAGTGCTGAACCCTGATGCACACGCGGGATACGGTGCGCCAGTAGGCTGCGTGCTGGTCTCTCCGACGCATATCTACCCAGGCCCAGTGGGTGTCGACATCAAATGCTCAATGAGCCTGCTCCAACTTGACGTTCCCGATGAGGAGGTCAACGACAAACGCGTTCGCCGAGCCATCATCGAAGCGATTTGCGAGCGGACACCAACTGGAGCAGGTAAGGGACAGCGCTCCGTCAAGAAAGCTCGCCATGTTGACGCAGATCTCGGCAAGGAGCTGGTCGTAAACGGGGCCACTGCGAGCGTCTGCGAAGCCTTGGGAATTCCCCCAGAATGGTCTCAACGATGTGAAGATTTTTCTCACGTAGGGCACGACGAAACTCACGACTCCCTAGGTGCACGCCTGGACTTTTTGCTTACTGGCAGCCGCTTTGCCAAATTTGCCGATAAGATTTCACAACTTGGCTCTTACGGAGGTGGAAATCATTTCGGAGAATGCAACACAGTTGAACTGAACGGAGATGAAGCGCTACGCCGCACTGCTGACGTCTTCGGACTTAAGGATGGTCATATTTCGTTTCTATCCCATTGCGGATCCCGGGGCTTCGGCCACCTGCTAGCGTCTGGCCAATTCCGTGCTCTTCAGGAAAAGTTCGAGAAATGGGACATCCCTCTGCCGGGAGACGACAAGGAGCTGGTTTACGCTCCGCTGGGTTCACCGGAGGCCAATGCTTATCTTGACGATATGGCGCTGGGTGCCAACTTCGCTACCTTGAATCATTTGCTGATTAACGCACTTGTGCTTGAGGCCTTTCAGGAAGTACTTCCTGGATGCACAGGCAATTTGGTGTACTTCATTAGTCACAATATCGCGCGTAAAGAGTTTTTTGATAATACGGCATGCTGGGTTCACCGCAAGGGAGCGACTCGTGCTTTCCCCGCAAACCACTTTGCACTGAAAGACACCCCGTTTTACGAAACTGGTCATCCAATTCTGCTTCCCGGTAATCCGCGAGACGGCTCAGTAGTTATGGTCGCAAATCAGGGTGCTCAAAAAAGCTGCTTTAGCGTTAACCATGGAGCTGGCCGGGCTATGGGAAGACGTGCCGCAATGCGCACCTTGGACCAGAAAGCTATTGATCAAGAGTTCGATGCCCACGACATTCTTACCAACTGTCGCGAATATCCAATTGATGAAGCTCCTGCAGCTTACAAAGATTTTCACGAAGTGCTTAGTTCTGTTGAATCAGCGGACTTGGCTTCGACGGTCGCACGACTTCGCGCACGATTCGTAATTAAGGACGCTGATAAGAGCTTGAAAGGTGCTGCTTGATGGTCGAAATTGACGGGTCGATCGGTGAAGGCGGTGGCCAGGTACTTCGGACCTCGCTAAGTCTTTCGATGTTAACTGGCAAACCGTTTCGCATTCGAAATATTAGAGCTGGGCGACGCAAGCCTGGGCTCTTGCGCCAGCATCTGACGGCCGTAACTGCTTCGGCTGAGATTTGCTCCGCCAAGATTAAGGGAGCTGAAATTGGCTCGAGCACGCTGAAATTCACCCCCGACAAAGTGCGGCCTGGAGATTATATTTTTTCTATCGGAAGCGCCGGCAGCACCTCGCTCGTGCTGCAAACACTTTTGCCTGCATTGATTCTCGCGGACAGCCCATCAACACTTGTAATTGAAGGCGGAACGCATAACCCAATGGCGCCCCCGTTCGACTTTCTGCAGCATTCGTTTATGCCGCTAATTTCGCGCATGGGCCCGCAGGTAAACGCCATTCTAGACCGTCCTGGGTTTTATCCAGCTGGCGGGGGCAGGATTAGGGTTAACATTTCTCCGGTTGCCGAACTTGCTCCGCTGAATCTAATCAAGCGTGGCGGGCTTCGCTCGATTCAAGCTCAGGTGGTAATTTCAGGCCTGGATCAGCAAATTGCGAAACGAGAAATAAAGGTAATTCGCGAACAGCTCGAACTCGACCGAGATCACGCAGTCATGCGCGATTTGGGCACCGAATACGGTCCGGGAAATTTAGCTCTGGTTAACGTTGCGAGCGATGCATTGACAGTTGTGTTGTGTAGCTTCGGTGAAAAAAACACTCGGGCCGAAACTGTCGCCGCCGGGGTCTGCGCCCAGGCCAAGGCGTATCTCCGCTCCGACGCCGCGGTCGATCGCTGCCTTGCCGATCAGCTGCTGATTCCCTTCTCTCTTTCTCCTGGCAGCCGCTTCAGCACACTGGACCCAAGCTCCCACACGCTAACAAACGCGGCCGTCATAAAATCCTTTCTCGACGTTGATATCCGCTACGTGGAAATATCGGATGGCCTTTTCGAGTTTCACTTCGGAAGCTGATTTAAATACCCTTTTATCCTAGTAGCTTAGCAGAAAAATTTTTATCTACTAGCGTCACACCACCGCGAAAAACCTGCACAACACATATACACAGTGTAGATCCATGAAATGAGTGCCGTTGTG
>JAGRAN010000027.1:0-5686 GCA_020434585.1 Bdellovibrionales bacterium
TTCACATCCTGCCCCCGGCAGCAAAATTCTACGCCTCACAGCGCTGGCACGAAGAACAGGAAGACTCCTGGCAGGGAGAAACCCTGGTGCGAAAAATGCGCGCAATCGTCTCCCCAGAACTAACCCGCAGAATACTCGGCCTGGGTCACTTCATCGCCGAGGTAAAGCCCGAAAGCCTCAAGGCCAGCGTGCTTGAGAATGCTCGGGGGATAGTTGGGAAATTAGGACCTCAGGGCTCTTGAGGGCATCTAAATATACTGCAATAATACTAATATGATAGCCAGCAAAGTGTAGAATGCTACACTTATTCAGCTTAGAGAAGTGTTAAGTAAGTTTCTATTAGAGCGCTAAATAGTGTAAAATTAATCACATGGATAGCTTAAAAAAGGCCCGAATTAGGCGCAGTCAGATAAGCAGTTCGGCGCGAGTCGCTCGCGTGCGTGCAGATGCACCTCCTCGTCGAGGCTGGATTCGCGAGGTCCGCAAATCGCTGATGATGACCGGCAAGCAGCTGGCAAAACGCCTCGGCGTTGACCGCACGCAAGTAGTGCGTCTCGAGCAGGCAGAACTCAGCGGGAAGGCGACCTTGAAGTCGATGCGGCGGGCGGCCGAGGCAATGGGCTGCGAATTTCACTACTCCTTCGTCCCCAAACAGCACCTAGATGATTTTCTGGTCGAACAAGCTAGAGAGAAGTTGAAACAGGATGACGAATCGCTGGCGCAGACTATGGCGCTCGAAGGTCAAACCGGCGAACTAGAAGGAAGTGCGAAAAGTGACATCAGACTGGCAATGTACCTGCACGAAATGGGCTCGCGCATTTGGGACGAGTAGATGACGGGGTTTGAAACGCTGCGAGGCCAGACTCCGCTATCGCCTGATGACCAGCAGGGAATTTTAGTTCCGGCAAATACGCAGCATGAGCTAGACGTCTGGGAGAAGCGAAACATCGAGTCAGCAAGACTCTGGGCCTTAAGGAGCCGAAAGCTTAGAGCACGCTTGCTAGAAGTCGACGGCATCTGCCTGCTCCACAGCAAAATGTTCGGCGAAGTCTGGGAGTGGGCAGGGCGCTTTCGCACGAAGGAGCTAAACATCGGCGTTGCACCCGAGTTGGTGCAGGATTCCCTCAAGAGCGCTCTGGACGATGCAAAACATTGGCTGGAGCACGAGGTATGCTCGGAGCGGAAGGCGGCGGTGCTGCTTCATCATCGGTTGGCGCTTATCCACCCGTTCCCAAATGGCAACGGCAGGCTCGCACGCGAAGTAGCAGATCAGCTCCTCCTGCAGCGCGGATTTCCTCGCATCAATTGGGGTGTCGAGAGAGATGCATATCTTAAGGCGCTACGCGCAGCGGATAGGCAGGATTTTTCTTTGCTTCTTAGCTTGATTGAGTAAACAGTCACATGAAATTCCTTGGTCATTTTAAGGGCTTAGCTTCGAAATCTCCTCGGTCAGTTGAATAGTGATACTAAAACTGATACTATTTAATCAGCAAGGCTTCAGTTGAGCCTTAGCAGTAAGCACCGCAAGACGATTGAGCTGATTAAGCGCAGACCGACGCCGAGGAATCTACTGATGTCGGATGTGGAGAGGCTTTTCAGAGCGTTAGGAGGTGAGGTGGCTGAGCGAAGCGGAAGCAAGATTGCATTGGTTTTAAATGGGCGAAGACTTTTTATGCACAGGCCGCATCCCGGCAATGAGCTGAAGGTGTATCAAGTCGAAGATGTCCGTGAGTTTTTAGAGCGAGAGAACATAATATGAGACTAGAATACAAAGGTTACATAGCGGAGTGTGGCTTGGAAGACGATGTAATATTCGGAAAAGTCACAAACATCAAAAGCGATCTAATCAGCTTCGAAGCGAAGGGCGCCTCAGAACTGCGCACTGCTTTTCATGAATCAATAGACAGCTACCTTGCATTTTGCGAAGAACGCGGCGAAGAGCCAGACAAACCCTTTAGCGGCAAGCTGGTATACCGACCCGGTGAGGAAAGACACAGCAGGCTAGCCGAATACGCCGCCCAAGCTGGGCTATCCCTAAACGATATTCTTAACTACGCTGTGGATCTCTTACTTGGCGGACAAGCACGCCGCGCCGGCTAGAACTGATTTAAATGGCTGGGAAGCGAGAAGTATCTCCTTGTGGGACTGCCGACTGGCGTGTAACCAATCGGCAGCCCCGAACCTCAAACGCAACCACAGCCTGTCTCGAGTCAGTTGCCAGACCACTCCATGTTCAGTCGGAGTGAACTCGGCCTCTCCGGCGGCAGAAGCGCTTTGCCCGCACTAACGATCTCGTCCACTTGCTCCCCGCGAAGAAGTTCAATTCCGCGAATGGGCGGTGGAAAGAACGGGTGGGGTCTGCGAGTAGATGAGCGGCGCCGCCCGATCTCATAGAGGCACATGCCGTTGACAATCATGCCCGCAGCGACCAGTAGCAGGGGATCGCCTTCCGCGAACTCCTTCGGCTCGGCGGCTCGAAGGCGATTTAGCCAATCCGTGTTGCAGTCGCAGCACTCGAGCCAAGACTCAGGATCTGCAATGTCCTTAGACATGAGTTCCGCAGTGGAGAGTCTGCGAATCCTCCGTGCGATTACAGCCTCCAGACAGTCGCCGATCCGCCGCGTGCTTTTTGCAGCGAGCACGTTTGGAATCACGAAGCGCAGACCGCATTCCGGTTCGATTACGAAGTGAAATCCCGAACCTTTTGCGATCTGAAGATCCGTAGGCGATACGGAAGGCTGGCGGCTCTCGTGAATGTTCACGCCAATCCCTATAGGAAGGGACCCAGCACGCTCTTTGCCGAAATCCTTCTCCATTGAGATTCCCATGACGTCTCTTGTAACGTGCACGACGTTAAAGAAGCGGCACACGAAAGCGCAGCCGCAGTGGGGACTTGAACGGACATGGCTGACTACGTTACTGCGCAGAGTTTCTCCCACCTCGGTGAAAGCAACTCGCCAAAGCGTCCTCATGGGAAAGCAGTACCGCGAACGAACATGTGAACCAAACAGGATTTCGATTCCGTCATAGCGCAAGCGGCGCCTCCTCTCTGGACGTGTGGCCAGTCCAATATTCTTGTGTATTAACCTGATGTAACTTCTCGCTCCCCAGACGCAACGATCACTCGCAGCGTCTAGGGCGATTTAGATCTTGAACCGATGGCTTAAAGGGAAGGAACGTTTATGGTCGTGTTCTGCAGGTCGGGGCGGCTTACGTGACATAAAAAGTTTTGAAGTCCTGCTTGGACACAGAGCATACTCGAGTGTTTTTGTCGGCAATGCTTATGCGTTCTCGCTCAATGCGCTCAGAGTCTACTACCAAAAACTGGAAATAGTTCTGGATTTAGTGGTCACGTTACGGTGCGGCACTAAAGACGGGCCTTAAGCTCTGACAAAGTAGTCACGACCCTATCCCTGTCTGAGGTCGTCGTGGGATGGGAAATTAGCCATTGGGCGATATTTGCAACGATAACTTGGTAAACAAAAGGATCACGAATCGCAAAACAGCTTACGTCCATTGGGTTATGCGGTGAGAAGTGGCGAAAGAAGAGGGTGATTTTCTCAGGTCCATGGCGTGTTTTAGCGGCATATGTCACTACGTAGAACGGGAAGGTTGCACGGGTTATGTAGTAATTGAAGCCGGGGAAATTCGTAATCAGATAGATCATCTCATCGAGCAGTTCGGAGATATGCTCTGACGAGACGCCTTCAGGGAATAGAAGAAATCTGCTTTCTTCGTCCTTTTCTACAATCCTGTTTAACTCTTCAATGTTTATGATGTCGTGAAATTCGATCGCCTCATTTTGCAATGCATTTCGAAAGATTTGTGCTCGCCGCTTTGCCAGGTCAGGAAGATTCAGCTTATTAAATAAGCGTTCAGGAAATAGCGAGGAGGGAGGCCGATAGTAGACGCTATGGACCACCATCGTTTCCATTCCTTCGTACATCTCGAGCATAAGCTGCTGAGCGCCTTCAGGAGATGATGGTGTGAGTAGCGCGCGCTGCTGCCTAAGGCGACCGAGCGGAGTTAAATTTAGAGTCTTTTCGAGTGCGCTAGCAAGAATGGGGTCTTCAGAGTTCAACTCTAAATAGACTTTACCCGGTTTTACCAGTTCGCCTTGCTGAAATAGATCTAAAGTCAGCAAGTCAGGGTTGTATCTAAGTTCAAAAGACCCATCTTTCACAAAGGGGCCCTCCTGATTGTATGCGAACCTGTAAAGCGCACTTCTTACAGACTCAGCGACATTCTTAGAATCTTTACTTAGCGAAGAATACAGCTCTTCTATTAGCTCGTGGCGTCGAGAAATTCCGGCTTTGGAGGCCAATCTCTCCGCAAGGTCGCAAAGTAGAACCAAGAGAATCGAAGCTCGCATGACAGATATGTTTTTGCTGGCCCTGAATAAGCCATCGAAGAAAATAGTGTATGGCTTGCGCTCACGCCCGGTCTTCTCGAAAAAGACAGTAAGTGAGTGTGAAAGTATGTCAGACGGGAGCGAGTCAAAACTAGAAAGCGTTCGAACTAGTAAATCCTGAACAAGATCGAACCGTCCATCAATCTTACTCTGTAAATTACTGACCGACTCAGTTAGTTTCGTTATTCTATCGTCTGACATGTATTGTCACCTGATTTCGTATGGCTGATTGAAGCCGTAGTAGCAGGCACTATTTTTCCAAAAGCTTTCGAATCTCATTTACAGAGCTTTCCAGCTTATCTAAGCGATTTGATTCATCACTTGCCATACTCTCGACCCGTCACGATCTAAATCGAGAAAAAGTAGGAAAATCAAAAGCAGAATTAGTAAGTTACAGGAATGACGGGATAAATCTTCAGCTTAAAACCAGAGGGTCACGATTGCTTATTAGCCAGGTCGGCTACGTGCGCAGCCAGAACTATGACCTCAGCTGCGGCATCACACACAGCGTCCACCTCAGAGCTGCCTGATTTTTTGATTAAGGATTGGGTGGCCTCGCGCAGAAGGTTGCGGCGATGCTGAAGCTCGTCGAAGTCAGGGTCCGTAACATTGTCTATTGAATCTTTTATTAACTTGGCTGCGCAGCGTGAATTAGCAGCTTTAATGCGCTTGTCCATTCCGGCTGGCAGTAGGACTTTTTGTTCGCTCCAACGGGGTTGAGGGACATCAATGATGGTGGTGCCAAAGGCGTTGCCGTAAGCTGATGTAGATTCAGTTGCTGAAGCTTCGGACGGTGCAGGCTTATTGGGCTCGGTCGACATAGAAGTATCCTCGCTAAATTCGAAGAGGGGACGCCATCCATTCTTGTAGCATATTCAATAGGTGTTATTCGCGGGAGAAAGTAAAATATCTCCGTTCTGCCGATGCCTCTATGACCTGCACCAGTTTTTGATGCACAATCTGATGTGCTGTTCAGGCTTTGCTAGAATCCGAGCATGGCTACTTTCTTCCTGTTTATCATCGCGTGCGCGGCTCTGCCGTACGCAATTCCCGTAGCGCTGGCTCTTGGGGCGATCGCTTTGGTGGTTGTGGTAGTTCTTGCGGTTCTCGGCGCCATGTTCGCTCTTGTGGCTAACTTTCCAATCTTGCTGTTGCTTGTGCCGTTATTTGGATTCTTCGCGGAGAAAGACAGAGAGGGTAATAACGATATTAACACCACTGCTGCCAGACAAGTCGAAGCTTCTTAGTTCTTACGTATAGGCAGAAATAGGGACA
>JAGRAN010000027.1:5718-6107 GCA_020434585.1 Bdellovibrionales bacterium
GCGCGCACTGCCAGACGGATTTAACCCTACTACGGCCAAACCTCATTTGGTGATGCGCGCGGGACGATCAACTGCGGCCGGGATCAGCGCTTGGTGAACTTCGCGCGACCACCGGGCCAGAAGTAGAGCATCGCCATGCGCCCACCCTGAACGTCAGGCGTGTGCTCGTGCCCCTCCGGATAGACCACCCAGCCGAGCGGATGGCCGTCGAAGGTCGGCTCACCCTCGAGCGCGACAGTGATGCAGACCTCGCCCTTGGTGTGGACGTGATGCGCGCTGTCGGGGCCCCTTCCGCTCATGACGACGGCGTCGCAGGAGATCGCGTAGGGCGAGTCGTCGGCGCCGAAGTGGCGGCCGAACAGCAGAGTCCCCGAGCCCTTGTCCGTCAG
>JAGRAN010000028.1 GCA_020434585.1 Bdellovibrionales bacterium
TAGAGACCCGGCAGGTGGAGCTGGCGCGCTTCACGAGGTCTTGCTTGTATTCAACCTCCCTGTTTTAAAAACGGGGAGGTTTTTCTTTTAATTCTTTGCTAACATTGCCTTCGACAAACGACCGAAGCGAATTAGCGCAATGTCGAGCAACACTCGTCTAGAACTTTACTTCTCTCGAAACAGCTGCCACGAGCTTGAACGCACCGTATTCTCGCATGAGCTGCTTTCGGCTCCGATGCTTGCCGTAAGTGGCACCCCGGGCGCTGCTTCCGAACGGTCGTCAGGTGTTTTTCGCTGGGGTGGTGCAGTGCTTGCGCTTACTCAGCTGCTTGTTCGGTCAAAACTTAGCTCGTCTCCGTATGTCCTTGAAGGTAGTGCCGGCAGTCTTGCTAGTTCGCTCGATGCAGCTCTGTCGAAGCCGCCGAATTGGTTGCTGGACATGTTTGGTATTGACTCTCACGGTAATTCCCTTGCATCAAAATTGTTTAATCGCTCCAACCCAGAGCGGAAGCGTCCCGGTCCCGTTGGAGTTGCGCTTAACCCTCGTCAGCTTAATCCAGTTGATATACGGGTCTTCCACGGACAAGACGAGGCTGATCAAACTACGCTGGAGTTAATTGATCGCTCCCTGAATACCAGCGAAGCAGAAAATTAAGAAAAAACCCGCTCTTCATCCCCGAAGCGGTAGTGCAGAGCAGCTAATCCAACTCCTTTGGTTTTTAAGATGTCGCGTGCAAACGGAATGAATTCGATCGGGCGAGAGTCCATTCTGGCGATATCCTTGGCCGACATGTATTCGAAAGCGCACTCGCCCCGCTTAACCAGCGGCCAGGGGAACTGACGGATGACTTCACCTTTACGAAATAATTTTGGATAGGGGAGGTGCATGATTGTTGGGGTGAAAGGAAAGATTCGGCGCAGCCCCATTGAGTGAGCTTTTTCTTTGTTTAGCCGTTCATTCTTTTCAAACTTCCAGTTCAACTCTTGAAGGCGCTGAAGCGAAAGTATTCCAACATCCGCGAAGGATCGTCTGTCATCGGTTTCGCTATAGGTGTAAGCGCTAACTTTCGGATCCACGAGAAGCTCTCCGACGCGGCGCAGAAATCTTGGGTCGACTTGGATGACGGATGAGTCCTTTTCAAATATCGCGCTGTACTCTGCAAAAACAGCATCGTTCAGCGGACGAACAAACTGCATGTCGTCTTGAACCAAAAACAAATACTCATAACCGTTTTTGACCGCGTAATTGTAAGCGAGTTGAATATTTACCCCTAGACGGCCTCGCGTATGAACTTTCTCGACAGGATCCTGCAGCAAGATTTCACGAAACAGGCTGCTGTATTTGTCAATTATCTGGCGAGTTCTAGGATCGGTGCTCGCATCGTCGATGATCATCATCTTCAATTCAGGGCACAAGTCCTTGACGGACTGAAGGCAGGTCGCCAGCTCAGTGGTCATGTTGTAGGAGAAGATTGTAACCAAAAGGTTTCTTCTGCTGATGGGCGGTATTTGCGGCATAATCAGGGGCGCAAACCAGAGCTTAGTTAATTCTGTAACACCAAGTTGACGCTGCGTTTATACTACGGAAAAAGCTTTTTTCAAATGCTAAGCCTTAAGTAACATTAAAAGAATTCCCCCCCCGCTGAATCTTTCCCGGCGAAACAGAACATAGGATCTGAAAAAATATAGGTTAAGTTTTCCACAGCTGTTTCCGGTAAGCGGTTCAAATTAAGTGGTGCATGCTCCTTCAAATAGAATTGGAGGATGTACCGATGAAGGATGAGAACTGGCCGTCATGTGTAGTATTTGCGGAACGTCTTGCATCGCGGTTCTATCGCGTCCTTCCTCATGGCCACGTTGAACTTGAGGAACTAAAAAGTGCAGCTTTGCTCGGCCTGGTTGAAGCGAGAAATCGCTACAAGGAAGGCACCGGCGCAACTTTTCAAACATTTGCATACCTGCGCATTAGAGGTGCGATGTGCGATTTTCTTCGTAGTGAGCGCCGAGTAAGCGGAAATCGCGCTCCGGAGAAGCCGGAGTCTCCCGCCCCGCTTGAGCTTCCGGACCCTGAATTCACCATCCTTGGAAGCGCGCATGCTGCTCCAGAGGCGGGCAGCATGGAAGAAGCAGTCGAACTGCGCTTGGCCGTACGTAAAATTGCTTCAGCTCTAAGCACAGTTGAAGACAAACAACGCCAGGTAGTTCTCAAGCACTACTTCGAGGACAAATCATTCTCGGAAATTGGCAATGAGCTGGGAGGAATAGCGAAAGCAACCGTCTGTCGCTACCACAGAAAAGCACTCAATGTTCTGCGAGAAGAATTCCGCGAAGTCGCCTAGAGAAACGAAATTATCCCCTGCACGATAATAAAGAAAAGCACTCGAACGGGGGAGGTGTATCCAGATGCCGGGCTGCCTGCGAAGCGAAAGCGGAAACACAGCACTTTACGCAACAGTGGTTCTACCGATTGTGATCACGCTCGCCGTCGTCGGCATGGATATCAGCACCTGGCAAAGCCTCCGCCAAAATGCCCAGCGCGAAGTAGATCGCATCGCCTACGAGGCGTCCCTATTCTTGCCAAATGACGAGGCCGCCGCCCAGCACGTTTATCAGTCCGTCGCAGCGCTTCCGCAATTGGAGCTCGCGTTGAGCCAGTCCGGCCAGCAGCTACTCAACATAACAACATCCTCCGTCACTTTCACAGCGAAAGTCGAGCACAAATCAGTCTTTGATCATTTCCTCGCCGCCTCATCGGGCGCGAATCACTTCTTCAATGCCTACGCCTCTTCCTCCGCAAGCACAGTTCCTGAAGACGTGGTCCTAATTGTTTCAGATGCAAATTCACTCCGTCCGCCCGCGTACAACACATGGGGCAATGCAATCGATTGGCCCGCCAGCAGCTATTTCAATTTAATCGGCCAGCCATCATACGTTTTTGACCCACCGAATGAACCGCCGATTTACTGGCCGCAATGGTGGGAGTCTGACTTTTTCACAGAAACGTTTCGCCGCTGGGCAACCCAGCTTTGCTATAACGCCGCTGTGACACCGCTTAAGCTTGCGGCAATGCAAATCACGGACGTTCTCGGCTCAGGTGCGCTTAATCGCACCGCGGTTCTGTTTACTCCCGGAGACGCTGCAGGTGGTGCCGGCTTTTCCCTCGGGAAAGCATTGCTGTTTGCGGACGAACCAGCCGCCGCCACTCACTGGTCTGGGTACTACGAAGCTCGCTCTGCAAGCGGAAACGAAGCATGCGTCTACTTCGCCGACGAAACAACCACCACAAATCAGCGCTATGCCCTTCCGTCACCCCCCTTTGCCTACATCTCACCCGCAACGAGCCTCCCATGCAGCAACAGAATAGCAGTTTCACCGCTGGGCAGCCCCGTCGGACACCAGCCGGATCCAGCACTTGGTCGTTTGGAAGACTGCTTTGTGGGCGGCGGCGCAAGCGTTCAGGAAATAATCTATTTTCACGCAGTTCGCCCCCACCCGCATGAAGCAAACGGCGGAAACATAACGCGAGCAGCAGCGTTCGCCCTTGCCGCACTAATTCAAGGCACTCACGTTCCGACGCAGGAAGCACTCGACCGAAGAAAGAATCTAACAAGCAAAGTAGTCAGAAGAATTGTCGTGCTGACCGATTTTCTTCCAGATCCCGGCGACGCTGAATTTACCACATTGTTGTCCGAGCTTGAGCAGGCAGCAAAAGCGACGAAACTGACGTTTCTCGTCTTCCAGCACACAGATCTCCCCGCAAGCACGAAAGCCTTGAATGAAGCTCGAGCAGCTTCAATCAACGCCGCAAGTCCCAACGCTAGCGCGCAACTTGCGACAGACGCAGAAGAGCTTAACCGGCTCGCGGGGAGTTTCATTCACAAGGACAGGCAGCTGGCGCTCAGGATCTGACCGATGAAACTAACTATGGAACGCGGCAATGGGCTGCTGGAAATGATAATTTTTCTGCCGCTGGCGATGATGATTCTTTTCGTCCTCACGGACTGTGCGTTTGCAATGCTGGAGCGCGCGAGAATGAGCGACGCAGTAAGGGAAGCTTTGCGGGCGCAGGGAGTATTGAAAGAAGTTCCAGAAGTACTGTTTCTGGACGACGCTTTACAACCAGCTATTAACGTTGAGGCGTCGTATAGCGCTGCTCAGAAGGCAGCAGATGAACTTGGTGCGATGGTACTGGAAGCTAAGGCAGATACGGCAGGATTCAATCATACACAATTTCGCGCCTCAGCCTCGATTGTGATTCTAGGCATTGACCCCGAAAGCGGCTCCGCAACTCACATCGATCAAGTGCTCACAGTCGTATCAGAGGCGGGGAATCCCACAATTGACTTAACATCAATGGCACCAGCGTATAATTACATCCCACAGGAAGAGTATCTAAACGCTTTGCTCGAAAAGGAATCGACGGCGTCTCCATCGCGTTTCTCAATCTCGCTCGAACATAAGTATGAACTAAACGGCGGTCCGGCTGAGCAAGTACAGTATCTGGATCGAGGTGCGCTGCTCTACGGCGAGGTCTCAGTACTCAGTCAGGCAATTAACCCCATGCTCGCTGAGGGACTGCTCGGCTCAATGTTCGCAGTTCAGGAGCAAATTGCCGTTCCGATCAAGAAAGTGTTCTAGGAGGTGAGAAAATGAATCGGTGGAGTTCAAATCGAGGCTCTCTAAGTCTGACATATATGTACTCGAGCATTGCCGCGCTCGGGTTCTCGCTGCTTGTTTACAACTTTTCACATTATCTAACTGCACAGTCAGCGGTGGAGCAGGCTGCACGTGCTGCCGCTCGCTGCATAGAGCCCACAGACGGCGAGTGCGTAGCTGCATTAATCAATCCAGGCGATCCCGGCTCAATCGTAACGAACTGGTACGGCTACGAAGCAGACAGCGCACAAGTCCAAGCATCGACCGATTTGTTCGACTACACCTCAGAAATGTACAAGCGTACTACCAATGCGCATTACAATTCGTTTGACATTCACTGGGATGAACCGCGGGCCGAGTGGCAGGAGGTGTTGGTGCCGCTTCGTTCGTTTAATACACAGTTGAATATGTTTCTCGATACTTTTGGAACAATGGTCCTTCCCACGTTTGAAGGCTCCCAATATTTTGCGCCTCTGTATCAGGGAGCAGGATTGAAGATCTTTCCACCGGAGGCAATTGAAGATGACATAATGAACCATGCTACTCCCGCGCAAATGGTTGCGTGGCAGGCAAATTTGGGAAACAACGTTGCCTGGACCACGTACAATATACCTGGCTGGCAAGTAATTCCGCCGCAGGGCACACACTTAATGGTTCAAACAGACTGGATTGACGTTCCACAGCTCGACCCCGCCAGTAACAACGACTGTCGTATGGCCAACGGCACACACTGCAACCAAAAAGTAAACACGAACTCCGGAGATGATCTCCCGCAGTCGCAATGGAAGGACTGGGTGCGGGTCGCCTTCATTCCGATGTCAAATATTCGCAACACCGGCTCTTCCTCCAGTTCAGTCAGTTGGCGTCATATCGATAACCTGAACCAGCCGGGGCTTAAAATGTTCGTTGACGACGGTCAGGGCAACAGCTGGAGCTACTGCTTAGGTGGAAGGCGTGCGACTAGCTTCAGCCCGGGCACAAAGTGGTTCAACATGGATATTCGCGGACCCGCCGGCTCGAATGATGGAGCGCGCGGTGCTTGCCCGGGAAACGGAGGTTTAGGAGACTTCGACTCTCTACGTGTTCCGCGCGGCGGAAAGTTTCGAATAAGAGCGTTTATCCGGCGCGATGACAACAACGTCGGTCCAAACCAGATGGAAGCCAATGTGCGCTTCCTAGTGACTATGGACGAATACCAGGTCCAGACTGAACAATCACCAGGCCCGAATATAAGCTGTCCAAATGTTCAGTTTTCGACCGCAAGCTCGACACCGCGTTGCGACCAAATCTCTTGGTCGAGCTGCCAGGGATGGAATCCCGGCTTAACGCCTGACCAGTCGGTCTGCGACTATCCCTTTTGGCCAAGCTACTACACCTGGGGTCCGATGATTCCCAACTGTATAAACGACGGCCATGCTTTTCTAATCACACCCCAGATGCGACCGTTTAATGAAATGACAGGTCCGCAGAACGTAGCAGTTTGTGAAGGCAGCTGGGAACCGCCCACATCGATGTATCCCGCGCCCCCATCCGGAAGCATTCAATGTGGAGGCTGGACCACGACGTCGGGTTCGCCCGCGCTACAGCAAGTTGCAGCCCTTTCGTCGCAGTGCAGTTTAGCACAGATCAGCGAGCAGGAATTCTCGTGTGAGAACCGAGTACCTTACGGCAATCCAGTTTCAATCAACGAATGTGATGGCCTCGAAAGCGGAATCGACGAATCAGCAATTGAAGCGCAAACAGCAGCGCTAAACGCCGAGCAGCAAGCCTACCCTGGAGCTCCTCAATTTTCAGTTGATTTAGTTGTAGCGATGGCGCCGGACCCAGTTAATTACTGGGAATTCAGCTGGTCGAAACTTTTTGAAGGCCTTCCGCTAAGTAACCCTGATCAAATTCGCGACGCCGCCGCCGGCAATCCAAAATCGCTCGAACCCGTAAGTGAAGCAATAAGTTGGAAATCAACTTCGGGATCATACAACGAGCCGCCCGTTTCGTATTTTTTCGGAGCGATTCAGGCCCACGCAGGTTTTGGTGAATCTGCATATGGTTGGCAGGATTTTGCTTCGGGTGGCGCGCAGTACGCCTGGACAACAAGTGTCGACCAGACGATCCAAATTAACGACGTTTGGCCTTACAATCCCGCCGAAGGCCCTCAGCCCAGGCCGTATCACGATTTAATACCGCTAAGCGGCTCGTACGATTACGACTTGGATTGTCTGGTGGAAACGGAATGTGGCGGGAGCTATCCCAGTTATCAAAATCTCGAGGCAGTGCTGCGCGCCCTCGCAGATAACTCGTCCACAGGAGTACCTGCCGCCGATCCTCAGTATGCATTTAGTTGGAGTGAAACCTACAAGCACACTGATGTGCGAGAAAATCTGGAGCAGGGGTACTATCCAGAGTGCACCCAGCATCACACCCAGTGCGACACGTCCGAAGGAACGCTTGTATATTTGGGAACTGGTTCCGAACAACCCTTAGGATGTGAATCAGGTGAGTACATTAATTGTTACTCCGAAACAGAAACGACTGAGTTCGAACCCGGCGAAACTCAAATTGGCCTGACAACAATTCTAGCCAAACAAAAAGCAATGGAGGAAGTGCGGCGATTAATTCCGTACGCGCAGGAATGCAGCGGCGGGGAAGGCTGCGCAGCGGTCGAAATTGAGGATCTCGGAAGCGGCAACGCGCAGATAACTGTCCAGCTTGAAGCACCGTTGACCCAGCCGCTAAGTTCAATTCTTGGAACTGAGACGGTCCACGTATCGACGACGAAGAAAGTAAACCTGGAACTTATGCACGTAGGGGGTTAACCGCAAAGTGTATGCAGTCTCCGACTGATGATTTTAAACTAGCCAATTAGTGCTGCTATAAACAGCTTGTGGTTTCCGCTGCTTAAAATGCTTCGTGTAGACGCTTTAGCCTAGCTTGACATTGGCTGTGTGCTGAGGTCTTTTCGTTTAACGGAGGACTGAAGCATGCCGTCGCTGCAGCGTTCAAAATCACTGTTGATCAGTTTGCCCGCACTAACCGTATCTGTGCTGGCGCTGCTTACCTTGGCTGCTTATTTCGCTGTCCCTTCAATTATCTTAATCGATATTTGCGAAACACTTGGCGGCGGTTGGCTCGCGGCCAAGCCGGCACTGCTCCTTATGCTTTGGGCAAGTCTTGCTTACTTTGCGTGGGGCAGAAAGCGAGAGCCTCGCAGTTAACCCTGTTTCTCATCTATAAAGCTAGGTACACGGGGCATTAGCAGTTCTGCGAGCATGTCCAGCGCTGACTCGAGTGCAGCTTTCTCAAGTACCAATTGATTCGCGCCGGGATTGATACAAATAGGGCTTTCTTCGTCTTCTCCTAGGTGGAGCGCGGAGTTCTCCCAGCCAGACAATGCCGGAAAAATTCTAGTTTTTGCCCTGAGTTCTTCGCCTAAATTCTGTTCGACGAAGCGTACTGCATCCTCTTGGTCCGTAAAAAGCACGATGCGACTACTGCTGTCTTTCACCGGGGTTCCGTCCAGGTTCTCTGCGGTGATCAGCTTTCCGATCCAGTAGCGAGGGATGATGGCGGCAAGGCGCCCCACAGTCGCGTCGTCTATCTCTCCCGCAGAGTGCATTCTCGCGGCGGTGGAGGCTATCTCCTTGAACGTCGGCCGTGCAGTGCCGGAAAGATCTGCTGCTTTTCGGACCACGTTCCATTCTGGCGAGCCGTCTAGTTCTGGCAGCTCGTTAGCGTCTTCAGCGAGCAACGGAAACATCGGAAGCAGACCCCACCAAGCAGGAAACTCAAGCCAATCGCGCCCGTCGCCCAAGTCTACACTGATCGAATCAAAGGGAGCTGGAGTTGCAACTATCCAGCGCATTGCTTCTAGTCCCGAAAGTCGATGAAACTGGTAATTGTGCTCACCGGTGTCTGCGAATTCTCTGTCCATATCAGTTTTGCGTGCGAAGCAAACTGCCGTAAACCCGCCGCCCTTTTTGCTCCGCCAGAAGGTGGGCCAAAGCAGTCCGTATGAGCGCTGGGGCAGGGCTGGAACATAGAGAGGTGTTTCCGCCAGTGATTCGAGAAACTTCCAAGGTGGTAACTTGCTTTCTTCGATGGACTGTCGCAGTTGGCTCAGGGAATTGGACACAGCTTCGTCAGTCGGGAAGCTTTGGGTGATTGGTGCATGGCGAGGCCTTTTCTGGGCTTTGGCCAGGAGCTCCGGCGGCTGCGCGGAGTCCTCAGACTCTTCTTTGCTAGGCATTATGTTAACCGGACGACCGAGTGACGCGAGAAAGCGTTTTAGGTCGTCTTGGTAGTACATATGTTGATCGGGTAGGCCGGCGTTGACGAGCATAATGTCGGCGTTGGCAGCAACGACGTCGGCCAAAACATCTATCGTTGGACGTTCTTGGTCTGCAATTTCAATGGTGTTGTCATTTAGTGCGTGCATCAACCATTCTATGCCGGCTTGGGCTGCTAGGTAGGTTTCGTACACGTAGGCTAAGGTGCGTTGGTTAGCTTCTTGGAGGAAGATTTGTTCGCCTCTAGTAATCAGGTGCAGCGAGTCACGGCGCAGCAGTTTATCTGAGTTTAGCAGGGCGTAAACATAAGCGGCTTGGGTTCTGCTGAGTGTTACGGAGTGAGTTGAGCTGGGATCGACTATGATTCCTTGGTAGCTGCGAATTAGAAATTCGTATATGCCGCCGCTCCAACTGCTGGGGCGGTATTCGCTGACGAGTTCATTCGGAAACTCGGCGGCGTATGCCTTTGCCAGCTCTTGGGTTGTAAAGACGCAGGCGAAGCGCTCGCCGTCCATTGTGGTTCTGGTGAGGGGACTAAGCTCATCTTGTCCACCTAGTGGTCCCGGAAGCTGGTCGGCGCTTTCAACTGCTGAACGAATGCTTGGAATTACCATCAGCGGAAAGCTAGCCAAGGTGGCTGCAATGTCGCCTAGGCTGCCGCCTGACTGACTGAGCTGCTGGAGCTTTTCATGTGCTGCTTTGGGGGAGCGCTTCATTGGACCGAATTCACCTCTGGATGAGCGCTTATCTTGTTACACTAGGGGAATTTAGGCAATCCAGCTGTAAAAGCGGGAAATGGCAGAGTGCAGCTTGGATGAATTAATGGATGTCGTTGTTGCGCAGGGCGTTTAGCTTCTCAACATCGAGCCGAACAGAGTCTAAATTGGAGAAAACTGGTTCGCCGCTCTGAACGCTGTCCGATTCTACAGCCTGCCTGAGTGCTCGGGGATTGATGATGCCAAGGCGCTGTCCGTCGGGGACGAAGATATTGGCGCACACTTCGCAGCGCACGACTACGATAATTCCGTCGAAGGTCACTCTGGTAAGTTCGGTTGAGAACCTATCGTCTCCCTCATCTCCACCGTCATTGCCGCAGCAAGGACAGCTGAGATTCTCGACGAAAGTTTCCGCGAGACCTTTAAGTCGAAACTTTAACGGCATTAGCCTTACAACCTTAAAACTTTATGTCATTCCTGACGCCGCCTATACGACCGGCGATATCCCTAGATCTTGAACTGCGTACTAAACTTAAGCCTCAGCTCCGCTGCCGCTCGCACCATCTACCGGGAAGAGGCGATCCAGCATCAGCAGTTCAAACGTTTCCTTTACAAACCCCTTTAGCGGCTTAACCATCAGTACTCCGCCTTCAGCTTGGAGGCGCTTGTAGCACATCAGAATTTTGCCGATACCGTACGAGTTGATGATTTGAACCTTGTCCATGTCGAGGACAATGGTTCGCTCGCCGCGGTCAAAAATTTTGTTGAAAGCTCTTCTAAGTGCTTCGCCGGCAGCTTCATTGTCGAGATCTCCCTCGAGACTGATCAGCCCTTTCCCGCCTGAAACGCTTGTTTGAAATTCGATGTCCATCGCAGTTTTGGCCCCCTTGGACGAATCGGTAGAAATCCCGCCAAACATGGTGATGATTGGTCTGCTATTACTATCGGTTAGCATCAGTTCTGACTTGAGGGGGAATTAGCTCCAAAAAAACGAAATTAGTGCTACGATAATGCTTGTAATATGCCGATATCTGTTGTGAATTTGACAACTGGCTGAAAAGGAAGAACTATTTTACAGCCGGGGGTATCAGCGAGAAGAGGGCTAAATGGAAGGCCAGACAGAAGCACCAGAAGAGTTTCGTGGGCGGATTGCTCCAGGTAAAAACTGGACCGAAATTGTGGCTTGGGTGGGCGATCTCCCTCCGCTTCCGCAGGTCGCCTCGAAGGCGATTCGACTCGTCGAAGATCCCGACACAACCGCTGGACAGCTTACTGATCTGCTTAGCACCGATACCGCGCTAGCCGCGCGCGTGCTTAAAATCGCGAATTCCGCGATGTTTTCTCGCCAGCGGGAAATCACTACGCTCAATCAAGCGATCATGGTTATCGGCTTCAAGGCCCTCAAGGGGATTGTTGTTGCTGCAACGCTGCGTCAGCTAAACCGCAAAGACGGCGAAATTGAAAAGGTCGTTTGGCAAAATTCGATGTGCACTGC
>JAGRAN010000029.1 GCA_020434585.1 Bdellovibrionales bacterium
GGGATTAGTAATATTGTCAGCGGCTTAATAACCCACTAAAACACTGGCCGTTTCAATCGGCTTATTATATATTGTCCCGACGTAGTGGGTTTAGTGCCGAAGGCAAGGTCTTATGGTTCGCAACAAAGTCAGTATTATGCCGTGCGTAGAATGCGTAATTAAGTAAGACGATACCAAGTCCGTTTTCGGAAGCTCTTTTGCGCTCGACGTGTAATCGATGCTTAGAGATGCTGGATATGAAAAATGGTGGCTTGAGGGATATCTGTGGAAACAATTGTTGGTCCTGTTTTGTTGATTTTTGCTGGAGTATGCGTTCTTTACCGCAATATTTCCTGTATGCGGGACGAAGGTAAACTTCGCGATTATCTAGAGAAAAGCCCCAAAGCTAAAAGATGGGTTGCCAAATTTGGTATCGAAAAAACGGTCGATCTATCCAATAAGTATTTCCTGCCGATAGGCAATGCGGTCGCTGTTGGTTTGCTGGGTTTAGGCTTGTACAGTTTGATTGTTGCGATGACATGACTCACTGTAAAGTCTACAAACTTAGCCACTCCTCTAGCAGTCTCCGATTTAGATTTGTTCTTCAATTTCTGTTGTTGATTATTCTCACCCCCGTAGCTGGATATTGCGACGTTTCTGGAAGCTCGTTGGTTCAGGGAGCGAGAGAGCAAATCGGCATTACTGTTGGCTACGATCCTACTTACCGGAGTTTGAGCTATCCAGGAGGGGACGTGCCCTCAAGTACCGGCGTATGTACGGATGTTATTATTCGAGCCTACAGAAAAGTTGGAGTAGACCTACAGAAACTCGTTCACGAAGACATGAAGGCTAACTTTAGTGCTTACCCCAGCAAGCGCATATGGGGTTTAACAACAACTGACAAGAACATTGATCACCGCCGTGTTCCTAATCTTCAAGTATTTTTTTCTCGTAAAGGCCGTTCCCTGCCCGTTTCTCGTGCTTTAAGTGAAGCGCTTCCGGGTGATATTTTTACCTGGGACCTTCCCTCCGGTGTTCCTCATATAGGAATAGTTTCCAACAAAAGGTCGAGCGACGGCTCCCGTCCACTGGTGATTCACAATATCGGTTCCGGTGCCCAGGAGGAAGATGCTGCTGCGGAATTTAGGATTACGGGATGGTATCGATATTTACTGAATTAGGGCGTGAAGACCCTATGTCCTTTGAATTGGGCGCACTTTCGACAATGCTCGGATTGAGCTATAACCCCCTCCTCGCTGTTCCCTTTCATTGTCGAGTCGAGAAATACATTTGAACTGTCTCATTAAGGTTGAGTGCTTTAATGAGACGGTGCACTTATGCATTAAAGGTTTTCGCCTCCTAAGCTTCATTTGAATTCAAATATCTGTTCTACAATCCGCGCCGCTGCGTGCTGCGCTGCGACTCGGGTTGTAGAACTCAACAGAGTTCGCCCACACCAGAAGCTACCTACGGAGGTATGCTGAGAGATGGACCTCAAACTTCAAGGACAGCCGATTCTCGTCACCGGAGGTGCCGGAGGAATCGGAAGTCGTCTCTGCCGCAGGCTTGCGGATGAAGGCGCGATCGTCGTCGTGATAGACATCGACGGGAGTCGAGCTAGCGAAGTAGCGCTTTCGCTACAGTCTGGAGACTGTAGGAATGCCTATGGCTTCGAAGCGGACTCCAGCGACCCCACTCGGATGAGTGAGATCGTAGAGAGCGTGCGTCACGCAACCGGCCGCGAGATCTACGGTCTTGCGACCTGCGCCGGTGTCGTCGAGCGCGCGGGCTTCCTCGACGGTGCTTTGCCGGAGCTCCTGCGGCGACAGTTCGAGTTGCACGTCATCGGCCCGGCGGTTGCTACGCAAGCGGTGCTTCCCTCGATGCTCATCGGTGGTGGCGGCTCGATTGTTCACATCAGTTCGTCGGTCAACGGCCATTCCGGACGGGACCTCTTCGCCTACTCCACGTCGAAGGCCGCGGCTGCAATGATCGCCCCATCCGTCGTCAACGAGTTCGGCAAGCGTGGTGTTCGAGCTGTCACCATCTGCCCCGGTAGGGTCGGTACGGCTTCCGCGCTGAGCCGAGCTGCGAGCAGCGCGGATCTCGAAGCCGAGATGCTCAGCACTCAGGTGTCAGGCCGGTGGATCGATCCCGACCGCGTCGCGGACGTCATGGCGTTCTACCTCTCCTCCTGTTCGGAAGGTTGCGAGGGGGCCGTCGTCGATGTCACGGGTGGAAACTGGACGAGCTACGGGCGGGTTTCTCATCTCGGCGGAGTGGTTAGCGAGAACTGACCACTGAGCCAGGAAGCGTTCGTCGCATCATCGGGAGCAAGTCTTTGGACTTGCGCCCGATGTGCTAAAGTGCACCGTCACACAATTTGTGTCGGAGAACCCTGAACTGCTTGGCAAAGCCCTCGCCCGATAAGGAGTTGTTATGCTTTTAAAAAGCATAACGACAAATTGCGATTGCAGCAAATCGATAAGATATTTCCGTTGTGCTATAATCTAAAAGAATATTAGGCACTTAATGGTGCTTCAGTCCTCAGGGCGCGTGAATTAAATGAAACAGAATTGGTCTACAAAAGCATAATGAGAATTATCGAACCTATTGGGCGATACTGCTCTTTGAGATTTCTGTGTTGATATCCCGTCTTTCCTCACAAGGAGCGCTTCTTTTCGCTCCTTGTGAGGAAAGACGGGAGAAAGTGAAATGTAGGTTTTCGTGATGAAGTCCGGACTGTTCCTCGTAGAGCGCGATAGCACCGTGTTCTGCGAGGCGCAGTCCTCCGCGCACGGTGCGTTGCCGTGCGTGATGAGAGCTTTCATCACAACCCGTGGCTTGCATCCCTAACTGCAGGAGAACTCATGGACGCAGACAAACTCGCGCAAGCGGGTGTGGTGCTCGTGCTTGATCTCGAGTACGAGCCTGACCAGCTCTGTTTCGGACACATCCGATGTGACGCTGGCTTAGTCCTCGTAACGTTGGGTCCTCGCACACCGCTCAAAAACCTCGACGACGAAGGCTACATGAAGTTGCAGCTCCTCGTCTTGACCAGGCAGTCTCTCAACAATCATACCCTGGGAGCTCCGATATCAGGGGCGACTTATCTCGGGGGTGATCGCGTCAAAGTCCAGATTCCGGTGAGCACGGAAATCAAGCGAAAGGCAGGGGGCATCCTCCTCCCGCCTGGAACGTACTTCCGAACGCTCGCCCAATACTGGATGAAGGAGCAGGACATGCTCGGTTTTCTGAGCAGCGAATCGAGTCTCAACCAGTTTGCTCAGAGGCATCGAACCCTCGTCGCAGGCATCGCGTTGCGCACACGTCGTGCTGATAGCTCACAGCTGTATAGCTGTCGAGTGCTTGCGGTGAAGCCCACGCGTGACAAGCAGGTGAACGAGTTCTCGGGTGATGAACTCGAAGCGAGCATCGTCAGGGCTCTGAGTAAAACGAGCCCAAGAAGCTTCATCTGCGAGACGCGTCCGAACTGATTGGACGAAATCGGCTGTCGCCCGAGCAAGAAGCAGCGCCGAGCCCGCGCACCTTCTTGTGAGACGTTCAAATAGGCTCGCGGCTGCTCCTCTTTGAGCAGTCCTCCGCGCACGGTGCGTTGCCGTGGGTAATGAGAGATTTCACCACAACCCCGTGGCTTGCATCCCTAACTGCTGGAGTGTTCATGGACGCAAAGAAGCTCGCCCAAATGGGTATCGTGCTTTACCTCGATTGCGAAACAGACGATGACACCATACCCGTGTTGCGCGTCGGTCTGGTAAGCATGCGAGGTGAAGAGCATGTGCTGACTCCAGCCACGGATGTCGCACTTTGGCTCGAGAGTCTCGAACCGTGCTACACCGCGGTTCCGATCCTGCTTCTCAGGAACGAAGGTTCGATGCGCCGAGGGGAGCCGACCAACTATGTGGTCGGAACCCGGCATCTTCTGGCAGAGCACACTGGAACGGTGGCAATGCCAGATGGCCGAGAACTGATGCGTTACAGCGATGCGCGGTTCTTCCCCTTGGGGACACATCTGTGTCGGCTGTTGTCGGTGCCCATGATGTTTGACCCGCTTGCCCTTGCCGGTGTCTCGGTAGATGTCGCGACCTCCCACCAGACCTGTGTCCTGGTGGTGCGTGAACTCGAGACGGTTCACTTCTTCGGCGTGAAGCCCACTTCGAAGGAAGACATCCGAGGGTCGTTCAGGGTTGAGCTGTCGCTGGAAGTCGACTCGGCCCGCTTGGCACCGAGTCGGTTCCTCGTGTGCACGCGCCCTGGTGTGGACTGACCATCGTCAGCTTCCGTTGCCCAAGCAAGAAGCAGCGCCGAGCCCGCGCACCTTCTTGTGAGACGTTCAAATAGGCTCGTGGCTGCTTTCTCATTGAGCAGCCTTCCAGAGGTTTTTACCAAGGTACAATCACTCTCTCCCGCTTTCCAACTCATGCTCGTACTAACTGAGCTACTTCCCCCAATCTGAGTTAGGAGAAATCAATGACTACGCTGCTTACTCGCAGTGTGTGAATTACTGATCGCCAAGAAAAAGATATAAGGCGCGAAACGCATCGGTGCTAGTGAAGATGCCGACAAAATTTTCTTCTTCGTCTTGAACAAGTGCGCAGTCTAATTTTCGATCGGCCATAGTTTTCGCGACGTCACCAACATCATCAGCGACTGAAACAACGAATGGATCTTTTTCGGCAATCGTCCCGCAGTCTGGGCAAAATTTAGATGACTCGCATACGAACAACGCGGAGCGAACTAAGGACTCCCACACGATTCCGATAACTTCTTCGCCCTCAAAGACTGGCAAGTGACGAATGCCCCGCTCTTCCATCATCGCCAGAGCATCATTAAGCGAACTTTTTGCCGGAATTTTATACGGACATGGGGTCATTACTGAAGCGATATTCATTTTACCAACCAAGGGCTCTATTTTTAAACTCCTGACTCACCATACTATATCGGTAAAAACTCCTTAGTTCCATTAGAAATCTGTGGTGAAAACTGCGCGTCACTTCATGATTGATGCGAATTAATTTCAATATGAATGCCGGCCAAGCAGCGTGGCAGGTATGCAGGCAGGACGTCCCTGCCCTAAGTGTGATAAAATCCTAAGAAGTTGAATTTTGGCTTTAATCCAAGTGCCTGGGCGGCCCGACAAAATATGTCGCTTATAATCAGAAAAGCAGAAATTTCCGATGCTGAAGGTATCGCGGCAGTAGCGGCGAGTCTGCAAATTGGCGACGAACGGCCGCCGCTGGCTGGCCAGACGGGCTTTCTTCTGTGGGCTCAATCACCAACTACCTATGGAACGCGCTTAGCATGTACTAAGCATTTTGTGGTTGCCGAAGCAGGCTCACGAATTGTTGGATTTCTAATGGCTTACTCGCTGGAAGAGCTTACTGAAATTTCTCGCAGCATGTCTTATGAGGACCAAGTGCTGAAGAATTTCGGCGAGCGCTATTCGAATAGTACCATCTACCCTGACCAAATCGGAGTACTTCCCTCCCACAAAAGACAAGGCATCGGAGGCATGATGGACGACAAATTGCAGGAACTTGCTCCAAATGTTGGGTGTGCAACTGTCATCGGCCACGCCCCTATTCGCAACAACGCCTCAATCGGTTACTTCACCAGTCGGGGCTACGGTTTTGCACAAGAGCTGCAGCAAGATGATTGGACGCTGGGTTTATACGAGCGCAACGTTATTCTGCGGCACAGTATGCGTTAGATAAAACCTTGCTAGAAGTCGACATGGCGCACCGGCTCCATGCAAAGTGCAGAGCTTATCGGGGCTTCCCCAGCCTGTTTTCGAATTCTGAGCGAGAAAATCCCGTCACTTTGATAATCTTGCGTGAGGATGAAGTGCCGGAAACGATTTCAAGATTGCTTTGGTTAATTCCAAGCGTAGCAGCCAACAGCTTTGTAACTGCCATATTAGCTTTTCCGTTTTCAGCGGGCTGATTGACCTGCACCTTTAGATCGTCTCCGAGCCAACCGGCAATCTTACTCACGGCAGAGTTCGGCACGACTTTGATTGAAAATCGGAATGAGTTATTACTGTCCGGCATATTGAGCTATCGATTTTTTGTTAATTACGTTTATACTACGCACGCTTAACCACTTTATCGCAATTAAGAAAGAAAGTTTATGAGCTCATCTGAGTTGCTAATTAGACACCGAGCACTTCGCGACGCGGAAAATAAGGCGGCGGATCTCTTTGCTGCGATTGAATCTAAGCATCTTGTTCGTGCGGGAGTCAGCGAAAAAGAACTTAACGACGAAGTTTACCAGCTTGCATACGAAATGTTTGGCATAAAGAAGTATTGGCATAAACGAATTGTCCGCGCTGGAGTCAATACTCTTTGCCCATATAGGGAAAACCCTCCTAACCTTACGATTCAAGATGATGAAATTGTGTTTTTTGATTTCGGGCCTGTGTTCGAAGAGTGGGAAGCTGACTATGGGAGGACCTATGTCCTTGGAGAAGATCCTTACAAGCTTAAGGTGAAGCAGGACATCGAAGAATGCTGGCCTCTCGGGAAATCCTATTTTGAGCACCATCCGGATATTACTGGTGCACAGTTGTACGAGCACGTGCGCGGACTTGCGGAGGATAGAGGCTGGGAGTATGGGCAGGCTCACTGTGGGCACCTTATTGGAAACTTCCCGCATGAGAGAATTCAAGGAGACGAAGTAGCGAATTATATTCACCCAGACAATCCAGCGCGGATGCGGGATTATGACAGGAGCGGAGGCCCGCGCGATTGGATTCTTGAGATTCACTTCGTCGACCGCACTAGGCAAATAGGCGGATTTTTTGAGCAGCTGCTGACCGTTCCGTAAAGATTGAGCTTAACTTGTATGGTAGACAAGCGCGCCTGGAAAATTCTTAAAGATATGCATTGGGAATCCGATGGATGGCGAACGCAGTATGTCGTACCGACGGGTGATGACTATAATTATGCAGTCAGCGTAGGCTATATTATTGAAGATAGAGAGCTATCATGGAAAGGAGTGATCGACTGGGCGAGACGATTGCTTGGGTCGCTTTCTCCTCACGAGGTTGGCGATGGATTTCTCGTTTCTTTATCCGGCGACTATCTTCCATTGCGAAGTGCGCTCGGCGCGTATGCTGTGCTCTCAGAAGTTAACCTTGACGCCCGGCAGCAAAGTGCCTTAGATCGCCCGAGCGATATTTATGGAAGCGTTGAAGGGGTAAGTGCATACAACTTTACCGCTTCAAATTTTTGCAGGTACATGTGGGGAACGAGTCTGCACACGTCGATTCCTGACATGTGCTTTTGCCTGGAAAAGTTTCAAGAAGAAGGCTGCCCAGAGGTGACGGACGAGCATTTATCGTTGTTGCGAAACATCTTGGACACAATTGAATCGCTCCCGCCTGAATCCAGGCCTCACGACTTAGAGCAAGCGCTAAAGCCGGTTCTTAAGTCGACAAAACAACAGCGTACGGAATTGATCCAATCTCTGGGATACGCTGGAATTCTAGTTCCAAAGTCTCAGGACACGGAAATTCCGCGAAATGTCCCAGTTCGATATAATTACTTTGGACCAGTGGAGGCATGGCGCGCCAAAGATGGCTTTGATAAAGTGATGCTAAACAGGTATTTCCCAAAACTCGTTTAAACTTCTTACCTGATTGACTTTTACCATTGATTCGAGTCTGATTGACGCATGAAAACTATATCCTTAAATACAGCTACTGTCCTATTCGTTATGTTCGCATTTTCGGCCTGCTCTGAGGTAGCGAACTCCCCTGCCCCGGCTAAGTCCGACGCGCCTGCGACTGAAAATGCGCATGTAATGCCCCCTGACAACAGCTCTGCCGAACTCAATCGCATCAAAGCCCTTGAAGGCAAATGGAAGTCGACTACTTCAATGTTTGGTAAAGAGAACGAGGAAGTTTTTACCGAGTACAAAATTACAGCTGGCGGGGCCGCTGTTGTAGAAACTATTTTTCCGGGCACGCCACAGGAAATGGTTTCGGTCTACTTTGACGATGACAATGGCAAGCTTTCCATGACTCACTACTGCATGATGCGCAACCGACCGCATTTCACTCTTGCTGAAAGCAATAAAGGTGAAATTAAAATGGATGTCACTAAGGTAGAAGGTCTAAAAACTGAAGACACTCCCAGCATGGGTGCGATTACCCTAAAGTTTCAGGACAAAGATCATTTCTCTTCAACTTGTGAAAGCGGCGGGAAGAGCGAGCATGATCAAGGTCCGATGACAATGCACTTTACTCGGGTTGATTAGCAAAGCGCTGTGATCTTCCCGGCAAGGGCGGCGGAATAGCCGTTGAAATTGTATCTATTTCTTAGTACCGTCTTCGCTTATGAAGATTCTTCCAGGAAGTCCTTATCCTCAGGGTGCGACTTGGGACGGAAAAGGGGTAAATTTTTCGCTTTTTTCGGAGCATGCAGAAGCGGTTGAGCTTTGTTTGTTCAGCTCTGCTGAAGACAAGGTCGAGTCGCTGCGCGTCAAACTGCCCGAGTGCACCGACTACTGCTGGCATGGGTATCTCCCAGGGCTGCGCCCCGGACAATTTTACGGCTATCGCGTCCATGGTCCGTACCAACCAGAGAAGGGTCATCGCTTCAATCCAAACAAAATTGTTCTAGATCCTTTCGCTAAAGCTGTAGCTCGCCTGCCGCGCTGGCACGATCTGCTTTTTGCTTATCCTAGGAGCTCGCCTCAGGCCGACCTTGAAATGGACGCTCGGGACAATGCTGCCGTTGCGCCGCTGGCGGCAGTGATTGATTCAGGCTTTGATTGGAAAGACGACCAAGCTCCGAAAACTCCTTGGCACAAAACGGTGATCTACGAGGCGCACGCACGAGGAGTGAGTGTGCTTCACCCTGATGTTCCTGAAAACTTGCGTGGTACGTACTGCGCCTTGGGGAGTGACCCAATAATAAATCACCTAAAAGCGCTAGGCGTTACAGCTGTAGAAATCATGCCAGTGCATCAACAATTCAGTGAAATGCATCTCCAGCAGAGAGGTTTGGAAAATTACTGGGGTTACAGCACGCTTAATTTTTTTGCACCGGATGTCCGCTTTTCAAGTACCGGGGATAGCTTGGATGCGGTGCGAGAATTTAAAGAAATGGTCAAGGCGCTCCACGCAGCGGGAATCGAGGTGATTCTCGATGTAGTTTACAACCATACATGTGAGGGGGGACGCGACGGGCCGACACTTTCGTTTCGCGGAGTGGACAATGCCAGCTATTACCGTCTGGATCAAATAGTTCTCGGTTCGTACATCGACTTCACCGGCTGCGGAAACACAATTAATGCACTTCATCCGCGTGTCCTGCAGCTGATCATGGATAGCCTGCGCTACTGGGTGCTGGAAATGCACGTGGATGGTTTTCGCTTTGACCTTGCAAGTGCCCTCGCCCGAGACCCCTACGACGCATACTCAAGAACAGCCTTCTTCGACGTCATCCATCAGGACCCGGTGTTGTCACAGGTAAAGTTGATAGCAGAACCGTGGGACCTCGGAGTTGGCGGGTATCAGGTTGGCAACTTTCCTGTACTTTGGACCGAGTGGAATGGGAAGTATCGAGATGCGATGCGGGAGTTTTGGAATACCGACAGCGGCCATATTTCCGCTTTCGCTACCAGATTCGCAGGAAGCAGTGACTTGTATGCTGACCGTCGAGCGCCATATGCCAGCATTAATTTCATCACTTCTCATGATGGCTTCACTTTACAGGACTTGGTCAGCTACCGAGAGAAACACAATCAGGACAACGGCGAGCAGAACGCTGACGGGACGAATGATAATCGCAGCATTAACTTCGGCGAGGAGGGCCCTACATCAGATCCCGTAGTGCAGCAGGCCAGGTGGAAGCAGAAGCGCAACTTGTTTACCACGCTTATGCTTTCGACAGGAGTTCCAATGATCTGCGGCGGGGACGAATTGTCACGTTCGCAGCGAGGTAACAACAATGCTTACTGTCAGGATAACGAACTAAGCTGGTATGCCTGGGAGCTTGACGACGATCAACGTTCTTTTCTCCATTTTGTGCAAGAGTTGGTAAGGTTCCGAACTAGCCAACCTGTGCTGCAGCGAAGGAAATTCTTCTCAGGAGAAATAAACCTTGAAAATTGTCTGCGCGATCTAAGCTGGTTGGGAGTGGATGGTTGCGACTTAACCCCGGAAGATTGGCGAGTTTCAGGAGCTAAATGCCTTGCAGTGCTCCTGTCGGGAGACGCGGCTCCTAAGACGGAGCGTGATGGAAGTGTCATAAAGGGTGACACGATCCTAATCCTGATTAACGGAGCTACTTCAGAGCAAAATTTCACCCTGCCCCCGTATTTGAACGCAAGTCACTGGAACCTGCGCGTAGATACACGCTTTTCTAACGTAGTCGGTAACTCCGAAGAGTTGTATCCGGTGGGAAGCAGCTATACACTGACTGAGCGAAGTATGGCCGTTTTTACTTTCAGGTATCAGGAATAAAATGCAAAACGCAGGAACTAGTGGGCAGCTTGTCGGACTTTCCGATCTCGACATTCATCTGCATCGCGAAGGTGTTCATCTGCGATCGTTCGAAAAGCTTGGCGCGCATATTTCGCCGTCTGGGGACCGAACACAATTCGCGGTATGGGCTCCCAACGCCAAATATGTTTCAGTAGTTGGCGACTTTAATGCTTGGGATCGCGGCGCCACCCCGCTTGCTACGCGCAATGACTCTGGCATTTGGGAAGCCAGCGTCCCTGGGATCGGCGCTGGGAGCACATATAAGTACTACCTAGAGAGTGGTGCCACGTTTTATTCGGTTGAAAAAGCCGACCCATACGCCTTCTATTGTGAGCAGCCGCCCAGGACAGCCTCGGTTGTTTGGGACCTGAGTTCCTATAAGTGGAACGACGGGAGCTATATGGCGACTCGTCCGACTCAGAATCTCGGCGAGCCCATGACTATCTACGAGGTTCATCTTGGCTCATGGCGCAGGACGCTTGAAGGGGGCGTGCTCACTTACAAAGAGCTCGCATCTCAGCTTTGTGAATACGTCACGGAAATGGGATTTACCCACGTCGAGCTGCTTCCGATCGCTGAGCACCCGTTCGACGGCTCCTGGGGCTATCAGACAACTTCCTATTTTGCTCCCACAAGCCGCTTCGGCACACCGGATGATTTTAAGCATTTCGTAGATATGCTTCATCAGAACGGGATTGGCGTAATTTTAGACTGGACCCCAGCTCACTTTCCCACTGATCAACATGGATTGGGTTACTTCGACGGGACTTATTTATACGAACACGAGGACCCTCGAAAGGGCTTTCATCCAGATTGGGGAACGCTCATCTTCCAATACGGTAGACATGAAGTCAGAAATTTTTTGGTGGCGAACGCATTGTTCTGGCTGGAGCACTACCACATTGATGCGCTCCGTGTAGATGCGGTTGCTTCGATGCTCTACCTTGATTATTCGCGCGAAGAGGGAGCTTGGGAGCCGAACAAATACGGCGGCCGAGAAAATATCGAGGCCATTGATTTCCTGCGAATTCTTAACGAAACCGTGTATCGCGAGCACCCTAGCAGTTTTACAATTGCGGAGGAGTCCACTGCGTGGCCCATGGTTTCTCGCCCGACGTCAGGCGGAGGTTTAGGATTTGGCTACAAGTGGAATATGGGTTGGATGAACGACACACTGTCATTCTTCAGCAAAGACCCGATTCATCGCAGCTACCACCTACGTGAGCTGACTTTTAGTCTACTTTACGCCTTTAATGAAAATTTTGTCTTGCCAATTTCCCATGACGAAGTTGTTCATGGCAAAGGTTCTGTCCTTAGAAAAATGCCGGGTGACGATTGGCAAAAGTTTGCGAACACCAGGCTCCTGTACGGATATATGTACGGTCATCCTGGGAAAAAGCTTTTGTTTATGGGGTCCGAGTTTGGGCAGTGGGATGAATGGCAGCATGATCACAGCCTTGACTGGCACTTGCTGGATTATTTTTATCATCAGGGACTTCAGCGCTGGGTCCAGGATCTCAACTTTCTGCTGATCAATGAACGAGCTTTGTTCCAGCTTGACCATGACCCGGTTGGATTTGAATGGGTAAACTGCGACGATCAAGACAGCACTGTAGTGAGCTTCGTGCGCTATTCGATCGAGCGCTCGGAAAAAGTCTTAGTTGTTTGCAATTTTACCCCGGTCAGTCGCGGCGGTTACCGCGTTGGCGTACCGGAGCAGGGCCATTGGGATGAACTACTCAACAGTGACAGCGCAACTTATGGTGGAAGCAACGTAGGTAATTTCGGAGGGCGAACCGCCGAAAAAGTTCCTTGGAATGGACGCCCATATTCAATCTGTGTTGATGTTCCTCCACTTGGGGTCTTGTTTCTAAAGCACACGGGCGCAGAGCCGTCTTGAGCTCAGAACTAAAAGGTCTGAAAGCGGTAGCGCGAATTCACGGTGTAGTTACATCTTATCGCGGTTACGATCGGCAGCTGCGTTATGCTGATGAGGCGACGCTGCGCAGCATTTTATTGGCGCTAGGAAACGACCCAGATGAACCGCTGGAAGCTTTGCGCCTCCGCAAGACAAGAGAGCATTGGCAACACCCCCTCCCCCCAGTTTGCTTTTGCTTAGGAGATTCGGAGCGGTTTGCGCTTTGGATCACGCTCCCCAAGGGGCTGGTTCCTGAAGGAATGCATTATTTACTAAAGTGCGAGTCAGGCTCGACACAAACATTTGCCCATAACGAAATTGTTAGCTCGCGCTGCGTGCGTTCGAAGGACGTTGAGGGCGTCAAGTACAATCGCTATTTGGTTGAGTTCGATTCGAAGCTCGACCTCGGCTATCATCGCTTGACGGTTGAGCACGAAGACGTTGCCTTAACGAGCACCACTTTGATTTGCCATCCCGCAAGCTGCTATTTGCCTGAATGTTTACAGGGCGAGCGGAAAGTGTGGGGTGTTTCTGCTCAGGTCTACAGCATTTTATCGGACGGTAATTGGGGAGTTGGTGACTTAAGCGATCTACATACTTTGGTTGATTCTCTCGGCAGTGCGGGTGCGTCATTCCTGGGTCTTAGCCCGATGCATGCATTATCGTTTTCCCGCCCGTCTGCGTACAGTCCGTACTCGCCGACGAGCCGAGTCTGGCTTAATCCGTTTTTTATCAATGTCACTTGGCTTGCTGAGAGAATAGGCTGTAGTGATTTTGTTGAGTTCGCTCGCCGGAAGGGTTATTTCGACTTCGCTCGAGCGGAACGTGCGAATGAGATCATCGACTATTCCTCGATTGCCGAGCATAAGGTTGCAGCACTCGCGTATCTTTTTGAGCACTTTGAAAGCCAGCACTTGTCAAAAAATACCAAGCTGGCTGAGGAATTCGCTGCCTTTGTACAGAGCAATGCAGCTTCGCTCCAGTCGT
Source organism: Bdellovibrionales bacterium (assembly GCA_020434585.1). Classification (GTDB taxonomy): domain Bacteria; phylum Bdellovibrionota_C; class UBA2361; order SZUA-149; family JAGRAN01; genus JAGRAN01. Next base: position 13,398 of record JAGRAN010000029.1, read on the forward strand.
TCGCCGTATTTGAAGCCTTAGGTCAAACGCTTAAATCAGATTTGTCCGATGCGCCGCCCTGGCAGGATTGGCCTGAGCAGTTTCGCAACCCGAATAGTGCTGCGGTAAAGAATTTTTCTAGTAATAACGGCCATTCTGTTAGGTTTCAGTTGTTTCTTCAGTGGGCAATGAACAAAGGACTCAAGGCGCTAAGTGCGCACAGCAATCGCTGCGGACTAAACATCGGTTTATATTTCGATTTGGCCGTTGGCGCCGACCCCGGTGGTGCTGACGTCTGGGCGAATCAATCTGCTTACGCGTTGGGTGCAAGCGTTGGTGCCCCTCCGGATGCATACAATCACCTTGGCCAAGACTGGGGTTTTTGCCCGATGAAGCCTGAAACGCTGCGTGGCGAAGCTTATGAGTCGATGCGCGAAATGCTGGGTGCGAATATGCGTTTTGCCGGCGCACTTAGAATTGATCACGTTATGTCGCTAATGCGCCTTTATTTAGTTCCAAAGGGGTCGCCGCCGCACTTGGGAACATACATCAGGTATCCGTTGCGAGAAATGCTGGCCGTCCTAGCGTTGGAGAGCGTCCGCCATAAGTGTCTGGTCATAGGAGAGGACCTAGGAGTTGTTCCGGACAGTTTTCGCGACGCAATGAGTCGGTGGAACCTCTTTTCTTATCGTGTATTCCTCTTTATGAAATACGGCCAGGGAGACTTCATTCCGCAGGGAGAGTATCCGCAGCGCTGTATCGTAACCACAACTACCCACGACCTACCAACCGCGTGGATGTTTTGGAACGAAGGAGATCTAAAGTTGAAGCGCAAGTTCAATCTTTTTTTGGACCCCGCACAGGACGCCCAGCTCGCCGAAGAGCGGTATCACGACCGCCGAGGGCTACTGCATACCCTTCGCCAATCCGGCTATGAACTTGGTCAGGCCGACGAGGCTCACCTGACTCAGGAGGCCCTAGTTGCGATGTATAGATTTCTCTGGGAAAGCCCGGCCAAAATCCTGGCAATGCCTTTTGAGGAACTTGCTGGGCTGGCACAGCAGTCCAATCTACCAGGGGTCCCTTTCGATTACCCCAGCTGGCGCGTTAGAACCCAATTAAGCCTTAGTGCCTTTGAAACCTCAGCAATTTGGTCGAAAGTGAGGGCTTTCTTAGGCTGTCATTAGAAATTCATGCACCCCAAGCATTGAATAGGAACCTTCCGTGATAGATGATATTTTCTGAAACCAGCCAGGGGTAAGCTGCGTCAATTGAGGCAGTGCTCTGATTTTAAGCGTTCGTCCCATATCTATTGAGTAGACCCTCCCATGAGAGAGCGGCGCAGAAAGCGCAAAGCATTGCCGATGAGTTTTGTTGCCAAGCCAGAGGTGCGGCGGGTTGGTGAGTGCTTTCAGGTCCTGCAGAAAGTAGCTGGGCAGGAGGAGGAGCTTAGAGGGGCGCGCTTCTTCATCCACTACGGTCCTTACGGACAATCTTTAGACTCATGGATTGATCAGGAAGTTAGTTGGGACGAGATTGATTATGATGTCTCGGGTCATGCGCTGGTGAGTTCTATTATTCGGCCCGGTCTTACTGGCGAATACGGAGCCACTTACTTTGCGATCCCTGCTGACGGGAGTGCACCGATTTGGGCCGGTGGTCCATATCTAGATGATGCAAAATTTACTGTCTCTGAAAAAGATATCTCCTCGGACTCAAATGTAGTGCGCAGTAATACACCCAGAATTGATTCTGAGCGCCTTCGTTTAAAGTCGGTCGATTTAGATAAATTCGTTCGGCATGTGCATGCATTGTTGAAAACGGTTTCCGTCGATGCGATTAGCCGTACTCTATTCACGCTTTCCGCAAGTTCATCTGAGTTTCGTTCGCGCTTATCTGTGCTTCATCACGAGATAGGCGAGAAAATTCTTTCGGCGCGATCCAAGAGTAGAAAATTGCGACTCGAAACTGTGCAAAAAATACTTGAGAACATCGGCATCGGTGAAGTTGTATTTGTCGCTCCCGAAGGACCGCATGCCTCCGGCGGTGGCCTCTCTCAAGTAATGGTCGGTTTGACGGCGTCGCTAGTGCGCCGCGGCATACCTGCAACACTTATTACTCCACTTTATGAAAACGCTCAGGGCAATAAACACCCGAGCGCCGAAAGCGTCGTTGCGAATGGAATTCATCTTCTCGACGAAAACGTTCCGTTAAAGCATCTTGGTAGAATTTGGATAGATTTTGGTCCGACCTACTTTTCCGGCACGAATATGGTGAAGCGCTTTCGCCAGCGAATTCCTACAGAGGTTTATGAAGCTAGAGTCGATTCTCTCCGAGTCCTTTTTCTAAGACATGGCGAACTAGCCAGCGAGCTATATCCAGACCTTTCTTCAGATGAGCATCTGCGCAGAGCTATTTTTCTATCCCGCGGAGCCCTTGAGGTGATGCGTGATGAACGCTTTGGCGTATCGCCGCATATTATTATTACCAATGATTGGTTGACTGGTCTTGTTCCGGTGTATTTAAAACTGGATCCCCGCTTCAGCGAGCATCCAAAATTTGGAGACGTCGACAAAGTTCATATTCTGCACAACGCAGGGAAAACATATCAGGGACGTTTGTATGTTAACCAGTTTGGCGAAGACTTATGGCCTGTGCTTCAACTGCCGCAGGAACATTTTTTTGGCCTCTCTGATCCCGAAGACAAGAACTACTTAAATCTTACGGCTGGAGCGATCTTTCATGTGGGTGAAGCTATCGTTGCAGTTAGCCGTCCGTATGCTCAGGAGCTCTTCACTGAATCGGGTGGAGAAGGTTTGCATAAGCTGTTTAGCCAAAAAGCGGATGCTATTTTCGGTATAAGCAACGGCATCAACGTTGCGGCACTGAGAAACTTGATCTGGGATTTAGGTGAACGTGCTAGGTCTAAACTAGGTCTGCAACCCCTTGCCCCGCAACGCTACACCGACTCAAGGGTGCTGAAGCGCTTAGGTTCCTATAAGGAAGCAATTAAGCAGGTCGTGCAGCAAGAGCTAGGTCTGAAAAAGGATCCTCAAGCAGTGCTAGTTTCGCTTGTGGGCCGACTCGCGGAGCAAAAAGGTATTTCTCTCCTGACCGAACCTTTTGATGGCTCGAGTGTTTTAGAGCGAATCCTCGTCGAGTTCCCGGAAACACAAATTATCATTGGTGGGCCGCCATCGAGAGCCGATTCGGCTGCGAGGAAGTTGATTACTACTGTAGAGCAGCTGTCAAAGCGCTTCCCAAACCGAATTGCTGGATTGTTCGATTTTATCCCTCATAGCTCGGCGCTTGAGATTACCGGCGCGAGTGACTTGTTTTTGATGCCGTCGCGTTATGAACCAGGCGGAATTTCTCAGCTCGAAGCGCTCGCGACTGGTGCCGCAGTAATTGCTCGGAATGTCGGCGGTATTTCTGCGACTTTGAAGAATTGCAATGATCGGGCAGAGCAAGGGAATTCATTTTTGTTTGACGAATATACGCCTTCCGCACTCTATCAGGCGCTTACTCGAGCGTTAGGGGTTTTTCGCAATCAGCAGAAGCGAAAGGACGTCGTCTGGAGGGCCGCAACTGCTGAACACGACTGGATGGAGCGAACAACGGAGTATCTAGCGCTCTTGCAATACATTTCAGGTGTGTTTTCACATGACACTACCCCGCCCTATCTCGGCCACCGACAAGAGGTTCTTGAACGAATACGGCCCATTACTTCTTCAGAGGCGAGGCTGCCCCATTAGTGCTCCGCTCTGTGCATCTAAGGGATGCCCTTACCTAGCTATTCTGATATGCAGAATTAATGAATGATTCACCGACCCCAGTAGCCTACTTTACGATGGAAATCGCCCTTGAGCCCGAGATCCGCACCTACTCAGGTGGACTTGGGGTTTTAGCCGGCGATACCGCACGTTCTGCCGCAGATTTAAGAGTCCCGCTGGTAGTTGTTACGCTGCTTCATCGTAAAGGTTATTTCCGTCAGGAAATCGCTAAAGACGGCACACAAATCGAGCATGACGGCACCTGGCCGGTTGAACAGCATCTGCAGCGACTCGATGCCACTGCGCAAGTTGAGATCGAAGGCAGGCCGGTTCTGCTGCGAGTTTGGCGCTACGATGTTGTGGGTCAAGGAGGTTTCGTTGTTCCGGTGCACTTGATCGACACCTCGGATAAGCAAAACTCTGAGTACGATCAAACTCTCACGGATTACCTTTACGGCGGAGACAAGCATTATCGTCTGTGCCAAGAAGCAGTATTGGGTATCGGTGGAGTCAGAATACTTAGGGCGCTCGGCTACAATTCTGTTCGCAAATATCACATGAACGAAGGTCATGCGAGTTTGCTAACCTTGGAGCTGCTTGATGAGCGTTTGAGAGCTGAAGGTAGAACTGCTGCCGAACCGGATGACATAGTCCCACTGCGTAAAATGTGTGTTTTTACGACTCACACGCCTGTTGAAGCTGGGCACGATCGCTTCGATCAGCAGGCAATGGAAAGAGTTCTAGGCGCGCGCAAAGAATTCGAGATGAAAGATGGGTTTTGCTCGGGTGGAGTCTGCAATATGACCTACCTCGGCTTTAATATGAGCAGTTTTATCAACGGCGTCGCTCGCAAGCACGGCGAAGTGTCGCGCGAAATGTTCGACAACTACTCTATTGACTCCATCACAAATGGCATTCACGCAGCGACTTTTGCATCTCCGTCGATGAAAAAGCTGTTCGATAAATATATTCCATCGTGGAATTCAGATAACTTTCGACTTCGCTATGCCATGAGCATCCCCCATCACGAAATTTGGGAAGCGCATTTAGAAGCAAAGCGGCGCTTGCTGTCTCTGGTACAGGAGCGCTGCGGGCAGACTCTGGATGAAAATGTATTTACGATTGGCTTTGCCAGACGAGTCGCGACTTATAAACGAGCGGATCTCATTTTCAACCAACTAAAACGGCTGCGAGATATCTCAAAGCGCAGCGGAAAATTTCAGCTTATTTTCGCCGGGAAGGCTCACCCTGCCGATGTGCCGGGCAAGGAACTCATGAAGCGCGTCTTCGATGCGAAACGTGAGCTTGGTGACGATGTTCCGATTGCCTACATCGAAGACTACGACCTCGAAATGGGCAAGATTATTACCGCAGGTGTAGATACTTGGCTTAACACTCCGCGGCCCCCGCTTGAGGCCTCTGGAACCAGCGGCATGAAGGCCGCACTTAACGGCGTTCCTTCATTTAGTGTGCTGGACGGATGGTGGATCGAAGGTTGGATTGAAGGAGTAACTGGTTGGTCAATTAGTACCAATGGCGGTTCAGTCGACTCTGATCACGACGACGTGGAGGAGGCTCAAGCTCTCTACCGCAAACTCGAAGAAGTAATCCTTCCCTGCTTCTACCGCGAGCGTGTACGCTTCCTTGATATCATGCGTCATTCGATCGCACTGAACGGATCTTTCTTTAATACTGAACGCATGATGAAAGAGTATGTGCTAAAGGCTTACTTCACCTAGTTTGGCAAACGGGTTAACTGCCGCTAATCAATTCTTATATGTGGGACGAGCGTTATTCTGTTGATGAATATGTTTATGGCACCGAGCCGAACTCGTTTCTTGCTTCAAACGCGAATCTGTTAGAAGGGCCAGTCCTTTCTTTGGCTGAAGGTGAAGGTCGCAATGCGGTGTATCTTGCGTCTCTGGGACTTGAGGTGCACGGCGTTGACGGATCGAAAGTTGGCCTTGCGAAAGCACGGGCCTTAGCTGCTACCAAAGGCGTTAAGATTACTACTGAAGTGGTAGACCTGAGCAATTACAGCCCGGCGCATGGAGTGTACCGGTCGATAGTTTCTATTTTTGCTCATTTACCAAGTGCTATTCGGCGAAATCTATACCCGCTGCTTGAGCGAACGCTCCCATCCGGTGGCATTATCCTAATGGAAGCGTATTCGGAGGCGCAGCTTAAATTGGAAACGGGCGGTCCAAAAGATTTGGACATGTTAATGTCCGCTGAAAAAATTTCGCGAGAATTGCCTGGATTTGAGCCGATTGTCCTGCGAGAAATTGATCGGGAAGTTAATGAGGGAACGTTTCATAACGGCTTGGCAAGTGTAGTTCAATTTATTGGCCGGAAGATAGCCATTCGATCCTAGGCAGCGTAGGTCGCAGATTAGCTTATTTTAAATTTTTGAGACCGATTGCGCGCTCGACCGCGGCAATCGCCAGATTGTAGTCGTAAAGGGCTCTTACCCTGTTGGACCTCGCATCAGTTAGAGCGACTTGTGCCGCAAGAATGTCGAGCTGAGTTGCGGCACCTGCCTGCACTCGGTTTTGAGCAAGACGTAGGCTTTCCTCAGCCTGCTCATGTACCTTTTCTGAAGCTTTAACAAGCTGCCTGGCTTCAATCAGCGACGAGTGAGCGCGCTGCACTTCTACTTCTACATCGAGCCTTGCCTGTCTCAGATTTGTGCGGGCGATGGCAAGGTCTCGTGCGCTTTGTTCTACGCGGGCTGGCGTTCTAAAGCTGTCGAAAATCTTCCAATCGAGAGACAAGCCAGCGCGCCATCCATCAAGAGTATCGTCGAGTTCGTCTGAAAATCGCGATTTTTCAACGCCGTACTTAGCGAATGCGTCGAGTGATGGAAAATATTCAGCGCGCTCGTACGTGATCGTTTGGTCGGCTGCTTCAACTTGATGCTCGAGTCGCTGCAAGCGCGGACGCTTAACTGAGCTAGCTAGCGCGTCATCGAGTGTGATGCTGTAATCCTTGTAGGTAAGTTCTCCTTCAAGGACGAAGGTTCGGCCCTGGCGCAGCGGACTGTCAAGCGGTACGCCTAATACGCTTTTCAAGTCTTCGTAAGATATGGTTAAAGCGTTGCGGGCGCGAATCAGCGGAGTGCGGCTGTTGGCAAGAGCGACTTCTGCACGTAGTACGTTAAACTGCGAAACCTCTCCTGTTCGATATTTTGCTTTTTCGTTGTTTAGCTCTTCTGTTAGCAGCTCTACGGACTGAGTTTGAACTTCAACTTCGGCCCGCGCTAACAGCACAGCGTAAAATCGACGCTTAACTAAAAGAATTACATCAAGGTCAGTTTCGTCTTTCTGCTGCTCCTGCGCCGACTCAAGTCTACGCTGGCGCTTCAGTCCGGCAATAGCAGAGCCTCCAGCAAATATCGGCTGACGTAGTTCTACTTCTGCGTTCCAGGCTTCATCACTGCCGAATTGGGTGTCCCCAAAAGAATCGAGCAAATCTTTGTCTGTCTTCTCGTATTCGGCCGTGCCGGTTAACTGCGGCAGCAAATAGGAACGTGCTTCCCTGGTTTGGGCACGGGCTCGCGCAAGCTGTTCCGATGCTACCTGTGCATCGGCTCCCTGCTCCAGCGCTGTTTGAATTGCAATCGGCAGAGTAATAACAAACTGCTGAGAAGCGCTGTCGGAAGCTGTGGTAGTTTGTGTTTGAGCTTGCGAGTCAACTGGAGCAAGAACTAATACGAAAAGAAGAGCAGCAGCAGTAGCGCTAGAGGAGACACTGGCCTCGCCGGAATCTGATTGAGAGTCAGAGGACTGTCTGCGAAATTTGTCGAGGAGGATGTAAACAACCGGCACAACAAAAAACGTTAGAGCCGTCGCCGTTACCATCCCGCCAACCGCGGCAACACCCATTGGGCGTCGACTCTCAGCTCCAGCCCCGAACCCAATTGCGATCGGCAAAATTCCGGTAATGGTGCCAAAAGCAGTCATTAAAATCGGTCGAAAGCGCACCCGTGCTGAGGACAACATCGCATCCGCTGCACTTTTCCCCCTACCCATCTCCTGGTTGGCAAACTCAACAAGCAGAATAGAGTTCTTTGTTACCAGACCAAGCAACAGGACCATTCCAATCTGACTGAAAATGTTAATCGTCATTGAAGGTATGCGAGGAACCATCGCCGAGAGAATTCCTGCGATCGCGGGAGGGTCAGGTGCGTAATGTGCCCAGCCGTACAATGACTCGCCTAGAGCATCGACCTGACCCAACAGCCAAAGGCTTCCCAACGCGCCAACAGCCGCCAGAGGAAGTGCTACCATCACAGTGATTGGATGCACAAGACTTTCAAACTGCGCGGCGAGCACGATGTAAATTGTAACGATGGCCAGCATCAACACAAAAAGTGTATCAGCGGCAGCGTCCTTGAGGTCAGCCGCTTCTCCACCCCATTCGTAGCGAAAGCCCGGGGGCATTGATTCAGCTAACATTTGCTCGACCTGCGCAATGACGGTTCCGAGCGGATGGCCGCTTTTCGGTGTGCCTTCGATTGAAGCTGAGCGCATACGATTGTAGTGAAAGATTCCGTTTGGCCCTGCTGTCTCAGAGTACTTAACTACGTTATTCAGCTGCACTAACTGACCTTGGTCGTTTCGTAGATAGATGCTGTCCAAATCTCGCGGAGTTAGTCTGGCGCCTCGGTCAAGCTGTACGATGACGTCGTACTGTTCGCCTTCTTTGGAGAAGCTGCTTAAATCGGATCCTCCGAAAAGCACCTGCAGTGTGCGAGCGATCTCTCGAACAGAGACGCCAAGTGCCCCTGCTCGTTCGCGGTTAATCTCAATTTGCAATTCTGGTTTATTGAACTCGAACTTTGTCCTAATGCCGTCAAGTAGACCACTCCCACGGAGTCTTCCAACGAAGTCTTGCGCAAATGCGTCGAGCGCGTCGAGGTCATTGCTTTTAAGCTCGAGCTGGAACTGCTGGTCAAAACCTCGACCAACGGATTTCGGGAGAATCGCCAGCGCAAACGCTCCTTCGATTTCGGTAAAAAATCTTGCACGAAGTCCCTGCGGTCCGGCGAGAATATCTTGAACGCTTCGGTCGCGATCGGGCTTAAAGCGGATAAACATCAAGCCTTCGCTTGCTTTACCGGGACCTTGGCGTGCGAGAGCAACGGCCGAGAAGTATCCCGCGACTTCCGGAACCTCACTAACAATTGCTTCCATTTTCGCAACCATTCTGTCCGTGTATTCGGCGGTGGCTCCTTCGGGCGCAATCACAAGGTTAAAAAGTCGTCCCTTATCCTCGTCTGGCAAAAACTCTGACTCGAGGTTGAGCAGGAAGAATACTGAAGTTGCGACAAACAGTCCGGTTAAGAACAGAACTTTCCAAGGATGATTAAGCGAGCGCTGTAATAAATTAATGTAGCGGTCGGTCCATCTGGCTACGAAGGAGTTGTCTGGTTCGGCGTTCTGCTTGTCCTTTTCGATTGGCTTTAAAATTCGCCCGGCAACCGACGGAGTAAGCGTTAGTGCTACAAACGTCGAAACCACGACCGCTCCGCATAAGGTGACGGCAAACTCAGTAAATAGCAGTCCGGTAACACTTTTCTGATAGGCGAGCGGAAGGAAAACAGCTACAAGCGCAACTGTAGTCGCAATTACAGCAAACGAAATCTCATCCATTGCGTCGTAAGCTGCTTGAAGCGGCTTTTTGCCCATCTCGATATGGCGATAGATGTTCTCCAGCACCACAATCGAATCATCGACAACAAGGCCGATGGCTAGGACCAGAGCCAACATCGTCAAAATGTTGATTGAGAAGCCAAAATAAGAAATCAGCGCGAAGGTTGTTATCAGTGATACCGGGATTGTTAAGGCCGGCACGAACGTTGAGCGTCCACTTCGCAGGAAAGCGAAAATCGTCAATACCACCAAAAAGAAAGCCATGCCGAGCGTTCGCCAGACTTCCTTGATTGCCGCATCAACGAAGACCGATTCGTCATACGCGATGAAAGTTTCGACGCCCTGAGGAATAACCGTTTTCAGGTGTTCGAGCTCTTCGACGATTCCCTGGGCGACAGCAATCGTGTTGGCTTTGGACTGCTTGACGATCCCTAGGCCCATGGCTGGTTGAGATTTGTAGCGGGCAACGGCGCGTTCATCTTCAACGCCTTGTTCGGCGTGGCCGATGTCTTCGAGCCGAACCAGGTCCCGCCCTTCACGTTTGATGATCAGCTTATTGTAGTCTTCGGGGGATTTTAGCTGGCCAAGGGTGCGAATGGTGAATTCACGCTGCAAGTTCTCTACGCGCCCGCTCGGAAGCTCAACGTTTTGTTGATTCAAGGCTGATTCAATGTCGCTGACCGTGATATTACGTGCAGCCATTCGATCCGGATCAAGCCGAATTCGGACAGCGTAGCGTTTGGAGCCGCCTAAAATTACGGAGCTGACACCCTTAACCGTTTGAAGGGGATCTTGCAGGATGTTTTCGCCAATATTAGTAAGCTCGAGCGTAGAGTAGCGGTCGCTATAAAGGGCTACCCATAAAATCGGCCTAGCATCCGCTTCCTGCTTCGCAATAATCGGCTCTTCAACGTCGTCGGGAAGATTCCCCCGCACGCGTGACACGCGATCTCGGACATCCTGCGCAGCAACGTCGACATCACGCCACAACTCAAACTCGATTGTAATCGAACTGACTTCTTCGCGGCTTTCGCTGGTGAGGCGCTTGATGCCTTCGATCCCGTTAACTGCTTCTTCGAGGACTTCGGTGACCTCCGTTTCGACAGTTCGGGCGTTTGCGCCTGTAAAAGTAGTATTAACGTTAACGATCGGAGGGTCGATATCCGGGACTTCTCGCACCGGCAAGTCAAAAAGTGCCACGAACCCGGCAATCACTAGTGCCAAGTTCATCATCGACGTCAGCACCGGACGTCTGATGCAAATCTCAGGCAGCTTCATGCTTTGTCCTTAACTTCGACTTTGGCCGTGGAGTCTCCCGGCTTGGCGTAGCGCAGCGGCGAGCCTGGACCGATCTTTTGAGTGCCTTCCACAACCACCAAATCACCCGCCTGGAGGCCTTCGATAATCTCAACCTCGCCTTTGAGCCTGATGCCAGTTTTAACTTCTTTAAGTTCTGCTATGTCGCCGGAACCGACGGCAAAAACAGACTGCTTATCTTTGCGCTGAATGACGGCGGTCTCCGGAATGACCAAGGCGTTTTCTCTCTCCTGTAAACCAACATCGATTGATGCCAGCATGCCATGAATCAACAGGTTCTCGTCGTTGCTCATTCGGGCTTTGACCAAGACCGTGCGAGTGGTGGTGTCGATTCTTGGGGAAACGAAGTAAATTTCTCCAGTGAATATTTTATCGGGGTATGCTTCGACTTTGACGCGGACTTTCTCACCGACCTTCAGCTGACCAAGGAAGCGACCCGGAACACCAAATTCGGCTTTGACTGTCTGCAGGTTTACTACGGACGTTAATGTCTCGCCGACCGAAACACGTTGTCCGGGACTGACCATGCGTGCGCCGACAATACCCGCGAACGGTGCACGAATTACCGCATCATCAAACCTCTGTCGTGCGCGCTCGAGCGTTGCCTGAGTGGAATGATAACTTGAAACAGCCTGGTCGTATTCTTTCGATGAAATAGTTTTGGTTTTAAGCAAATCCTTGCCGCGCTTTAAGTTAGCTGCGGCCAGTTCAAAGTTTGCTTCAGCCTCGGACACTTCTGCTTGCAGTTTCTCTGCATCAATTTTGAAAAGAACTACGTCCTTCTCAACCCTGGAGCCTTCCTCAAAGCTGGCAGTTTCGACTACGCCTTCGATTTCGCTTTGAATTTCGACGATTTCGTCCGCAACGAGGCTGCCAACAACGGATACTGACTCAGTCAAAGTACGCTGAACTGCCGCAGCAACGACGACTGGAGTTGCTGGTGGAGCCCCGCCACCTTGTCCTTGGTCGGTGCTGCAAGACGCAAAAAAGCAGCAAGCACTAAGGGCCGCTATCGGGAATAAGTTTATCTTCAAGGTTGTACCACCTGACATAATTCAAGAAATGGCCAAAATGAGTAGTTACTCTTACACAATTTTAAGGTGTGAGCTAAAGGAGGAAGCAGGTTTATTGCGATTTCTTATAAGTAGACTGTCTAAATAGGTAGCTAACCTTCGGATGAAGACCGCAGCGAAAGTTAATCGTCACTATGGGCGCGGTGGGCTAGTTGACAACATTCAGCGGGCCTTGGCGCTGGCCGGCAAGAAGTTAGCTGTGCTCACTGTAGACGATCTGGCTCCTGTCGATGAGTTTCACTCCAGAGGCCGGGCGGCTACGGTGGAGCTCGCCGAGTTTGCAAATCTTTCCGAACGGGACCGAGTGATCGACATTGGCTGCGGCCTTGGTGGGACCGCGCGCTATCTGGCTCAGACGTTTGGATGCGAAGTCTCCGGGGTGGACTTGACCGCAGAATTTGTGATGGCCGGAGAGTACTTAACCGGTTTGGTTGGCCTCGAATCATTGGTCAGTCTGGCTAGGGCCGATGCCCTCGAACTACCTTTTGACGATGAATGTTTTACCGCCGCCTGGACTGAACATGTTCAAATGAACATAAAGAATAAAGTACAGTTTTATTCGGAGATGGCCCGGGTTCTTAGACCCGGTGGAAGACTATTGTTTCACGACATTTTTAGCGGCCCCGGAGGGGAGCTAAGCTACCCTGTCCCTTGGGCTGAGGATGAGTCGATCAGCTTTTTAATTTCCACAGAGAATGCTCGCAAGATGATGGAGTCGGCCGGCTTGCGGATTGTCCAATGGGTTTCGAAGGACCAAGAGTCGATAAACTTTTTTGACCGAGCATTGAAGATGCTGGATTCGGATGGCATTCCGCCACTAGGTGTTCATCTGCTGATGGGCAAAAATGTCAAAGAAAAGCTAATAAATTATCTTCGAAACTTGCGGGAAGGCAGGATCACCGTTGCGCTAGGGTTGGCTGTCAGAATGTAGTTTTGCCGAAAGAAAGTGAAGTCCATTAAAAACATCGGAATTTCGGCGTGCCGGCAAAAAAGCCGCCTTTTTAGACCGACTAGAAAAGTCCTTGACGGCCCCATTTCGCAATAAAGTCTGCTTTTCGGGCGCTCCTAAAGCTATATTAACGTTGAAAAATGGGCTCCAAACCTTAAAGCGGCTTAAATCTGTTCCGGTTGTTTGACCGGCTGTAGTTTCCTAATTCAGCTATAAAATATGGCTTTAGACCGTATGAAGCACTTTCGATAATCCGATCAGAAGGTGAGTGTTGACCAACTCTAAAATGAAGCACTGGAGTCGGTCTCGAGCATAACCTTTTTTGCACGGAGCGCCGCTTAGAGCGAAATAAATTGACCAAACTAATCGGAAAATTTTCTGTGAAATGAAATGTTTAGGTCGATGAGCTTTCTGCCGAGTGTCTAATTATGTTGGTTATGAGCTAGCACGGATTGCAAGTTATCCGGAGGTTTTAAAGGCAGGTATGGACGGCAAAACTAGACTCCTCTTTGTCGACGCCGACGAAACATCGTTTCAGGTTTGGCAGTGCATGGCGAACGTTCTCGATTCCCTTCCCCCATTTGAGTTTCATTATGCTTCTGACGCCACTGAGGCGCTGGAAGTTTTGGAACAGATTAAACCGGACGTCATCGTTCTTAACTTCTCCGATGAAGAAGCGGCAGAGCGAGAAGTCTTCCTTGAGAGCCTTTACTGTGGGCACCCTCCGGTGGTTGTTACTACAGATGAGCTTGAGCGAGCGCTTGAGGAAGATCGGGACCTGATCTACCGCATCGGGTGCGGCAGCTTAGACGGAATCCACAAGACGCTTATCGCGGCGGCTAGTTTAGCTTCACGTGCTCTTATGTCAGCGCGCGCCGGAAGTGAAATGATGCATTAGCATCAACGAATTTCTCTAGCGAATCGCCAAGCGAACTACCTAAGAGTTTGTATTGCAGGCTCACCCGCTGTGACATTTTGTTGCGAGAAGGCTATAGTGCGTTGCAGCAAATGCACTATAAATCGGGAGAATTCTTGCGATGGTCTCTATTGGTACCCCTCTTTCCCCTACCGCCACGAAGGTCCTATTATGCGGCTCAGGTGAGCTGGGTAAAGAAGTAGTTATAGAATTGCAGCGCTACGGTGCTGAAGTGGTCGCGGTAGATCGCTACAAGAACGCCCCTGCGATGCAAGTCGCACATCGCTCGTACACGATTTCGATGCTCGATGGTGCTGCGCTTCGGCAAATTGTAGAAAAGGAAAAACCTGATTTCATCGTTCCTGAGATCGAAGCCATCGCAACTGACACTTTAGTTGAGCTTGAGTCGGAGGGCTTTACCGTTATCCCGACGGCCCGAGCTGCCAAGCTGACAATGAACCGCGAAGGCATTCGGCGTCTCGCCGCCGAGGAGCTTGGACTAAAAACGTCACCATACCGCTTTGCAGAAAACGAAACGGAATTTCGGGCTGCAGTTAGCGAGGTCTCCATTCCCTGCGTAGTTAAGCCGATCATGAGCTCCTCAGGTAAAGGTCAAAGCGTAATAAAAAGCGCAAGTGACATCGAAAAGGCCTGGAAGTATGCGCAAGAGGGAGGTCGAGCTGGAGAGGGTAAGGTTATCGTTGAAGGCTTTGTTGATTTTGATTACGAAATTACGTTGCTGACTGTGCGCCACGTCGGCGGCACGAGTTTCTGTGCACCAGTCGGCCACAAACAGATCGACGGCG